>JAFGIO010000247.1 GCA_016929555.1 Deltaproteobacteria bacterium | reverse complement strand
TTGTTGACCAGGATGTCCACCGGGCCGAATTCCCGCATGGTTATCTCGACCATGTTCCGGACCTCTCCGGAATCGGAGACGTCGGTCTCTACGAACAGGGCCTGGTGGCCCGCCTTCCGGATCTCCTCTTCCGCGCTTTTCCCCGTGTCGGCCCTGATTTCGGCGATGACCACGCGTGCCCCTTCCCGCGCAAACCTTCCGGCTATGGCACGCCCGATCCCCGAACCTGCTCCGGTGACAATGGCCGTCTTGTTCTCCAGTTGCCGTTTCATGTTGTCTCTTCCCGGGACCATTCGTTGAAGGACAGGCGGCCCGATCCGCACCCGAATACCACCGCGCGAGCGGCCGCCTCATGCGGCCGTCACACCCAAGTCCTGTCCCGTTTCAAAAGAATTGAGCCCATTCTACGACAGATTGGCGCCCGAAGACACAAGCATTTCGTGCACCCGTGATGCGGCGGCGGCCACGGCCCGGACGGTCGCATCGATGTTGCCTGCAGGGGTCGATCAAAGTCTTCTTCCGAACAATCCGATCAACTGACGGTCTACGGATGGCGGCGAATATTTCTCCAGATAAGCAGAGACTATTTTGCGTTCACCCAACCCGTTTCTGATCTTCATGGAACGCCCGTCTGCAAAGGCGATCTCAATGCCCGTAATACGATAAAGAATCCGGGTTATGTTCGAGTATGGTTCGGTGATCCTCCTGAACCAGAGACTCTTCACACTTATGCCTTCGGGGGTGAACATGATTTTGGTGAAATACACAATGGTTGAGAAAACTCCGAAGATGGCAAATGCGAGAATGATTGGCAGCAACTTCAACGCTAAGTTACCCATAAATACATGTACCAATCCTGTTACGGAAACTGCGGATAGGATTAGGATGAGCCAGCTTTCGGAACGATCATATCGGGCGACGTATGGCCCGCTTGTATCAAGAGGCTTTGCCTCACGCAGTTTTTTCTTCCCTCGGCGATCCTCTTGAAATTGTGAGACCCTGTAATGAACTATCGCCGTGATCCCAATCAGGAACAGCGCACCAATCTCAAAGGATAAAACCATGCCACGATCAGATTCCAAGCGATGACCGATTACGAGACTCACAATGCTGATAGCGAGTCCCATGATAAATATCATGCACCATGCCCCAAGCGTAGTCATCCTTGGGCTCTTTGGAGATTGAGACGGAGGGGTCATACTGATCCTTTTGGCCCGCGGGGAGCTACCGGGTTGTCACCGGAATACGCTCTCCTGCATGATCTCCACGGCAGGCGTCTTTTAGCCGGGAATCGAACGATCCCTATCGATTTTTGACGAAACGGTATTGATTGCGGCTTCACTCGGGCAGAGATCTCGCCTGCGGCCTTCCCGGGAAGCATCCTTCGGATGCTTCCCGGGTGTTGACGCCCCGCCGGAACCGTGCTTTCTCGTGGCCGGCGGCAGCCGTCGCTTGCTTCTCTGCCTCAATATTGACGTTTACTTCCCGAAGGGATCAACGTGCGCCGCCGGGCATCCCACCGCCGACACTGCGCTTCAGCTTGAGTTCGTCGCCCGAAAGCGTTCCCGTCCACGATATTGGCATTTCCTGGCCGCCAACCGAACGCATGTAGCTGAAGGCGATGGTGTTTCCTTCCACCTTGCCGTCCTTGAACGCGATCGGTCCGGGGAATTGGGTGTTTTCAATGGTTCCCGACAGTTTCGACCCATCGACCTTGATGTCCAGCTTCAAGTCGTTGTCGCCCTCCTTGGCGATCCACTTTCCGGCAACTCCCGTCGACGGCCCCTGGCTTGTATCTCTCTTGGCGGTCAGTTCGACATTGGCGCTGCCGCCACCGGGCTGGGCCAAAGCTTGCAAGGGGATGGTCAAAACCGCGGCAGCCAACAGGGAAAAAAGCAACCTTCCGTTTTTCATAGTGACTCTACCCTCCGATATCCAGATTCTTTTATCTTTGTTGCATACATAACCATATTACGATCTACCATATACGCATGTTTTCCGCTTTACCAAGCAAATTCTTGTCGACAAAGGATTCCATGCAGCCACAGCCCCGCGCGTACCTGGCAGGGGCCCCGTCGCTTCGACGCGGGCAAAATCCTGACCGTCGAACGTCGTCCGGGCGCGGAGATTCCGCGCAGACAGACCGACTGAAGAAGTGCTACACTTCCAGCGGCTATAGGGAGAGACGGCCCCGGCCGGGGAAGGTGTCGTGGAAAATCAGGATTTCAGTGGACATGCCGCCGGATGGGACACCCCGCCGCGGGTTCGGCTGGCGCAGGACGTGGCGCACGCCATCCGGCGCGCCGTCCCCCTGCACCGGGAGATGGATGTGCTGGATTTCGGCTGCGGCACCGGTCTGCTGGCCCTGGCCCTCCTCCCGCACGTCCGCTCGGTGACGGGCGTGGACGCCGCGCAGGGGATGCTGGAGGTGTTTCGCGACAAGATCCGGCGCCGCGCCCTGGATGCGGCGACGGCCGTATACCGCGATTTCGGCAAGGGGACGACCCTCCCCTCCCCTTTCCACCTGCTTGTCGCCAGCATGGCCCTGCACCACGTCGAGGACGTGGACGCCGCCCTCGCGACGTTCCGCGCAGCGCTCCTCCCCGGCGGGTGGTGCGCCGTCGCGGACCTGGAACCCGAGGGGGGGCTGTTTCACGCGGGGTCCAACCCCGGCGCGTTTCATGACGGCTTCGACCGTGAAGGTCTCGGGCGGAGGTTTGCGGCGGCGGGTTTCGCCGGCATCGCTCATGCCCCCGCGGCCGAGGTGGAAAAACCGCTCCCGGACGGAAGCCTTAAACGCTTCCCCGTGTTCCTGCTGACCGCGCGGCGCCCGTAGACAACGGGGATGGACCACTGCGGCCTGCCGGATCCACCGGAATCCTTTTCTCAGACAATCCCTGCCCTCTCTTTATCGCATCCTTTCATACAGCCGGTGCATGGCGTCCACCACACCATCAACCTGCGCATGATCATGAAACAGGTGAGTGGATATCCTCAAGGCATAGGTACTCTTTGTATCTTCCTTATGAAGATGAAATTCAGTAGACCGGATCACATAACCCATCTCCCTCTTGAGGCGGTCAACAAAATCCTCGATCTTTTTCTGATCATGCACATCCTTGAACGGATTGAAGGACGTAAGCCCTGATGTGAGTTCCGGTATGTCCGGGGAAAACAGCGGGGTGGAATTACCAAAGCTCTGTTTGATGCTCCTTTTCAGGTAGGAACTCAACCCGCAGACGTATCCCTCAATACGGTCACGGCCTATCTCTTCCCATAGATCACAAGCATCGAGCATGGCCTGCATGGCAGGATAATTTTCCTGACCGCGAAGCCCGAACTGGCTTGAAAAGTCGTTTATCTTCAACCGGTCATTTTTTACAGGCTGCGAGACATATGGATACAGGCAGCTGTTTTGAGGCCAGAGCAGCGGGAGCCTGTCGCCGTGATTTCTCAAATAAAGTATACCCGTAGCACCCGGCCCGCACTGCCATTTATGACCGGATGCCGTGTAAAAATCACACCCGATCGCCCTGAAATCGAGTTCCACCATACCTGCCGAGTGGGCGCCATCGATAATGGAGATCAACCCATTTTCCCGCGCGAGTTTGCATAGGGCCCGGGCCGGGAGGCGAACCCCTGTCTTATAGGGTATATGGGAGAAGAGCAGGGCCCTGCTTTTTTTGGTGATGTTTTCCTTGAAGGCCTCAACCACCTGATCCCCATTTTCAAGATCCAGCACCGGTATCTCCACCTCCCTCAAAACAACCCCGAACCGGTCCTTGAGAACTTGAAGGGGTGAAAGGGCGGACACGTGCTCGTGGTGCGTCATCAGGATTTCGTCATTTTTTTCAAAAGGCAGCCCGAAAAGCACGGTATTCAGGCCATCGGTGGTGTTGCGCGTAAATGCGATCTCATCTTTTGTGCAACCGAATTGCCTGCCCAGCTTCTCTCTCTGCTTTACGAGCCCGAATTCCCAGCCCAGTTCATCGGTAAAACCCATCGGGTGCCGTGCAACCACCCTGTTGTATCGGTCATAATTATCGATGACGCCTATGGGCATGGCCCCTGTGGTGCCGATATTCATGTAGACCTGCTCGGGATCGAGGGCAAACTGCGCCTGTACCCTTTTCCAGAAACTCTTTTCCGAAAGGGCGGTGTCGATAACCGGCGCTTTTTCGGTCGGATGGCACGCGCTATGAAGCCCAACAACACCCCCGGCCGCCACCAGCCCTGCCAGCTTGAAAAACGTTCTTCTGTCCTGGTTTTCGACCTTTTTGCCAGACGATCCCTGCATGATCCCCTCCTGATGCAAGCATTGGGCTTCAGACCAGCGCCGCTTTAAAGGTTGACATCAATTCCTTGTATACGTATCCCTAAAAGATGACAAAAACATCCATTTTTTCTACTACAGCCGGCCGGAGCTGATCGATCAAGAGCTGCCTCCTGACGATTATGCCCCTGTAAAAAAAGGAGATCCCTTATGAAAAAGACGCTTCTGTTTTCCCTGCTCATTTTTGTTTTCACAGGGTGTTCAAGACCAACCGATATCCGTGAGACCCTATCCTCTCCGGATGCCCCTGCGGCCATAGGCCCATACTCACAGGCGATTCGTGCCGGCAATACCTTATACCTCTCGGGGCAACTTGGGCTTGACCCTGCGACCGGAAAACTGGCAGGCCAGGATTTTCCCAGCCAGGCGCGTCAGGCAATCGAAAATCAAAAGGCGATCCTCCAAGCTGCCGGCTTTTCCTTGAAGGATGTGGTGCAGTGCCAGATATTTGTGACTGATATGAACAACTACCCTGCATTTAATGAAATCTACAAGGAGTATTTCATCGCAGATTTTCCGGCCCGGGCCGTCCTGGAGGTCTCCCGTATCCCGGCAGATGGATTGATCGAGATCATGATGACGGCCGTTCACGGCATATGACAACTTTTTTCTCGAGTGATGGGAAAGACACAATCAAGGTGTGCAAAACCATCGTTTCTCAGTAAAATAGCGCCGAACAATGAAGAATAGTTGCCGGGTGGAACACAAACGCCGTATCCGAATGTGAAAGGAAAAGCGGGAAGCGATCGGGCGCCGGACTGATTCGCGAAGGGCCCGATGATACTTCCTGCGCGCGCCTATGAAGATAACGAATGCAATGCTCCTGGCAGGGATCGTTATTCTTGCCGCTATCGCCAGCGCGGCTGGCCCGGAAAAGCCACTGCCAAATACCGCCTCCAAGGCCGCCGCTGTCCAGGTCAACGACAAGCCGATGACTTTTTGCAACCCTCTGACGATTACGGGTGTGCGGCGCGCGGGCGAACCCATCGTACTTATTTTTCAGGACGACTACTATCTTTTCAACACCGGGGGCCGCGGCTATTGGAGTTCCCCGGACATGAGGGATTGGACCTATATCGATGCCCCCGATTTTCCGGTCGGTGTGCCCGGGGTGGCGACGGACGGGAACATTCTTTATGCCTGCGGCATGAATTCGAAGGACCTCTTTTCATCGACCGATCCAAAGAGCGGGGTTTGGACCAAGGCTGCCACCCTGGACAGTGACCGCTACGGGGACGCCGATATTTTTATCGACGATGACGGCCGCGTTTATATGTATTACGGCTGGTCCCAGCTGCTTCCGATTCAGGTTGTCGAACTGGATCCCCAGAACGGATTCAAGGAAAAGGGCAAACCGGTCGTTTGCTTCTTCGGCGACCCCGAAAACAACGGGTTCGAAAGAAGAAGAAAAGAAGACGTGATCTTTCCGTTCTTCAACCACCGCCCGTACTTTCCCGAAGAGATCCCATGGATCGAGGGCCCGTGGATGGTCAAACACGACGGAAAATATTACCTGCAATATGCAGCCATCGGTCTCGAATTTTTGTCCTACTCTCATGGCGTTTATGTGTCGGACGGTCCCATGGGCCCGTTCCAATATTCAGAACACAACCCGCTTACGTTCAAAACCACCGGGTTCGCTCCCGGCGCCGGGCACGGCAGCACGTTCCACGACAAAAAGGGAAACCTGTGGACCATCTGCATGATCCCGTCTTACTTCGGGGGGAGAGGGGGCGGCGAATTGGCCCTGTTCCCCACGGCAGTGGACGCCCAGGGCGTCATGCACTCGAACACGGCTTTCGGCGACTACCCCCAGTTTTATCCCGGGATCAAGGAAAGCCCGGTTGACAACAATTTTGCCGGCTGGATGCTTCTGTCCAACAGGAAATATGTAGAGACCTCCTCTGTCCTGGAAGGCTTCGAACCAAAAAATGCGGTCGATGAAAACTTCATGACTTTCTGGAGTGCGCAAACAGGCAAGCCCGGTGAATACATGACCGTGGACCTTGGGAAGGAAAGCACTGTTTATGCGCTCCAGATCAATTTCGACCAGAAAGATGCAAAAAACGCCGGCATGGGACGTGGCTTCGGGATGGGCGTGAACGCCGATGCCGACAAAGACGCACAACAGCAGTCCTATACGCTTCAGGTTTCGAGCGACAACAAAAACTGGACCATGGTGATCGACAAAAGCGACAACAAGGCGGCGATCCAGCACGATTACGCCGAACTTACAGAACCGCTGACGGCAAGGTACGTCAAGCTGACCAACGTATGGACCCCGGACGGCGGAAAATTCGCCGTGAAGGATTTGCGCGTCTTCGGCAATCCCGAAATTGCCAGATTCACAAAAGTAGACGATGTGAAAGTCGTTCGCAGCCAGGAGGATCGCCGCGACGCCACCCTTCTGTGGCAACCGGTTAAGGGAGCGGATGGTTATGTCGTTCGCTACGGTATCGAACCCGCAAAGCTCTACAACAGCTACATGGTGTATGGCGCCAATACCCTGACCATTCACAGTTTGAACAAAAACCCCGAATACCATTTCGAAGTGGAGGCCTTTGACAACGGAACCGATGACTACCGGGAGCGAACACAAAAAACCCTCGGGCGCGGCGCAGAAATTGAACTTGCGAAGGGGGGCGCCGCACAGGGGGGAGGCATGTTTGGCCAGGGGCCTGTCGACCGAAGGATGATCAAAGAGGGCACCTATGAGTATGTCTTTGAACATATTACCCCTGGCGCCTATGTATTGAGGCATTCTTTTGGCCCGGTATTGTGGAGGGGTTCGTTGACAGAGGCCGAATTGATTGGCGCAGGAACCCGACCGACGGTAACCGCCGCCCTGGAGAAATTGGGGGTGGGAACCGCGGTTACCGGGCAGATGGAAATGCAGATTTTCCCCGGAAAAGAAAACGGCAAAATGGTGGTACTTTTCCGATACGACAAGTAGCCCGGAACCGGCCCAAGGAGAGGAAGGATCAGCGGCCGTTTCCGTCCGGGAGCCATAAAGCTTCGCGTTCTCCCGAGCGAGATTCCGCTCCCGGGCATCCGGCTCCCGGTTCCGGTCGATGTGCCCGGCCAGCTTCCTCGATTCCTCGCGCCAGTTCCCCAATTAGAGCAGCTGACCGAGGACCTGGCCTACATCTTGACCA
>JAFGIO010000246.1 GCA_016929555.1 Deltaproteobacteria bacterium | reverse complement strand
GAGATCTTCTACAGGAATTCCTGTTCCTCCGGTGTTATTCCCCAGATATCGGCCATCATGGGGCCTACAGCCGGAGGGGCCGTGTATTCTCCGGCCATGACGGATTTTGTCTTCATGACCAAGAAATCGTCTTACATGTTCATCACCGGTCCCGAGGTGATCAAGGCGGTAACCGGTGAAGAGATCGACTTCGAGAAGCTCGGCGGGGCCATGACCCACAACACCAAGAGCGGCGTCGCCCACTTCGCCGCCGAAAGCGATGCCGACTCCATCGAGAAGATCAAGAGCCTGCTCGGCTACCTCCCCTCGAACAACATGGAGGACCCCCCCTACGTCGATACGGGCGACGATCCCGAGCGAACCGACGAGGCGCTCGATACCATCGTTCCCGAGAATCCGAGGCTGATGTATGATATGAAAGCGGTCATCCGATCGCTCGTCGACAACGGGGAGATTCTCGAACCGCACGAGCACTATGCGAAGAATATGATCGTCTGCTTCGCCCGGATGGGCGGTCACGCCGTCGGATTCATCGCGAACCAGCCCAAGTTCCTTGCAGGCTGCCTGGACGTGGACGCCTCCGACAAGGCAACCCGTTTCATCCGTTTCTGCGATGCCTTCAATATTCCCATGATCACCATCGCCGACGTTCCCGGCTATCTGCCCGGCAGCGACCAGGAATGGCGGGGGATCATCCGTCACGGCGCCAAGCTCCTCTGGTGCTATTCCGAGGTTACGGCGCCCAAGATCACCCTGGTTCCGCGAAAGAACTACGGCGGATCCTACATCGCCATGTGCAGCCGCCACCTCGGTGGAGATTACGTCTTGGCCTGGCCCACGGCGGAGATCGCCGTCATGGGTGCCGAAGGCGCGGCCAACATCATCTTCCGAAAGGAAATCAACGACGCGCCCGATCCGGGCAAAAAGCGGGGGGAGAAGATCAAGGAATACGAAACGCTCTTCTCGAATCCCTACATCGCTGCCGCCAGGGGATATGTCGACGCCGTCATCGCCCCCCGGAACACGCGTCCGATGATCATCAAGGCCCTGGACATGCTCAAGACCAAGCGGGAGATCCGGCCGGCGAAAAAGCACGGCAACATCCCGGTGTAACCATCATTGGTAAGGAATGGGGAAATGGTATGGAGGAATTAGATCCGAAAATAATCGCGGCCATTACGGCGGCTGTGAGGGCCTACATCGAGGAGACGACATTTGTGGAAGCGGAAGCAGTCGTCGCGCCTGTGGTGGAAAAGATCAATCTCTGGGCCATCGCAGGCCGTCAGGACTTGATGTTGCAGCGCCGGCTCTGGCAGTTGCGAGTGTATTAGGATGTCCCTGTGGCGGAAAGGTTGCCTGACGGCGACGCCGCTTGTAGGATAGTCAAGGGAGAAACTCAACAGAACACCTTATAAACGTCAATCATTTCACGATGAAAGGATTTTATTATGGCTGAGAAGAAGAAAACAGAAACCGTAAATCCAGTCAAGATTACCGATACCACCTTCCGCGACGGCCATCAGTCGTCGCTGGCGACCCGGGTGAGAACGGATGATATGCTTCCCGTGGCCGAGGCCATGGATGCCATCGGATGGCACTCGATGGAGGTGTGGGGCGGAGCTACCTTTGACGTGCCCACGAGATTTTTGAATGACGATCCCTGGGAGAGGCTGAAGGTCTTTCGGAAGATGATGCCCAATACAAAGCTGCAGATGCTGCTCCGGGGTCAGAATGTCGTCGGATACCGGAACTACGCCGACGATGTGGTGAGGGAGTTCGTTCTGTATACAGCCGAATGCGGTCTGGACATCTTCCGCGTTTTCGACGCCGTCAATGACGTCCGGAATTTCGAGGCCCCCTTCCGGGCCATCAAGGAGGCGGGCAAACACATTCAGGGAACCATCTGCTATTCCCTCACGGAGCGGCGCATGGGCGGCCCCGTCTACAACCTGGAATACTATCTCAAGAAGGCGAAGACCATCGAATCGATGGGCGCCGACTCGCTCTGCATCAAGGACATGGCGGGGATGATCTCCCCCTACGACGCCTACGAGCTGATCAAGGCCCTGAAGGAGACCATCAAGATTCCCATTCAGCTCCACACCCATTACACCAGCGGCCAGGGTTCCATGACGTATCTCAAGGCCGTCGAGGCGGGCGTCGATGTCATCGACACGGCCCTGGCGCCCTTTGCGTTGCGATCCTCCCAGCCCGCCATCGAACCGATTCTCGTGGCCCTGGAAGGCACTCCCCGGGCAACAGGCCTCGATCTGGCGAAGATCTTCGAAGTGGGCCAGTATATCGAGACCATCGCTCCCAAGTACCGCCAGTTCCTCGACACGACCAAGATGGCCGTCATCGATACGGGCGTGCTCCTCCATCAGATCCCCGGAGGCATGACGACAAACCTGGTGAGCCAGCTTCGGGAGGCCAACGCCATCCACAGGATCCACGAGGTCTATGAGGAGCTTCCCAAGACGAGAAAGGAACTGGGTTATCCCCCCCTCGTTACGCCGACCAGCCAGATCGTGGGCGTCCAGGCCGTTCTCAACGTGCTGATGGGCCGCTACAAGATGATCTCCGGCGAGGTGAAGGATTACTGCTACGGCCTCTATGGGGCATCGCCTGCGCCCATCGACCCCGATGTCCAGAAGATGGCCCTGAAGGGGTATCCCCGGGGCGAGAAGCCGATCACCCATCGGGCGGCCGACGTTCTGGAACCGGAAATGGAAAAGGCGAGGGAAGCGACGAAGGATATCGCCAAGACCAAGGGAGATGTGCTGGTCTATGCCCTCTATCCCCAGACGGGTCTCCGTTTCCTCAAGTGGAAATACGGACTGGAGCCTGTTCCCCCCGAAGTGAAGCCCAAGACGCTCGACGATGTCAAGAGGGAAGAAGAACTGGTCAAGAAGGCTCTGGCGGGCAAGCTCATGGAAAAGCCGACCAAGGAGGTGCCCGAGAAGGGTCCGGCGATCCGGAAGTACAATGTCTTTGTCGATGATACCTACTATGCCGTCGAGGTGGAAGGCGAAGGCGACGAGGCGGCTCCCGTGATCCGCCAGGCGGCGCCGGCGCCCAGGCCTGCAACCGCTCCAAAACCGGTTCCTGCAGCGGCTCCCGCCCCGAAGAAAGAGGAAGCGGCACCGCCGGCAGGCGGCGCCGGTGCCGTTACATCGCCCATGCCCGGCATGATCGTCGATCTGAAGTGCAAGGTCGGTGACAAGCTGAACGCTGGGGACATCGTCTTGGTCCTGGAGGCCATGAAGATGCAGAATCCGCTTCCCGCCCCCATCGGCGGCGAGGTGAAATCCATCCACGTCAAGGCGGGCGACTCCGTGAGCGTGGGGCAAGTTCTGGTCGTAATCGAATAGGAGGAATAGACAGCGATGCGCAACATTCCTTTTGAGACGGTAAAGCAAAAGGTGAAGGAGGCCTGTATCCAGGCCAACCTGATCTTGGGGGAGGATGTGCTGGAGAGTTTCCGCAACGGGCTTGCCAAAGAGGAATCCCCTCTCGGCAAGGAGATCCTGGAACAGCTCATCGAAAACGCCCGTATCGCCCGGGAGGAGAAGATTCCCCTGTGCCAGGACACGGGGCTCGCCGTCTTTTTTGTGGAATTGGGCGATCAGGTCGCCATCCAGGGCGGCCTGCTCTCCGACGCCATCAATGAAGGCGTGAGAGAAGGCTACAAGGAGGGCAACCTCCGCAAATCCGCCTGTCACTGTTTTACCCGGAAGAACACGGGCGACAACACTCCGGCCATCATCCATCTGGAGCAGGTGGCCGGAGACAAGCTGAGGATCGTCTTCTGCGCCAAGGGAGGCGGCAGCGAGAATATGAGCCGTGTGACCATGCTTGCCCCCTCGGACGGGGTGGCCGGCATCGAAAATTTCGTGGTCAACCGGGTTTGGGAGGCCCAGTCCAATCCCTGCCCGCCCATCATCGTAGGCGTGGGCATCGGCGGGACCTTCGAGCGGGCAGCCCTGATTGCAAAGAAGGCGCTTCTCGAACCCATCGGGAAACGGAATCCCGATCCCGAACTGGCCGCCCTGGAAGAGAGGCTCCTGGGAAAGATCAACGACCTGGGGATCGGTCCGGCAGGTCTGGGCGGGAGGATCACCGCTCTGGACGTCAAGGTCCTGATGGAACCCTGTCACATCGCCAGTCTCCCGTTGGCAGTGAATATCAATTGCCATTCCAGCCGGCATCAGGAGATCATCTTTTAGTTCAGGCAAGGGGGACGGATTTCAAATCCGTTCCCCTGAAGCAAAGGAGAGAGACGTTGAAGACACTGAAGCCACCTGTGAAAAGAGAAGATGTGGATGCCCTGGAGATAGGCGATAAGGTCATGATTTCCGGGGTTATTTATACCGGTCGGGACGCCGCCCACAAACGGTTGGTCGATCTTCTCGACAAAGGAGAACCGCTGCCCTTCGATATCGACGGGCAGCTCATATTCTATGTCGGTCCGACGCCGGCGCCCCCCGGTCGCCCCATCGGGGCGGCGGGGCCGACGACAAGCTACCGCATGGATGCCTATGCTCCGAGACTCATCGAGAAGGGCCTGCGGGGCATGATCGGCAAGGGACCGCGGGCGGCCCCCGTGGTCGAAGCCATGAAGAAATACGGCGCCGTTTACCTCGGCGCCACCGGGGGTGCCGGCGCCCTGCTGGCCGGCGCCGTCAAGAAGGCCGAGGTCATCGCCTTTGATGACTTGGGGCCCGAGGCCATCCGCAGGCTGGAGGTGGAGAACTTCCCCGTGATCGTCATCAACGACACCCGGGGCAACGATCTCTACAAGCAGAACGTCCAGAAGTACAAAAAGGGATAGGATGGAATGGAGGCTAAATCATAACGCAACGTCAAGGCAAGCAGGTCTTGTGAAATTTACTGATTCAGGTGGGTGATCGATATGGGAAATAGGACGAGCAAGCCCGAAGCGGAGGTGGCCACACACGATGTCCTGATCTTTGGAACTGGGCTGGCCGGGTTGCGGGCGGCGGTTGAAATCGCCAGAAAATCAAACGATTCTATAAATGTAGCCCTTGTATCGAAGGTGCAGATCCAGCGCCCCCATTCCGTCTGCGCTGAAGGCGGGTCCGCTGCGGTGCTGCGGGAAGAGGACGGCGACAATCTGGATTTGCATGCCTGGGATACGGTGAAGGGATCCGATTTTCTGGCCGATCAGGATGTGGTGGACCGATTCGTGGAACTCGCGCCGAAAGAGCTGATGCTCCTGGAGCACTGGGGGATGCCCTGGTCGCGAAGGCCCGACGGCCGGGTCATGCAGCGGCCCTTCGGGGGGCACAGCTACCCCCGCTGCACCATGGCCGCAGACAAAACGGGTTTCTTCGAGGTGCAAACCCTTTACGATACGTTGATGCAGTACAGAAATTTCGCCCGTTACGACGAGTTTTTTGCTACGTCCATCCTGGCGAAAAACAATGAATTCTGCGGCATTACGGGTATCGACATGGCCACGGGCCGCTTCATGGTCCTGCGGGCCAAGGCCATGATCATCGCCTCGGGCGGTCTGGGAACCCTGTACGGTTTCACGACCTATTCACAGACCGTCAGCGGCGACGGTCAGGCCCTGGCCTATCGGGCGGGGTTGAATCTCGAGGATCCCGAGTTCCTCCAGTTCCACCCCACGGGGCTTGTTCCCTCGGGCATTCTCATGACGGAGGCCTGCCGGGGCGAGGGGGGCTATCTCCGCAATTCCCAGGGCACACGCCTCATGGAGACATACGCACCGAAACAGATGGAGCTGGCGCCCCGGGACATCGTATCCCGTTCGGAAATGACGGAGATCCTGGAGGGCCGAGGCTTCGAGGGACCGAACGGGCTCGATTACGTCCATCTCGATCTGACCCATCTGGGCGCGAAGCGGATCAATTCGGCCCTGCCCCTGATCCGCGAGGTCTGCATCAAGTTCATCGGTCTGGATCCCATTGAAAAGCCCATTCCGGTCCGTCCCGTTGCCCATTATTCCATGGGCGGCATCGAGGCCGACATCAACGGCGCCACTGCCATGAGGGGCGTCTGGGCCGCCGGTGAGGTGGCCTGCTGCTCCCTGCACGGCGCCAACCGCCTGGGTTCGAACTCCACGACGGAATGCGTGGTCTGGGGCGGCATTACGGGCGAGGAGGTCGTCAAGTACATGAAGTCCAATCCGCCGCTTGCCGAGGTGCCTCAGGATGCCGTCAAGGCCGAACAAAAGAGGATCTACGAGGATCTTCTCGGCGGCAACGGCAAGGAAAACCAGTACGAGATCAAGAAGGAACTCCGGGACCTGATGGACAGGCACGCCGGCGTCTATCGCACCGGCCCTGAGATGGCCGAGGGTCTCCGCAAGATCAAGGTTCTCAAGGAACGGTACAAGAACATTTCCATTGCCGACAAGGGGAACGTTTACAATACGAACCTCATCAACGCCCTGGAGATCGAAAATCTCATCGATCTCGCCGAGGTGCTCCTGACGGCCGCCCTGGCCCGCGAGGAATCCCGTGGAGGACATTCCCGGAGGGATTTCCCCACCAGGGATGACGATAAATGGCTCAAGCACACGCTAGCCGCTTACGGCGCTGGAGGTCCTGCACTTTCCTACAAACCGGTCACCATTTCGAAGTGGAAACCGGTCGAGCGTAAATATTAGGGGGGATGAAAATGGCAAAAAGCAAACAGTACGACAACCATCTGGGCATTCTGGGCTGGCTCGGCGGAGGCCGGTGGGGCGTGGAGCGCTACCTCTACATCATCCATCGGGTGGCGGGGCTGGGTATCCTCACCTTTTTCATGCTCCATATCTTCGAGAGCTCCATCCGGATTCTGGGCCCGGAATCCTGGAACGCGGCCATGGAAACCCTGAAAACGCCTGTTTTCAAGTTCGGGGAATTCCTCGTCTTTGTAGGTTTTGCCTTTCATGCCCTCAACGGCATCCGGCTGATCCTCATCGAATGGGGCCTAGCCGTCGGCAAGGCGGAAGAGCCGGTCTATCCCTATCGGTCGTCCCTGAACACGCAGCGGCCGCTCATGGTCATCATGATGGTCCTTGCCGCCATCCTGATGGCAGCCGGCGGCTACAACATCTTTTTACTGGGTTAGGGAGGTCATCATGAAGGAAACAGCTTACTGGAGTTGGTTTATCATTGCGGGTATCGTGATGTTCGTGCTTCTGGGCCTGCATATGGCGGTCATGCATCTTACGGGCTTCCTTCAGCTCTTTAATCCTGCCGGCGGAGAGGCCATTGCCTGGGAAAACGTCGTCTATCGCGGCCGGAACATGTTCTTTACGGTTACGTACATCATCCTGTTGGGTGCGGCACTCTATCACGGCTTCTACGGGTTGCGCACCATACTCTTCGAGCTGGGACTCAAGGGGCAGGCGGAGCGATCGCTGACCGTCCTTCTGTGGATCGTCGGGATCATTCTTTTCTGCATCGGGACCTATGCGGCCATCGCCGCCAGGTCGCTGCAGACAGTACTATAGGAAGGTGGGAAAATGGAGAAAGATACCGAGAAAAAATATCAAATCGCCGTTTATGTCCGTCGTTTCGATCCCGAACGGGATGAGGTTCCTCGACAGCAGAGATACGACCTTACCGTTGTGCAGGGAATGACGGTTCTGGACGGGCTGCACGAGATCAAGCAGAACCAGGACCCCACCCTGGCCTTCCGCTTTTCCTGCCGCATGGGCGTCTGCGGTTCCTGCGCCATGCTGATCAACGGGAAGCCTGCACTGGCCTGCAATACACAGATCCTCGATGTGACGCAATCGGCTCTGACCGTTGCGCCTTTGCCCAATTTCAACATTATCAGGGACCTGGTGCCGGATCTGGTGCCCATGTTTGGGGTGCATAAAGGGATGCAGCCCTACATCAAACGCAGCGACGCGAAGGAGATGGAGGAACCTACCGGGGAATTCTTCCAGAGCGCCCATGAACTCGAAGAATACCTGCAGTTCACCTACTGTATCAAGTGCGGTATCTGCATGGCGGCCTGTCCGACCATGGCCACGGACCGGGAATATCTGGGGCCCATGCCCCTGGCCCAGGCCTACCGCTACAATGCGGATACCAGGGATGACGGTGCAAAGGATCGCAAGGAGATCGTTACCAGAAATCACGGCGTATTCAGTTGCCATTATGCCGGCGAGTGTTCCAACGCCTGCCCGAAGGGAGTCGATCCGGCGCGGGCGATTCAGCTCATGAAGAAGGATCTGGTCCGGGATTACTTCAAGCTCGGCGGCGCCAGGAAATGCGCCCAGGTTCACAAATTGCCGGACACTATCGAGCGTAAGGAGAAGATCGCCGCTCCGGCCTATACGGTGGAGCGATAAGGGTGATTTTTTGATGCTGTCAATGAATGAAGGAATAACCGGAAGAAACGGAATCTTTACTTGAGGAGGAAAAAATGAGCCGTAAAAAGATAACGATCGTCGGGGCAGGAAACGTGGGGGCAACGGCTGCGCATTGGGCGGCCGCGAAGGAGTTGGGCGACGTGGTGCTTGTGGATATCATCGAAGGCATGCCCCAGGGAAAGGCTTTGGATCTGATGGAGGCCGGCCCCATGGAGGGCTTCGATGTGAACGTCATCGGGGCCAACGACTACGAGGCGACGAAGAATTCGGACGTCGTCATCATCACCTCCGGCATCGCCAGGAAACCGGGTATGAGCCGTGAGGACCTGCTCAATACCAACAAGCAGATCGTCCAGTCGGTGGTGGAGCAGGTGGTCAAATACTCGCCGAAGTGCATCATCATCATTGTCAGCAATCCCCTGGACACGATGACCTACCTGGCACTCAAAACGAGCAAATTCCCCCGCAGCAGGGTCATGGGCCAGGCAGGCGCCCTGGATGTCGCCCGTTACGAGAGCTTCATCGCCATGGAACTGGGCATATCCGTGGAGGACATCCGCGCCATGCTTTTGGGCGGCCACGGCGACGACATGGTGCCCCTGCCCAGGTTCTCCACCATCAACGGCATCCCGGTGACGGACTTTCTCTCCAAGGAAAAGCTCGACAAGATCGTGGAGAGGACGCGCAAGGCCGGCGGCGAAATCGTCGCCCTTCTGAAGACGGGAAGCGCCTTCTATTCGCCCTCCCTGGGTGCCATCACCATGGCGGAGGCCATCCTGAAAGACAAAAAGAGGATCATTCCCTGCTGCGCCTATCTGGAAGGAGAATACGGCCTGAAGGATATCTGCTTCGGCGTGCCGGTCATCCTCGGGGCAAAGGGCATCGAGAAGATCATTCAGCTCAAGCTGAACGACGAGGAGAAGGCCCTGGTCAAGAAATCCGCCGAGGCGGTCAACAAGACGATCGACGAGCTGGGACTGCGATAGTTAAACCTTTCAAAACAACCAATCCTGCAGATCGGATCGAGGCCCACGCACCCTTCGGTGTGTGGGCCTTTCCATTTGTGTGCCTTCTCTTCGGGGCTCCTGGTTGTCCTCGTTTCCGATTCATGGTATACATGCCGTCGATCCGGTTCGGTCGAAGGGACCATCGTGATCCGCCGGCTTGAATGCTACTACGATTCGATAGATCTCTTTTTCAATGCATTGCGTGAAACCTATGAAAACGCTTGGTATCTGTGTGGGTGCCACGAATCTTTCGGCGGTGGGTGTCGAAAAACAGGGCGATGGAACGATAAAAAAGACGGTCTTGTTCAACAAGTCCCATGATGGAAACCCTCGCCGCTCCCTGCTCGATGTCTTTGAAAAAACCTCCTGGAGAGACTACGATCGCATCGCCGTTACGGGCCGGAAGTTCCGGCAGGCCGTCCGTCTGACGTCCATTGCAGAAACAGAAGCGGTGGAAGAAGCGCTCCATCACTTGAACGGGCAGGGGCGGCATTTCGATGCCGTCATCAGCGCCGGCGGCGAAACGTGCCTTGTCTATGTGCTGGGCCGGGACGGACGGATCAGCTCCGTGCAGACCGGCAACAAATGCGCCTCCGGTACCGGCGAATTCTTCATGCAGCAGATCGGGCGTCTGGGGCTGTCCTTGCAGGAGGCCTTCCGATACGCCCGCGAGGAGGAACCCTACCGGGTTTCGGGACGCTGTAGCGTCTTCTGCAAGAGCGATTGCACCCATGCCGCAAACAAGGGCATCCCCAAGGGGAGAATCGCCGCGGGCCTCTGCGAGATGATGGCTGTTAAAATCCTGGAGATGATCAAGCAGATTCCCCGCCATACCATGATGATCATCGGCGGTACCGCCCAAAATCCCGTCATGATCGGCTATCTTCAAAGGGAGATCGAGCAGTTGATCGTTCCCGAAGAGGCCCCCTATTTCGAGGCCCTGGGGTCGGCCCTCTGGGCGCTGAAACACGAAACGGCGCCTTTCCCCGGTTCGCAGAGTCTCTTCGGTCAGGCGGTCAGCTCTTTTTCCACCCTTTCCCCTTTGTCTGATTACGAGGAGTTGGTCGAGTTCAGGACGGCCGAAGGGGGCGTCGCCCGCGAGGGGGATCGATGCATCCTTGGGTTGGACGTCGGCTCCACGACCACCAAGGCGGTCCTGATGCGGCAGGACGACGAGCTGGTTTTTGCATCCGTCTACCTCCGGACGAACGGCAATCCCGTCCAGGCCTCCCGGGACTGTTATGCGAGCCTATGCGATCGGTTGGGGGCAATCGGCGACGGGCTTCGGATCGTTGGTTTGGGCGTTACGGGTTCCGGCAGGCAAATTGCCGGGCTGCACGCCATGACCGGAGGCATCGTCAACGAGATCATCGCCCACGCCGCGGCCGCCCTCCATTACGACCCGGAGGTGGACACGATCTTCGAGATCGGCGGCCAGGACGCGAAATACACCTACATCCGCAACGGCATTCCCTCGGACTACGCCATGAACGACGCCTGCAGTGCGGGAACCGGCTCCTTTCTGGAGGAGTCGGCCCGCGAGACGATGGGGATCGCCATGGAGGAGATCGGCGATCTGGCCATGATGGGAAAGGCGCCTCCCAACTTCAACGACCAATGCGCCGCCTTCATCAGCAGCGATATCAAGAATGCCGCTCACGAAGGCCTGAGCAGGGAGGATATCGTCGCCGGACTGGTCTATTCCATCTGCATGAATTACAGCAACCGGGTGAAGGGAAATCGGTCCGTGGGGGACCGCATTTTCATGCAGGGGGGCGTCTGCTACAACCGGGCCGTGCCGGTCGCCATGGCCGCCCTGACGGGCAAGCGCATCGTTGTGCCTCCGGAGCCGGGCCTGATGGGCGCCTTCGGGGTGGCCCTCGAGATCAAGCGCCGGATGAAACTTGGCCTGCTGGAGGAAGGGGACTTTTCGCTGAAAACCCTTCGGGATAGAAGGGTCGATTACGGGAAACCCTTCATCTGCAAAGGGGGGAAGGAGAAGTGCGACCGGAAGTGCGAAATCGCCAGAATCGAGATCGACGGGAAGACCTATCCCTTCGGCGGCGCCTGCAACCGCTGGTACAACTTGCGCTTTTCCATCGAGACGGATACGGGAAAGTTGAACCTCGTGCGGCGTCACGAGCAGCTCATTTTCGACGAGCCGGCAGGACCGCCGCCCCATCCTCCGGAGGAACGGGCGGCGCCTGTGATCGGTTTGAACAAATCCTTCCAGGTGAATGCCCTTCTTCCCCTCTACCGGCATTTCTTCGAAAGGATCGGTTTCAGGATCGTCGTCTCCGAGGGCATCCGGCAGAAGGGTATCGAGCGAAAAAGGGCACCTTTCTGCTATCCCGCCGAGCTCGCCCACGGACTGCTCTCCGGTCTTCTGGAGGGCCGGCCCGATTATCTTTTTCTTCCACAGATCAACGGCCTTTTCGTCGAAAAGGGCTGCAGGGACAGCACGACCTGCCCGATCGTTCAGGCCGAGCCCCATTATCTTGCCAGCGCTTTCAAGGATCATGAGGTGTTCCGCAGCCTCAAGGCGTCGGGGAGGGTGCTGAGTCCGGTCATCGATTTTTCGAAGGGTTATGCCCGGGCGGACAAGTCCTTTTCGGAGTTGGCAGTGGCGCTGGGGTGCGACAGGCGTCGTGCACGGGAGGCCTATGCCGAAGCCGTTGCCGTCCAGGAGCGCGTTCAGGAAGATATGGCCGAGGAGGGAAGGCGATTCCTTGAAGAGATCGAGAAGGATTCGGAACGCTGCGGTATCGTCCTTCTCGGCAGGTCCTACAATGCCTTCGTGACGGAAGCGAACATGGGCATCCCCCACAAATTCGCCACCCGAGGGGTGCCGGTCATCCCTGTCAACTTTCTGCCCATAGCGGATGAGCCGCTCCAGGATGACATGTACTGGTCATCAGGGCAGACGATTCTCAAGGGGGCCGCTTTCGTCGAGAGGCATCCTCAGCTTTTCGGTTGCTACATCACGAATTTTTCCTGCGGTCCCGATTCGTTTCTCGTCGGCTACTTCAGCAGAATCATGGGAAGAAAACCCTTTCTGATCCTGGAACTTGACAGCCATGTGGCCGATGCCGGCCTGGAGACAAGGATCGAAGCCTTCCTGGACATCGTCCGGAACTACCGGGAACTGTCGCGCAGGGAGGGGAAGAGGGGAAACAGGCGTATCCGGAAGGCGCAGCCGGCCTATTTCGATCCTGCCAGGCAGGAGGTCGTCGATTCTCAGGGCAGGAATTATCCCCTTACCCATCCGCGGGTGCACCTGGTCTTTCCGTCCATGGGCTATTTTCTGCTGAGAGAGGCGGCAGCGCTCTTTCGGTCTTTAGGGATAAGGGCGACGGCCCTGCCGCCTGCAGGCGAGGAGGTCCTGAAACTGGGCCGGGGCAATACGAGCTGCAAGGAATGCCTCCCCCTGCTGCTGACGACGGGGACGCTCCTTAAGTACCTGAAGGAACGCGAAGATCCCGAAGAGCTTCTCGTCTATTTCATGCCGACGACCTCGGGACCCTGCCGGTTCGGACAGTATTCGCCCTTCATCCATCAGCAGATCACCGAGGCGGGCATCGAGAACGTGGCCCTTCTCTCGCTCAATGCGGCGAATGGCTACCGGGGGGTCTTCGATGCCGGGTTCACCCTCCGGATCTGGATCTGCATGATGATCGCCGACGCGATGCAGGCCATCTATCCGATCCTTTTGGCGAATGCCGTCGAACCGGCAGCCGCTGTCGAGATATATGAGAGGGAACAGAATCGGATCGTCGAGGCGATCGAGCGGTCGAACCGCTTCGGCGATCTCCGCAAGATCCTATCCTCGGTTTCTGCAAGCCTTGAAGCCATCCCGCTGAAAAGAACCCTTGCGGAAACTCCGACGGTCTTGCTCACCGGCGAGATCTTCGTGCGCCACGACGACATCTCGAGGCAGTTCCTGGTGGAGAAGCTGGCCGGTTATGGCCTCGCCACGAAGGTGGCCGGCATTGGGGAATGGGTTTATTACACGGACTGGTGCTATAAAAATCGCGTGGAGGGCAGGGTGCCCGGATTTGGCCAACGTCTTTCGCTTCAAATACGGCTCGCCTGGATGCGACATTACGAAAGGGTGATCAAGACCATCCTGTCACGCTCGGGGTTAATTCGTCCGGTGATGGAAGACGTCGACCACCTGATCCATATGGCACAGCCGCTGATCAATCCGAGGCTGACCGGCGAGGCCATCCTGACCGTCGGAGCGGCCGTCGCTGAGGTCCCCGAACCCTACTGCGGCGCCATCGCCATCGGTCCCTTCGGGTGCATGCCGAACCGGATCTCCGAGGCCATTCTCACGCGGGAAATGAGCCGGGGCTGGAGGGAGCATCATGGAAAAAAATGGGATTCCCTCGAGGACGTGGATGAACTCCCTTTTTTGGCCATCGAGAGTGACGGCAATCCCTTTCCCCAGATCATCACGGCGAAGATGGAGGTCTTTGTCATGCAGGCGCTGAGGCTCCATGAAAAAAGAATGAAACAGGGAACATAGGGCCTGTTTTTTTGCCTTCCCGGGCACTACAATTGCATGATTGGATTGCCCCCTGTGGGCTGTGTATCCAGCGAAAGACAACGGCCGCCTGTCCTGGGACATAGCGGCGCAAAGCCTCTGTTCCCGAAAGAGGATATGCGACAGCGATGATCGCCAAAAAAGTGGCGATCGCGGTTGTCTTCATCCTTTGCACGGCCGGGACGTCTCCCGCTTCGGAAGAAGGCCCTCTTGAGGCGAGAGTTCTCGATAAGCGGGCGCCGGGGAGCCTGCGGGCATGAAGGTCGCCACACGCCGCGATGTGTCAAAATATGAACAGCGACTGAGGGATCACCTTTCGTCGATGCGTGTGATCAACTGTCCAGGCCTTTGCGGTAGCAAGCGACCTCCGGAGTTGGACGGCCGTCCGATCCAAGACCCTTCGGCCTTGGCAACACCGTCCTGCACTGCCCCGATGGAGTGGGAATGAAATACTGGCGGGGATACGGCAAATCATCCATTATCGATAAACTGGTCCATGTCAGCCAGCTCACGACGTTGATCGTTCTGATCTTAACGGGTGTCATCCTGATCGCTTATGAACTCCTTTCCTTTCGTTACGGTTTCATGGATCTTTTGAGAGGCCAGGCCAGGATCATTGGAGCCAACAACGTTGCCGCCCTGACCTCCAATGACCGGAGCACTGCCGAAGAGACCTTACGGGCACTCAAAGAGGACAACCATATCAGGGGTGCTTTTATTTACCTGAAGAATGGGACTCCCTTTGCCGCTTATCACCGGACTCCCCATGCCGGCCAGAATACCTTTCCGGCCTTCCAGCGTTCCGGTTATTCCGTGAGCAGCCGTTTTACCCGATTGTATGAACCCATCGTTTTTGAAGGCGATACCGTCGGTTTCGTCTGTATCGAGTTTACCCTGTCCGTCCTTTACGAACGTCTTCTGGGATATGCCGGCATCGTTGCCGTCCTGGTCCTGCTTTCGGGCGGCATCGCCCTCCTCCTGCGCAGAAGGTGGAAGGAGGCCATTACGAAACCCTTTCTCGATTTAGGGGCCCTCATGCGCCGTGTCTCTCAGGAGCAGAACTATGCAGCCAGGGCCGAGAGACCGGGCATAGAGGAGCTGGATCCCCTGGCTGAAAGCTTCAACGAAATGCTCTCTCAGATACAGAAGAGAGATTTCGATTTGGTATTGCATCGAATGCATCTTCAGGATCTGGTGGCCCGACGCACTTCGGAGCTTGCCGAGGCCAACGAACAATTGCAGCAGGAGCTGTCCGACCGCTTGCGGGCGGAAGAGGAGCTCAGGGACTACCAGAAGAAGATGGAAGCCCTGATCAATTCATCCAGCGACTTGATCTACCTCAAAGACATCGAATTCAGGTATCTTATTGCCAATACGGCCTGTCAGCGCTTTCTGGAGAAGGACCTCGAAGAAATCATCGGCAGGACGGATTTCGACATCCAGCCGGGCGATATTGCGTCCATCATCGGGAGGATCGAGAGGGAGGTCCTCCACGGTAATAAGCCGATCGACCGTGAAATTCTTTTGGCCGGCCGTGACTACCATGTAGTCATGCAGAAGGTTGTCGATGAATCAGAACAAATCATAGGGGTTGCCGCCGTTATCCGCAGCATCACGGAACAGAGGCGGCTCCAGGATCAGCTCAAGCAGGCCCAGAAGATGGAGGCCGTCGGACAGCTTGCCGGCGGGATCGCTCACGATTTCAACAATATCATGACGGCGATCATCGGATTTGCAACGCTGCTGAACATGAAGATTCCCGAAGATGATCCCCGTTCCATGGACGTCGGTCAGATCCTCGCGTCCTCGGAGAGGGCGGCGAACCTGACCCAGGGACTGCTCGCCTTCAGCAGGAAGCAGGTCATTCAGGCGATTCCCGCGAACATCAATCAGATCGTCCGGCGGGTGGAAAGATTGCTGTCGAGAATCATCGGAGAGGATATCAGTTTCAAGACCATCCTTACGGGTGAAGATCTGGTATGTATGGTCGATCCCACACAGATGGAACAGGTTCTGGTCAATCTCGCCACCAATGCCAGGGATGCCATGCACAACACCGGCCTGCTCACCATCAGTACGGAGCAGGTGACCCTCGATATGAACTATGCGAAGGCTCACGGTCTGAAAAAGGCGGGTCCCCATGCCCTGATAACCGTTTCCGATACAGGTGAGGGCATGGACGCATCGACGAGGGAAAGGATTTTCGAACCCTTCTTCACGACCAAAGAACCGGGAAGAGGAACGGGGCTGGGGCTTTCCATCGTCTATGGCATCATCAACCAGCTAAACGGCTGCATCAATGTTTACAGCGAACCCGGTCTCGGCACGTCTTTCCATATCCACCTTCCGCTGGAATCCTCCGTCCAGATCTTCGAGGAGAAAGGGGAGGCGGCGCAGCCGGTTCCTGTCGGGGGGACGGAAACGATTCTCGTCGCGGAGGACCAGCTGCAGGTCCGGCAGATGATAAAAGATGTGCTCGAACGATTCGGTTATCGTGTCATCCTTGCCGAGGATGGAAACCATGCGATAGAGCAATTCACGAAGCACAAGGATGAGATTCATCTCGTCATTCTCGATGTGATCATGCCGAAAAAAAACGGCAAAGAGGCCTTCGATGCGATCAGGAGCATCCGTTCCGATATGAAGGCGATTTTCTCAAGCGGCTATGCAGCGGATATTCTCCAGCGAAGAGGCATCGTCGAAGAGCCCGTGAATTTCATTGCCAAGCCCGTTTCTCCCAAGGATCTCCTGGCAAAGATACGCGAGGTCCTTGCATAAAAAAGAGAGGAGCCGCATCGTGCCCCTCTCCATCTGCCTGCCGTCACGAGAAGGCTATTGCGATTTCAATGCCGCAAATAATTCCATAGCGCTGCTGGCCGCAAGCTCCGTGCCGATGCCGTGGCCTCCGGCTTCGGCGGAACTGTAGTACAATCCCTTCAACGGACTGACCACGGAGGGACGGCGTTTGTGTATCTGATCGACCGTCTGTCCGACACCGATGATGTTTCCTTCCTCTCCGGCGTAAGCGTCGACCAATTGGGGTGTATCCATTTTTTCCCACAGGACCTTGTCCTGTGCCTCAGGGAAGGCGCTGTATATGGAATCGCGAAGGGCCTTATGCCAGGCATCCCAGTCCCGTTTCCGCCAGTCTCCCGTGGTACGGATTCCCGTGCCGAAGCAGATGAGCTGCTTGTCTTCGTCGGGGCCCAGGGAGGTATCGAAATTCGTCGGCACAACGATCATCCCCCCCACCTTTGCAGGAGCGGCGTCGGGTTTCCCTTCCTCGGAGGCCTTGTTCAGGGGGGTCCTGTCGTCGGGCATGTACATGCGAAGCTGATCGTCCGTGATCCTCTCCTTCAGGCCGATCTTGAACATGATGCAGGAATCGGCATAGGTGAGATTCATGATCTCATCCGCGTACGCCTTGGGGAAATGCTCGGGACCGACCAGATCCCTGACGGTGGCCTTGATGTCGGCGTTGCTGATGATGACCGGCGCGCGCAGTTCGGAGCCGTCCTTCAGGCGGACGCCGACCGCCGCTCCCTCTTCCACCGTGATGTTTTTCACATCGGCGCCCAATCTAATTTCACCGCCGTGTTTCTCGGCCACCGAAAGGTAGGCCTTGGGGATCGCGATGCAGCCGCCCTTCGGGTAGGCGCTTGATCGGGCAACCAACACTTCCTTGAAACACTTGATGAATTCGGCGGCGCTGGCCTCCGGGCTGGGGACGCAGAAGTACTGTCCGACAATGGAGCCTATGAAGGCGTGCGCCAGGGGGTGCCTCGTAAATTCATTCATCCACGTCTCGACGGGCGTGTACCAGAGTTCATCGATCTCTCTGTCCGTTATCATATGCACCCTGGCAAAGAGGTTGGTCAGGTTGGTCTGTTCATCGGCGGGCAGGGACTTCACCATGTCTTTCTGGGAATACTTTTTCGTTTCACCGCCCACCTGCTGAGAGGACCTTCGGATCGTGACCCAGTCGATCGCATCGGGCGCACCCGTCATCCGGAGAACTTCTCCAAGAGATCCCTTGTCGCCCACCCCGAATAGGTGAACGCCCAGATCCAGGGTGAATCCCTTGTGTTCATAGGAGGTGCAGCGGCCTCCCACGATCTTGTTCTTGTCCAGGATGAGCACCTTCCTGCCGTCATGTGCCAGAAGAGCGCCGATGGCCGCCCCGCCGATTCCCGTTCCGATGATGATTGCGTCATACTCTGCCATTGCTGAACCCTTTCTTCTGATCGTTATATTTCCCGCCGATTCTGCGTCAAAGAATTGCTTACAGGAAATGCTTCCAGTTCTTCCTTCCAAGGAAGGGTCGGTGGGCTTCATGGATCTTCATGATCGTTCTCACTCGTGTGAAGTACGAATAAACAATTGCTTGTTTAGTTATGATACAGGTCCGTCATTGTCAAGACAAAAAACCGGTAATGCGGCGTCGGCGGCGTTCCGGCTGATGGATCGCGGCCAATGGGGAATCCCTTCGCGGATCGGCCCCTGACGTTACGTGACGGCTGGAAGATTCTTACAACGTTAACCTGCACAAATGAGTTGACAGTATTGACACATTATAGTATCGACGCACATCTAAATCATTTAAGGAGGTATGATCATGGCAAGATGGAAGTACAAGACAAGTATCATCGATCTGGACCGCCTGATCCCGCCAGAGGCCATTTCATGTAACGATAAGGGAACCTGCGTCGTTGATGGCATACCGGGCAGTCAGGATAACTTCAAAGGTCTCCTCGACAAGGAGGGCGAAAGCGAATGGGAGTTGGTTCAATGCCAACCCCACGGAGAAAAACTCCTTTGCATCTGGAAGAAAGAAGTCAAAGAAGCCTTTGCAAGTTAGGGCAAGGTAGATCCTTTCATATATACCTGCATCATTACACATCTACTGATTTTAATTTCAGTATTATAAAATGTGAGGGATGACGTTGGTGCGGCAATACGATCGTGTTGTTCGAAAAGATGTTCTGGAATGTGAATGTCCCCAGAAGCGGGACCTTTTCTAACAAAACTATTATGGATTGAGGAGGTATTCTTTTATGGCTTTTAATCCCCCGGCAAAAATGGTTTCTCTCATCGGTACTGCGGGAGTTGGCAAGGCGAAGCTCTCCATCTTCAACCTGTTGCTCAGAGGATTCATGGCGGGTGCGTACATCGCAATCGGAGGAGCACTTTGCACAGTATGCGTAACGGGTGTAGCAACCCCGGGAATCGCAAAACTTGTTGGTGGGGCCGTATTCCCCGTCGGCCTGATCGCCATCGTCCTGACCGGTATGGAACTCTTTACCGGTGACTGTATGATCGTGCCCATGGCCGCCATGATGAAGAAGGTCACCTGGGGCGACGTGATCCGAAACTGGGTGTGGGTATATGTGGGCAACCTCGTAGGCTCACTGGCGTATGCCTATGTCATGACCATGGGTCCATTCGTGAGCGGACAGGCCGATGGCACCATGACGGTCAATGCCTTCGGTATGACCGCGGTGGGCATAGCGACGGGGAAAATTCTCGAATACAAGGCCGTCGGGGCCATGGGACTCTGGTCCTGTTTCCTGAAAGCTATCGGTTGTAACTTTCTGGTCAACATCGCCATTCTTCTCGCCATCACGGCGGACGATGTGATTGGCAAGTTTTTCGGTATCTGGTTTCCGATCATGGCCTTCGTCTCCTCAGGCTTCGAGCATTGCGTGGCCAATATGTATTTTCTTCCCGCAGGGAAGTTCTTATGCGACTGGTATCCTGCCGTTATCGCGCAGAAGGGGGGGCTTCTCCTTGCCAACGGAGGTCTTCCCTGGTCCGATGTCTGGTTCTGGAACCTCATACCCGTCACGATAGGGAATATCTTTGGCGGTTTTCTCTTCATTGGAGTGGCATACTTCATGATGTTCAGGAAGGATTTGCCCGTGGAGTAGGCGTAACGGATGTCAATACTTGCCTGGTTAGCGTTTTTTATCTGTGCGGCGGCGGTGGCCCTCCATTACGCATCGACGGGCGACCCGCATTTTCTGTTGTATGCCGTTCCCGGTCTGATCATGCTGCTGGTCATCCCCATGACCTTGGCATGGATGAGCCGCAGGAGCTTTGAACAGGCGCATGAGCAGTCCGTCGCAAAGGTGCGCGCTTGCAAGATCGGGAAAATCTCTGCGGCGATGATCGGAGAGGCTGTACGCATATCGGGTGAGGTTCGAAAGATCAGCTTCGGTTGGCTCAACAGGCCTCACTTTCACATTGAAGACGCGACGGCACAGATGCGGGTCATCATGTTCACCGCACCGGAAAACAAGGTGGTCATCGGGGACAAGGTGGAGGCGATCGGGGTTGTGATGAAGTATCCGCTGACGAAAACACGGCTCGCCATATCCGCCGTCAGCGTCAAAAGAATTGAAGGTTAAGGAGAATATCATGGAAGGAAGAGAAGGAAGATTTATCTTTGGGTTTCTGATGCTTGGGCTGGCTCCCATCCTGGCGACGGCGGGAGGAGCGGGTGTGGGACTGATTGTCTTTGCCGCAGGGTTGCTGATCGCGACCACCTCGGCATTCGCGTAAAGAATCCTGCCGGGGGAAAGTGACGGCGCAATCCGACGCCACTTTCCCCCGGCCCGTTTAAAGAATCCTCGGAGGGGCGCCTCTGAGCCCCCCCTTTCCTATTCGGCATTCCCTTTTAAAAAACTGCCGGGTGCCGACGTTTGGTCTCTGTACCCCGATTTCATCACGCCGCTTCAACCCGGACGGCGCAGACCTTGTATTCCGGAATCTTACCCACGGGATCCAGGGCGGGATTCGTCAGCAGATTCGCAGCCGCTTCCCGGAAATGGAAAGTCATGAAGACGGTTCCCTCTGGGGAACGTTGCGAGACGGCGGCCTTGATTTTTACCTTACCCCGCCGCGAGGCCACCTTTACGAGGGAGCCATCCTTGATCCCGTATTTTGTGGCATCGTTCGGGTGAATCTCCAGGAGGTTCTCGGGATAGCGTTCCGTGGTTCCCTTTGAATGCCGGGTCATGGTGCCTGTGTGATACTGATAGAGAACCCGGCCCGTAGAAAGGATCAGCGGGTAATCCTGATCGGGAAGTTCCGCCGGGGGGACGTACTCAACGGCATGGAAGAGACCGCGTCCGCGGGTGAATCGGTCCTTGTGCAGGTATTGTGTCCCCGGGTGATCCGTATTGGGGCAGGGCCACTGAAGTCCTTCCCTCTCGATCCTTCCATAGGTGATCCCGGCGTAACTGGGTGTTAGTTGGTTGATTTCCTCCATGATCATCTCGGCGGACGTATAGGGCATGGCATACCCCATCCGGTTGGAAAGGGCGGTGATGATCTCCCAGTCGGCCTTTGCTTCTCCCGGCGCTTCGACGGCCTTCCGGATCCGCTGGACCCGGCGTTCCGTGTTTGTGAAGGTGCCGTCCTTTTCGGCGAAACTGGCGCAGGGAAGGACCACGTCCGCCAGGGCCGCCGTCTCCGACAGGAAGATGTCCTGAACGATCAGCAGATCGAGGTTTCTCAGGGATTCCTCTACATGGGCCAGATCCGGGTCGGAGAGCATGGGATTTTCACCCATGATATACAGGGCTTTGAGGTCTCCCGCATGGGCCGCATTCATCATCTCCATGATGGTCAGTCCCGGCGTTGCCGGCAGGGCAACCCCCCAGGCCTTCTCGAACTTTGCCCGCGCCTCATCGTTGCCGACAGGCTGGTAGGCGGGCAACACGTTGGGCAGGCAGCCCATATCGCAGGCGCCCTGGACGTTGTTCTGGCCCCGTAAGGGATTGACGCCGCCTCCCTCTATGCCCACGTTGCCGCAGAGCATGGCCAGGTTGGCAACGGATTTGACGTTGTCCGTTCCGGAGATGTGCTGTGTGATGCCCATGGAATAAAGGATCGAGGCCCGGTTCGCCTTGGCATAGAGCCGGGCTGCCGCCTTGAGATCTTCCGCCGGGACCCCCGAGATCCGCTCCACGTAGTCCGGAGTGTATTTCTCCACGACCTTCGCCAACGCCTCGAAACCCTCGGTGCGTTCTTCCACATATGGCTTGTCGTAGAGTTTCTCGCTGATGATGACGTTCATGAGGCCGTTGAGAACGGCCACATCGGTGCCCGGCTTCTGGCGTAGCCAGATGTCGGCGTACTTGGTCAGGGCGATCTCGCGGGGATCGATGACGATCAGCTTCGCGCCCTGCTGGCGGACCGCCCGCTTCACCTTCATGCCTATGATGGGGTGGTTCTCCGTCGTGTTCGTGCCCGTTGCCAGGATCACCTCGGTGAATTCGATCTCGTCGATGGAATTCGTCATGGCGCCACTGCCGAATGCGGCGGCCAGACCGGCCACCGTTACGGAGTGTCAGAGACGGGCGCAGTGATCGACGTGTCTCGATCCGATCACCGCCCTCATGAATTTCTGGAAAAGGTAATTTTCCTCATTCGTACAGCGGGCGGAAGAGAGCCCCGCAATGCTGTCGGAGCCGTATTCCTTCTTGAGGGCCGACAGCCTTTCGGCGACGAAGTCGATGGCCTCGTCCCAACTTGCCTCGGTCAACTCGCCGCCCTTCTGCCGTCTCAGGAGCGGTTTTTTCAGCCGGTCTTGATGATGAACGAAATCGACCCCGAAGCGCCCCTTGACGCAGAGGCTTCCGGTATTGGGTGTGCCGTATTCGCGGTTGCCGGTGACCGAGACGATCTTTCCTTCATGGACATTGAGATCCATCTGGCAGCCGACGCCGCAGTATGTGCAGGTCGTGCGGACCTTTTTCATTTCCCAGGGCCGTCCGGCGAACCGTGCCTGCTTGAAGGTGAGGGCGCCGGTGGGGCAGACGTTGACGCATTCGCCGCAGAAGACGCACTCCGATTGAATATAATCGAGGTCGAAGGCCGGACCTACTTTGGCTTCGGACCCCCGCATGGTGAAGTCCAGAACTTCGTTGATCTGGATTTCATTGCAGGCGCGAACACAGCGGCCGCAGAGGATGCACTTGTTGAGGTCGCGCTGGATCATCGTATTGGTGGCCTCGATTTCATAACCGGGAGGATCGATATTGAAACGGGGTTTGTCGATCTTCAGCCAGTATACCAGGTCCTGGAGTTCGCAATTTCCGTTGCGCTCGCAGGTGAGGCAATTATGATCTCCCGACGACCACAGGAGCTCCACGATCAAGCGCTGGGCCTTTCTGACCCTTTCGGTGTTCGTTCTGACAACCATGCCGGATGTAACGGGCATGCAGCAGGAAGCGACGAGCGTCCGGGCGTTTTCCACCTCCACCAGGCAGACACGGCAGGCGCCGACATTGGTGGTGCCCGGATACTGGCAAAGCGTGGGGATATAGATGTGGTTGTCGCGGGCAACCTCGAGAACGGTCTGTCCCGGCTGCGCCTCGACTTCAAGGCCGTTGATCGTGAGTTTGATACCGCTCATGATATTCTCCTTCGTTTGGATAGGTTATATTTCCGCATCGCAGCGGAGGCAGCGAATCGCTTCACCAATGGCTTCCTCCCGGGTAAATCCCAATTCCACTTCAGCGAAACTGCGGCGCCTTGCCGCCGCCGCCATTTCGGGCATCTTTGTCTGCGGTGCTTCCTGGGTTTCCTCGTCGATGATCAGAGGGATATCGATCTTTTCTTCCGGGGGCGCTTCATAGGGCTGTTCGCCGTTTTTCGCCCGAATGGCGGCATCGATGTCCTTCGCGGCCTGATGACCTGCGGCAATGGCCCCGATGACCGTGTCCGGTCCGGTAACGGCGTCACCGCCGGCGAAGAACTTCGGATTCATCGTCTGGGACTGGCTGCCGCCGGCCAGGTCGAAGCAGGACCATCTGTTGACGGCTACACCGCTGTCGCCGGGAACGAAGGTCATGTCCGGAATCTGGCCGATGGCGGCGATAACCGAATCCACGCTGACCGTATATTCGGAACCCGCAATGGGATCGGGTCGCTTCCGGCCGCTGCGGTCGAACTCGCCAAGCTTCATCCGCTGGCAGGTAATGCCGGTAACCGCGCCGTTGATCTCGGTGATCTTCACCGGAGCGACAAGGTATTCGATTTGGATCCCTTCGTGTTCGGCCGCTTCAATTTCTTCCTCGGCCGCCGGCATGTCCTTGCGCTCCCTTCGGTAAAGGATCAGCACGTCGGCGCCGAGACGAGCCGCGACGCGGGCCGCATCGATGGCGGAATTGCCGCCGCCGATGACCGCCACCCGTGAACCGAGGGTCTTCTTGCCCGCAAGCCAATCCTCCTCATTGGCGTTGAAGTCCCTCAGGAACTCCACGCCGCCGTATACGCCTTTCAGATCTTCGCCGGGGATATCCATCTTCTGGCTCTTGTGGGCGCCGGGTGCAAGATAGACGTAATCGTAATCGGTGTCGACCTGTTCCCAGGAAAGGTCCCTGCCGATGCGGGTGTTGCAGCAAATCTCCACGCCCAGAGTCCGGACGTCCTCGATTTCCCTCGCCAGGATGTCCCGGGGAAGACGGTAGGAAGGTATGGCCCAGCGCAGCATGCCCCCGGGTTCGGACAGTTCTTCGAAAACGGTGACTTTATAGCCCCGTTGGGCGAGATCGCGGGCTGCCGTCAAGCCCGCCGGTCCGGCGCCGATCACGGCGATCTTTTCCTTTCGGGTTACGGGAACGGCTTCGATCTTGGGTCTCGATGCATTGTCCGTGATGAAACGCTTCAGGAACTTGATCGCGATGGGTTCATCCAGTTTCCCCCGGCGGCACTTGGACTGGCACTTGTGGTCGCAGACCCGGCCGCAGACGGACGGGAAGGGATTGGTGCGCAACAGGATCCTGTAGGCGTCCTCGAAGCGCTCCGCCCTGATCAGGGCGATGTAGGAAGGAATGTCCATCTCGATGGGGCAGGTATGCTGGCAGGGCGATTTGAAGAGGGCACTGCAAACCGCCGCCGAGCAGTGATGGCGCAGGATGTGATCTTCATATTCCTGCCGGAAGTACCGGATGGTGCTCAGCACAGGATTCGGCGCCGTCTGGCCGAGGCCGCACAGCGCCGAGTCTTTGATGATCGCGGCCATCTCTTCGAGCAATTCGATGTCCCCCTCCTTGCTCTTGCCCGTTGTGATATTGTTTAGGATTTCAAGCATCCTTTTGGTTCCCTCGCGGCAGGGGGTGCACTTGCCGCAGGATTCGTCCTGGCAGAAGTCCATGAAGAACCTGGCCATATCGACGGCGCAGGAGTCCTCGTTCATGACGATCATGCCTCCGGAACCCATAATGGCTCCCAGTTCGGTCACTTTTTCGTAATCCACCGGCGCGTTCAGGTGCTGCACCGGAATCATGCCGCCCGAGGGGCCGCCCAACTGGGCGGCCTTGAATTTTTTGCCTTTGGGAATGCCGCCGCCGATGTCGTAAACGATCGTGCCCAGAGTGGTGCCCATGGGAACTTCAACGAGACCGACATTGTTGACGTCGCCGGTCAGGGCGAATACCTTCGTTCCCTTGCTCTTTTCCGTACCCACGCTGGCGAACCACTGGGCGCCGCGGAAGATGATCTGTCCCACATTGGCAAAGGTTTCCACATTGTTGAGGATGCTGGGTTTCTGCCAGAGACCTGCGACGGCCGGGAAGGGCGGACGGGGTCTCGGCATTCCCCTTTTTCCTTCGATAGAGGTCATGAGGGCTGTTTCCTCGCCGCAGACGAAGGCTCCGGCGCCCTGGTAGATTTCGAGATTGAAATCGAAACCGGTTCCGAGGATGTCGGTGCCCAACAATCCCATTTCCCTTGCCTGGTCTATGGCGATGTTCAGGCGTTGAATCGCCAGGGGATACTCGGCGCGGCAGTAGATATATCCCTGGTGGGAACCGATGGCCCTGGCAGCGATGACCATGCCTTCGAGTACGGCATGGGGATCCGCTTCGAGGACGCTCCGGTCCATGAAGGCGCCGGGATCACCCTCATCGGCGTTGCACAGGACGTATTTCGTGTCGCCCTGGGACTGGGCGGCGAACTGCCATTTCAGCCCGGTCGGGAACCCCGCCCCGCCCCGCCCCCGGAGCCCCGAGGCGAGCATCTCCTTGACGATATCCTCGGGTGTCATCTCCGTCAGGGCCTTGGCCATGCCGGCGTAGCCGTCGCGGGCGATGTACTCCTCGATTTTTTCCGGATCGATGAGTCCCCGGTTCCGCAGCACCCGCAGTTCCTGAAGCGCGAAGAAGGGTATCTCCTGCATCGTGGGGATGACCGCCTCGGTCGTCGGCTCCCTGTAGAGCAGTCTCTCCAGGATGCGCCCCTTGACCAGATGCTCTTCCACCAGTTCGGGAATGTCCTCCGGCTGTACGAGCATGTAGATCACCCCATCGGGGTAGACGACCATGATGGGTCCCATGGCACAGAAGCCATTGCAGCCCGTTTCGACGACCTTGATCTCTTCGGAGAGATTTCTGTTGATCAGTTCTGCCAGGAGGGCCTTTTTTACGTTCTGGCTTCCCGAGGCACGACAGCCTGTCCCACCACAGACGAGTATATGGGAACGAAAAACTTTCATCTGGATAATATCCTCCTTAACGTTTGTATGTCCGGTGATAGAGCGGGCGTTTGATGCTACGATGCATTCCAGGCGATCATTTCAGGATCTCCGCCCCCTTTGCGAGCACGAAGGGCGTTTGAATCTCACCCTGCAGGACGTGTCTCTTGAAGACCTGCCTCATCTTGTTTGGGTTCATGTATTCATACTTGATCGGTTCCTGGCCGAGAATCTCTACGGTAACCAGGGGTTCCCTGCTGCACAGGCCCATACATCCCGAGGTCGTCACGATCACGTCCGTCACGCCGGCTTCCTCGATCTCTGCCATCAGGGAATCCATGACTTCCCTGGCCCCGGAGGCAATGCCGCAAGTTCCCATATGAACGGTGATCTTCACCCGCCTGTCCCCCTCCCTCAGGGCCGTTTCCGAGTGAACCTTCTCTTTGATTTTTTTCAAATCTTCGATCTTTAATTTCGCCATAGGTGTTTACCTCTGTTAATGATATTGGTTCAGAATTTCTCTAACTTTTGACGGTTTTACCCGGCCGTGTACATCGGAATCAACCACGACTACCGGTCCCAATCCGCAGGCGCCGAGGCAGCGAACCGTTTCATAAGTAAACATCCGGTCCGCCGTTGTTTCGCCTTCCTTGATGCCGAATTCCTTCTCGAGGGTTTCCGCGATCGCCTTTCCGCCTCTGACATAGCATGCCGTACCCAGACAGACGCGGACCGTGTGTTTGCCTCGGGGCGTCATGGTGAAGAATGAATAGAACGTCACAACCCCATAAACGCGGCTCAGGGGAAGATTCAATCCCTTGGCGATCCTTTTCTGGACTGGAACCGGCAGGTATTCGAGGGTCACCTGGGCTTCTTCCAGAACAGGGATCAAGCCGCCGGGTTTGTTTTTGTATTTTTCTATGATCCTGTCCAAACTATCCAGCTGTTCTTCCGAAAATTCCTTCAACAATTCCGACCTATCGTCATGATTCATGCAATCTGTCCTCCTTCACACACAACGCGTTTACGGTATCGCCTCTATCTCCTTTAATCCCTCTTTGATCTGTCGCCTGATATAATTGAGCACCTCCACGTGGGTTATCGGAACATCTTCAAGTTCGCTGCGTATTTCGTGCGTATCGAGCAAGAATTCCCGATCATCGCGTCGATGGCTGTATATGAAATCCACGATTCCATTTCCGGCGATCAGGGTCGCAAGCGTGCCCGCCATGTCGCCGAGGGGCTGCCGGTCGATATGGCTCAACTGGAATTCCACGCGGACAAGCGTTCCTTTCCCCAATTCAGACTCCAATTTGAGGCTGCCGCCCGCCTGCTCTGCGGCCTGTGCGAGCATGGGCAGGCCGAGGCCGACCCTGCGGACCTTCTTCGATGTGAAAAAGGGATCCATCGCCCGCTCCAGGGTCTCTCTGGACATCCCCTCGCCGTCGTCGCGAATCTCAAGGGAAAGACGGTCCCTGAGCGTATCTTCTACGATGGTGATATAAACGTTTTTTGCGCCGGCTCGGGTCGAGTTTTCCGCAATGTCGAGCACATGCAGCGAGAGCTCGATCATGGCCTATTCCCGGATCTGCCGGCCCATCCGCCCTTCGAAGGCCAGCTTCAATTCCGCCGTTGTCGCACCCCGAAGATAGATCATGGTGAGACCCTTGCCTATATCGTCTATGGCATGGGCGTCGGAAGCGGTCAACATGGGGCGGGTGGCGAGTTCCGGATAACGCCGGCGTGCGCCCTGGATGCCCGTCCTGTGCGTTACCTCCAGGGCGTCGAAGGGAATATCCTCGCCGATAAAACCCAATTGGCTGATGACGCTGAAGCTTTCCCGATCGATATGGGAGGCCACGGCGAGGCCTCCTAAGCCGTGAATGTGATCGATCCATTCCCCCAGGGCCAGTTCCGTCGCCCCGATGAGCAGCCTTTCGTTGAAGCCTTCCACTTCGTCTTGATCGTTGACGATGGCCTGGCAGCCGAAAACTTCCTCGTTGTTCCTGCCTGGAAGGTGGTCATAGATGAGGGTCTGGAGCCGGTCGAGATCTTCGAATCGGTCAAAAAGCGCCAGCAGATGAACCTCTTCGGAGGTATTGATCTCCATGGCTGGGAGAACGGTCAGTCCCGTGCCGAGGGCCAGCTTCTGTACATAGGGCACGTTTTCCGAGGAATTGTGGTCACATATAGCAATAATATCGAGATGTTCGGCCATGGCCTTGTTTACGATTGCCCGCGGATACATGCCGAGTTCCGCACAGGGCGACAGGCATGTGTGGATGTGGAGATCACAGCGAAAAGCCCTGAGCATGATCCGTATCCTGCGCCGTCCGCGGATAAAAAAAGACCATTCTCCATGGTCTTTTCTTTATCTCTGCGACACCGTTTCGCTTTCTTTCTTCGTGATCAGATTATATAATCTGCCCGTGACCTCGAAGCCAGAGAGCTCCGAGACCATAATGGGAATGTTTTCGTTGGCGGCCCGCTCCAGGGTTTCGCCTGCGGGCTCGCTTCCGGCAACGAGAATGATGCCCGCATGTTCTTTGAGGCTCGCAACCGCAACGATATTCGGATGGGTTTGTCGGGTGATCCAGAGGTCGCCCTCCTTGCTGTTTGCCATGACATCGCTGAGCAGGTCTCCGGTATACCCTCCCCGGACCTCTGTTTTCAACCGCTCTTTTCCGGATAGAACCTCCAAATTCAGGGAACCGATCACCGCTTCTATATCCATTTACACCATCCGATGGCCGTTCACGGCGCCTCCCCTCCGCCATTCTTGAAAACCCGGTTTGATTCCAGATCCCGACGGAAACGGGCGCATTGCCTTCTTTTATAGATATTTCCTCACTCGGGAGGGCTTTTCCTATGCCCTCCGGAAGGAAAATTGAATTGCGCAGCCTCTACCATATGACTGAGGGAAAGTCAACTTATATCCTGCATTGCGGTGCGGGTTTCCCCCTTTAGGGAGCGCTTGGGCATTTCACTTGGCGATTTGCCACTGACGTACCGGGGATCTTCCCGGACGGGTAGGTTTCCGGTGAAGGAGCCGTTTCTTTTTTAACATTGATGAAACCCCTGTTTTTTAGTATGCTCCCAATGCTTTTCGACGGTTTAGGGGTATGCGCTCAGTCTGCCTGCGGCCTGCAGCGATGATGTGTCCGCCGGATGGGCGCAGGCGAATCAGTGGTGAACATTCAACGACGGGAGGTGGAGATGGATTTCAGGTTTACCGAAGAGGAAGAGACCTTCAGAAAAGAGGTCAAGGCGTGGTTGAAAGAGGTCATACCGCAGCGCTGGTATGATCTTGGACCGGGCATCTGGGAGGAGACCGAGGAAGGCTGGGCAATCTCAAGGACCTTTCAGAAGCAGCTTGGCCAGAAAGGGTGGCTGGCGCCGGGCTATCCGAAACAGTACGGCGGTTCCGAGATGACCATCGGCAAGCAGCTCGTCTTGAGCGAGGAGCTTGCCCGGTCCGATGCGCCGGTGAGCGTGGAGACGGCGATCGCCGTCAGCTGGGTCGGGCCGACGATCATGCTTTTCGGCAACGATGAACAGAAAGACAAGTATGTCAAAGGCGTAGCAACGGGCGACCTTGTCTTCTGTCTCGGATACAGCGAAACCGAAGCAGGATCGGATCTGGCTTCGTTGAAGACCTCCGCCGTCGAGGACGGTGACGAATTTGTCATCAACGGCCAGAAGATCTGGACGAGTTATGCCCATTACGCCGATTACTGCTGGCTTGCCGCCCGCACCGACCCGACTGCTCCGCGCAAGTACGACGGCGTCAGCATGCTGATCGTCGACATGAAATCGCCGGGCATCACCGTCAGGCCCATTATCAATATCCTGGAGCGGCATTCCTTCAACGAGGTCTTCTTCGACAACGTCCGCATTCCAAAAGAGAACCTCGTGGGAGAGAAGGACAAGGGCTGGTACGAACTGATGATCGCCCTGGACCATGAACGCTCCCCCAGCGGTGGGGCGGCCGGTTTCGCGAAAGTCCTCGAGGTGCTCGTGGATGTTGCCAAGAAGAGAAAGATCGACAAGGATCCTAATATCCGCCAGAAGATCGCCCAGGTGGCCGTGGCGATGGAAGTGTCCAAGGTCCTGGGCTACAGGGTTGCCTGGATGTACAGCAAGGGGCTTCACCCCAACTACGAGGCCTCCATATCGATCATGAAGGCAAGCGAAACCCTGAGACACCAGGCCGAGGTGGGTGCGGCCGTCCTGGGTCCCTATGCGCATCTCCGGCGTGAGTCCAAATGGACCGTGGAGCTGGGCGTGATCGAAAGGATGCTGCTGAGCTGCCTGTCGATAGGCATCGGCGGCGGGACGAACGAGATTCAGCGCAACATCGTGGCACAGCGCGGCTTGGGGTTGCCCAGACAGAAGATGTAAAGGCGGGTTAGCCTTTGGCATCGGAAAGGAGCGATATGGATTTCAAATTTACGGAAAAGGAACTTGCCTGGCGGGATGAGGTGGAGGAATTCGTCAAGCGGGAACTGCCTCCAGACTGGACGGAAAACAGCCTCTCCTGGCCCGGCGGCTACGGCATCATATCGATCTTCGAGGAGCATCTCAAGGAAGCCTGCCGGGAGTTATGGCGGAAGCTGGGGGAGAAAGGCTGGCTTTCCATGGGCTGGCCCGGCTGGCCGGGAGAGAAGTACACCCACGTCGAACGGGCCATTTACGGCGACATCATTAGTTACTATGGGGCGCCTGCCGGAAATATCGCCACGGGAATCGGCGCCGGCACCATCATCATGTTCGGAAGCGACGAGATGAAGAAAGAGTGGCTTCCCAGGATCGCCGCGGGTGAGGTGAGCTTCTGGCTGGCCTACAGCGAACCCAATGCCGGCTCCGACCTGGCCTCCCTGCAGACAAGCGCCGTGGAAGACGGCGACGATCTCGTCATCAACGGCAGCAAGATCTGGAGCAGCGGCGCCCACGTTTCCGACTGCGCCTGGATGGTCGTCAGAACCGATACCAGCGTTGCGAAAAAATACCAGGGCATCACTTTGCTGATCGTTCCGAACGATACCCCCGGCATCGAAATCAGGCCGCTCATCAACATCTGCGGCATCCATTCCTTCAACGAGGTCTTCTTCGACAACGTCCGCGTTTCCAAGAAGAACATCGTGGGAGACATGCATCAGGGCTGGTATTATCTCATGGTTGCCCTGGGCTTCGAGAGGCTTGCGGTTCCCCTGGGCGGGTTCCGGCGAACCCTGGAGCAGTTGGTGGACTACACCAAGGAAACCCTGCGCAACGGGGAGCCTCTCAGCAAGGATCCCCTGGTCCGAAACCGCCTGGCCGATATCGCGACGAAGATCGAGATCGTCAGCAATTTATACTGGCAGATTGCCTGGAAGGGCGACAGGGGCCTCGATTCGGAAACCGACGCCTCCATCGCGAAGCTGGTTTCCACGGAGATCAGCCGCGATCTCGCCTTTACCGCCATGGACATCATGTCGCCCTACGGCCAGCTTGGCCCCGGCTCCAAGTGGGCGCCGCTGATGGGAAGAATCCAGCTGGGCTATCTCGATTGCATCTCGGCCCTGGTCGGCGCCGGGACGAACGAGATCCAGCGCAACATCATCGCCCTGCGCGGACTCGGCCTGCCCCGCGGCAAATAGTAGTCATCATGATCATCACGATATGAACGATTGAGGAGGATACGATGGATCTGAGTTTCACTGAGGAACAGGAAATATTGAAGAAATCGGCCCACGATTTTCTTGCCAAGGAATGTCCGAAAAAACTGGTCAAGGAAATGGATGAAAGCGAGACGGGTCATTCGCCCGACCTGTGGAAGAAAATGGCGGATCTGGGTTGGATGGGCGTTTTCCTGCCGGAGGAGTACGGCGGCAGCGGCGGCAATTATCTGGACCTGATCGTCCTTCTGGAAGAGATGGGCTACAATATCCTGCCCGGTCCCTTCTTCTCGACGATGGTC
>JAFGIO010000245.1 GCA_016929555.1 Deltaproteobacteria bacterium | reverse complement strand
TCGGGATGGGGAGCGGTGAAGAGATCCCTGACCTCGGGATCCGTAGAAGCCGTCAGCTCGAATCCCATGGCAACCGTATCGACGGTGACGCCGAGGATGGGGTGGGCCGTCACATCGTCCACCTTCTGGCCCCGGATGTAGACGCGCCTTCCGTCACGCAGACTCTCCTTGTACTGTTCGACGGTACGAATTCCCATAATGCACCTCCTGTTGTAAAAAGATTCTATCCTTTGTTTTTGAAGAGGGTTCCGCCTTGCTCCCCCAGATTGAAGAAAAAGTGGATCAGCATCTCGATACCCCGGTACCAGGTCGGCAGGTGAAGACGTTCGTCGGGGCCGTGCATGTTGTCGTCAGGCAGGGAAAAGCCCGTGTTGAGCGAATCGATTCCCAGCAGATCCTGCAGGATCGAAACGGCTGGTACGCTTCCCCCCTCGCGCTTGAAGAGAGGGGGCTTCCCCCAGACCTGCTCCATGGCCCTGCCGAGGGCCGCAGCGGCGCCGGAATCCCGGCGGGAAAGCGATGCCGGACCGCCGCCCAGGTCGACGATTTCCCAGCGGACCGTCGGGGGCGCCTTGGCTTCGAGATAACGCATCAGTTGCTCCCTGACCTCGCCCGGATCCTGGTCGGGAACGAGACGCGTCGAAATCTTGGCCATGGCCAGTGCAGGCAGGACCGTCTTGGCCCCCGGACCCGTGTATCCCGAAAGGATGCCGTTCACCTCCAGGGTCGGCCGGGCCCCCGTCCGCTCCACCGGCGTGAATCCCGCCTCGCCCCAGAGCAGCGGCGCACCGGTTTTCTCCCGGTAAAAGGATTCGTCCATGGGCAGGCGGGCCAGTTCCGAGCGTTCTTCCGCCGTCAGGGGCCGCACAGCCTCGTAGAATCCGGGCAGGGTCACATGCCCGTCTCCGTCGTGCATCCCGGCGATCAGCTCGCAGAGGACCTGAGCCGGGTTGTGAACGACGCCCCCGTAGATACCGGAATGGAGGTCATTGCCGGGACCGTAAAGACGGATTTCAAAGCAGGCGAGCCCCCGAAGGGCATACACGATGGTCGGCCGGTCCGGGGCAATCATCCCGGTATCGGTGTTCAGGGCGACGTCGCAGCGCAGGCGCTCCTTATTGGATTCGACGAAGGACCGCAGGCTGGGAGAGCCGATCTCCTCCTCCCCCTCGATGAGAAACTTGATATTGACGGGGAGCGGACCCGTCCGGGCAACGGCCTCGACGGCATGGAGGACCGCCATGACCTGGCCCTTCATGTCGGTGGCGCCGCGCCCGTAGAGATAGTCGCCGCGGACGGCGGGCTCGTATGCCCCGGAGGTCCAAAGTTCAAGGGGTTCGGCGGGCTGAACGTCATAGTGCCCATAAACGAGAACCGTTGGTACGCCTGGACCGGCCGAAAGGACTTCTCCATAAACGACCGGATGACCTCCCGTGGGACAGACCTCGACGCCGTCGATCTCCAGCTCTCGCATGCGATCTGCGATCCACCGGGCAGCCCGGTCGATTTCTTCCCGATAGGCGGGATCGGTGGATACGGAGGGGACGGCGACGAAAGCCTTCAGGTCATCGAGAAAACGTTTCGCCCGGCCCCGTGCATATTGCAGGGCCTCTGACTGAAAAGTGGGAGACACGGCATCTCCTTTGAATTCCTATTTCAGATGGATCAGGCCTTCCCCCGCGGGAGCGGAGGGAACGATGATCCGGGACTCTTCCTGGCGCTGGATTTCCCTGGCCTCCTCGGCGAGCGTCTTAAGCATCTCATCCAGGGCCTCGGGGAAGGCTGTGATGGCCTGCTGGAGGTTGTTCGCCTCGATGGGGAACTGAACCGGAAAGGGGCCCTGCTGGGTCATGATCTGGGTATTGCCGGCAAAGATCGTCTTGCGGCCCTTATCCATCTCGCCGTTGGGCTTGACGGGCGTGAACCGGTAGATCGTTCCAATCCGAAGATCGGTAAAAGTCTCCTGCTGATAGAGATTGTTCTGATTGATTTTGACCCTTCCCTGTGTCCCCTGCGTCTTTTCTTCCGTCTCTGCCATCGCCTGCTCCTGTTTAAGTCTCCTGTTGGTTTTTTTAATGGATCTCTCCCCTCTACGAAATCACCATCCCCATCAAAATGAGGAAAATAATCATCGCCCTGCCGGTCGAGGATGTGAAGGGCGGCGAAACCGCTCAGTCATCATCATCCTTGCCCAGCCGACCCAAGGCGTTTAGCTGACGATGATAGCTGAACAATGCATCCATCCCGAGAATCTGCAGGTGGGTGCTCATGGCCTCTTTGAGCATCGTCATGCCCTCGGGCGGCACCTCGGCCATCTCCTTCGCCATCTGCCAGACTTCGTCCACAAGCCTATCCGGCGGCACCGCCTTGTTGACCAGGCCGATGCGTTCCGCTTCCTTGCCGCTGATGAGCCGGGAGGTCATGAGCAGCTCCTTTGCCTTTCGCACGCCGAGATAGGTAATCCACAGCGGCATACTCGTGACCCCTCCGCCGCGGGTGGCGGGGTGACCCAGCACGGCATCTTCTGCAGCGATCGAAACATCGCAGCACATCTGCAGATAGCAGCCCGCGGCGACGCAGTGGCCGTGGACCTGGGCTATGACCGGCTTCGGGAAATAGAGAATCCGCCTGTAACGGTCGCTGATGCCCCTCAAAGCTTCAAGGGCGCTTCCCCGGGTCCATTCTTTTCGCCCCTCGGGTATGGTTATGTAAGGGCTTCCCTTGAGATCATAACCGGAGCAGAAGGCTTTCCCCGCTGCGGCGAGGATGACCACCCGAACCGTCTTGTCCTTTTCGGCCTCGTCAAAGGCAGAATCCAGGTCCCTGAGCAGGGCATGGTTCAGGGCATTTCGTTTATCCGCCCGGTTCATGGTGATCTTGGCAATGCAATCCCTGACGTCGTATAAAACCGTTTCCAAATTCATGGTCCATCCCTCCTTCTCGCCTACCCGGCGGGACAAGGCGCAACAAACGGCATGATTTCCCCTTACATATTCAAAGTACCGATGCTGAAGCCCTTACCATGACACCATGAATAATTCCATCTCTTTCCGTTTGCCTCCCTTTACGGTAGCCTCTATCTTCTCTTCTTAGTTATGCGTCCTGGACTCTCGAAGCCACTGGCGGAGCAGCTCTTCAAACCGAGCTTCGAAACCCGGGGCACTCCCTTTCGGAATCCGGAGCGAATGCGTCCCCTGCGACAGGGAATATCCCCGGATTTCGGGATTCAAATCCTTGACGACCTTGAACCAGGTTCCCGCGGCAGCGGCCACGACGTGCAGGGGCACATCGACGGGACAGTCGACCTCGACGGAGTCGAATTCCAGCGGTGCATAGAGATCATCCTTCGCCAGTTTGAAGCCGTATTTTTCGGGATTGGACTGGATGAGCTTCACGGCGATGATCCGGAAAAGATATCGCTGGGTTTCCAGGGGGAGATAGAGGTGATAGTAATCATCGACCCGCTGAAGCCGGATTTCGTTCTCTAACCCTCTCTCGCCCATGTTGTAGGCGGCGGCCGCCAGGGTCCAGGAGCCGAAATCCTGATAGAGTTTCTTCAGATAGCGAACAGCGGCGGCCGTTGAATAAAAGATGCTTCTGCGCTCGTCGCGCTCCGTCGTAATCTTCAGTCCGTATTTCCGGCCCGTCGCCTCCATGAACTGCCAGTAGCCCATGGCGCCTTTCGAGGATCCGGCATGGGGCAGCAGCGCGCTTTCCGCGATGACTACATGTTTCAGGTCGTCGGGAAGGCCGGCGGCGCGCAGCGTCTCTTCGACATAGGGCATATAGCGGCCGGAGCGCTTGAGCCAGAGAAGAGTCTGGGCCCGGTTATCGAGGGCCAGGATCAGCTCCTTTTCGAGCCGCTCCCGAACCTCCGGCTCCTCCAGGGGAACCGTTTCGCCGCAGAAATCCAGAGGACCTTCCACCTTGAAAAAGGCAAGAAGCTGGGGAGCGGCAGGGGCCGGACAAACTACCCGGGGAGCGGCCCAGGAAGAAATCCCGCTGAGAGAGATGACGACTCCAACCAATGCGATCCGGAGTATGATGTTTTTCATGATCTGCCCCACGCCACCCTTTCTTCGCAATAATTTTGATGGATCGGTACAAAAAAATCGTCATTCCCGCGAACGCGATTATCCAGGAACTATTTGGTCGTTTGAAAATAACGCCCCTTTTCATGGGAATAACAAATAGCTCGATTTTCGAATTTTTACGAGTTCGTCGCCGTTTTGCACCGTGCGATTCTGTTCGGCGACGCCAAGTTCCTGTCCTCTTATCAGAAAGGGCGCGCTTTCCTCAACCTCTATCAACCGGAACCGGATCTTTTGAATTGACAACATCTGGGCCATCTATTAAAGTACTGCTGTTCTAGAAGCGGCCATTCATCACATCCAACCCAACAAGAACCCGGGAGGTATCGGCATGGACAAAGCGGAAGGGGCATTGAGCGATATCCGGGTCCTCGATCTCGCCGACGAAAAGGGCGTCTACTGCGGCAAGCTCCTTGCAGATCTCGGCGCCGATGTCATCAAGATCGAGAGGCCTGGCGGAGATCCGACCCGCAACAGGGGACCTTTTTTCCGGGACGACCCGGATCCCCAAAAAAGCCTTTACTGGTTTCAATTCAACACCAACAAGCGGAGCATCACCCTCAATCTGGAGACGGCGGACGGCCGGGAGATCTTCAAAAAACTCGTCGAGACGGCCGATGTCCTTTTGGAAACCTACGATCCCGGTTACCTCGATGCCTTCGGGCTGGGATACAACGACCTGAAAAAAATCAACCACGGCCTGGTCATGGCCTCCATCACCCCCTTCGGCCAGACGGGACCCTACAGCGCCTTCCAGGGCACGGACATCATCGGCCAGGCCATGGGGGGCGTGATGTACCTAGCGGGGTTCCCCGAAGATCCGCCCAACCGTCTCTACGGTTCCCAGGCCTATCACATGGCCTCGGTCCAGGCGGCCAGCGGTATTTTAACGGCCCTTTACGCCCGCGAGGTCTATGGAGGGGGACAGCATGTCGATGTTTCGATGCAGGAGGCGGTGGCCATCGCCCAGGAATCGGCCATGCAGACCTTCGACCTCCGGCGGGAAATCCGCCAGCGGACCGGATCCAGCGGCTTGGTTCCGGCCCATCCGGCCATGGGAACCTACCCCTGCAAGGACGGCTACATCAACATCTTCATGCTCGACTGGCCCACCCTTCTGGACTGGATGGAGAGCGAGGGCATGATCGGAGACCTGCGAGAGAAACACAAGGAAACGCTGGACAAGCTTTCGGATTTCTTAATGATCTTTGGGCTCGTCATGAACCTGGAGGCCTATGACAAGTTCCTCAATGAGGAGTTCCCCCCTGTGGAGGCGGGGCTCAAGGCCTTTCTCATGACCAAGACGAAGCTGGAACTCTACGAAGGCGCCCAGACGAAACGTCTCCAGATCTCGATGGTCAGCACCGTAGAAGATCTGCTGGCCAGTCCACAGCTCAATGCCCTCGGCTATTTCGTCGACGTGAAACACCCGGAACTGGGAGAGACTTTGAAGTACCCAGGCGCGCCCTACCATCTCTCCGATACGCCCTGGCGGATCGAGAAACGGGCTCCGCAGATCGGGGAACACAACCTCGACATCTATGAAAAAGAACTGGGATTCTCAAGGGAAAAAACCATTCGGCTCAAACAGGGCGGAATCATATAGGAGGTGGGATGATGGGAGAAAAGCGACTGCCCTTCGAGGGTGTGAGGGTGTGTGACTTCACCTGGTTCGCCGCAGGCCCGATTGCGACCAAGGTGCTTGCCGATCACGGCGCCGAGGTCATCAAGATCGAGTCGATGGCCCACTTCGACCGGCTGCGGTTTGTCCAGCCCGTCCCCGACGACAAGGCGGGCAATCTCAACTGCGGCGGTTTCTTCAACGATTTCAATTCCAGCAAGTATTCCATGCACCTCAACCTCGCCCACCCCAAGGCGATAGACATCGCCACCCGGCTCATCATGAAAAGCGACGTGGTGGTGGAGAACTTCTCCCCGCGGGTGATGGAAAAGCTGGGGCTCACCTACGAGAAATTCGCCCCCCAGAGGCCCGACCTCATCTGGGTGGACCAGCCCATGCAGGGCCTGAGCGGTCCCCATAAATACTATGCCGGCTACGGCTCCCTCATTACGCCCCTGGGGGGGCTGGCCCACTTGACCGGTTTTCCTAACCGCCCCCCGGTAGGCTCGGGCACCAACTACACCGATTACGTCATCAACTGCGGCCATCTCTTCATCGCAACCGCGGCGGCGCTGCGCCGCCGGAAAAAAACGGGCAGGGGCCAGCACGTCGTCATGTCCCAGTTCGAATCCGCCGTATCCATTTTGGAGACGGCTATCCTCGATTATACGGTCAACGGCAGGTCCCAGACCCGTAACGGCAACCGGGACATTCAGGCAGCCCCGCATGGCGCCTACCGCTGCAAGGGCGAAAGGCGCGAGTGTGTCTATATCTCGGCAAGGGGGCCCAAAAAGGGAACGAAGGATGACCGATGGTGTGCTATCGCCGTCTTAACGGACGCACACTGGCAAGCCTTCTGCCGGGCCATCGGCGAGCCGTCCTGGACCAAGGAGCCCCGGTTTGCAACCCTGAGCGCCCGGAAGGAAAACGAGGACGAACTGGACCGCCTCGTAGAGCAATGGACGATCGATCGTGCGCCGGAAGAGGTCATGCTGCTGATGCAGGCGGCCGGTGTTCCCGCCGGTGTCTGCCAGGACGGAGAGGACACGCTCATCCTCGACCCGCACATGAAGGCCCGGGGATACTATGTCTATCTCGACCATCCCGAAGCGGGTCGCACCGCCTACGACGGCCCTCCCTTCCGGCTGTCGGAGACTCCGGGAAAACTTCGCATGCCCGCACCCCGCATGGGAGAGCACACCGATTTCGTCTGCAAGAACATCCTCGGCATGTCCGAGCAGGAGATCAACGACTGCATCGTGGACCAAGTCTTCGAATAGGGAATTCAGTCGAATCCAAACCAGGTCGTGACGCTGTCCACGGGCTCGCGGGTGCTTCGGAATTTGAAAAGCGGGCTGGCCTCGTCGGGGTAGCCGAGGGAAACGGCGATGATGATCCGCTTGGAGGCGGGAAGGCCCAGGTTCTTTCGAATTGCCTCCTGGTAGTTCGTCACGTGGCGCTGGATGCAGGTACCGAGACCGAAATGGAGCGCCACCAGGGCGATGGTCTGGGCCACAGCCCCCGAATCAAAGATGTAGACGGTATCCTTGTTGCTGTCGTCGACGCAGATCAGGATCGTCGCCGGGGCGTCGAAGAACCGCAGGCCCTTCTCCGCCCAGGCCACCTTGGCCGGGAAATCATCCTTGGGGATGCCCAGCAGGCGGAACAGGGCGATGCCCAGCTCGAGCTGCCGTCCGCGGTAGGGTTCGCCCCACTTGACATCGGGCAGCGGGATGCCGGGATCGAAGGGCGTCCGCTTGTTGAAGGCATCCAGATTGGCCTTGCGGACATCGTCCAGGGCGGCGCCCGTGAGCACCGCGAATTCCCAGGGCTGGGTGTTGTTTGCCGAGGGAGAACGGACGGCGATTTCGAGAATTTCCTTAATGATTCCCATGGGAACGGGATCTGGCTTGAAGGCACGGATGCTCCTTCGCGCCTTTACCGCCTCAATGACATCCATCGATTTCCTCCTGTTCTATCTTTTCTTTTTCGGGAAGCTCCCCGGTTCGGGACCCATCTCCGGGGGACCTGCAAAGGCCTGGGCGAGTTCCATCCACCGTTGGGCAACCGCCCCTTTCACCACCAGGTCCGTATCCAGCATGTGCCTCCGCTGCACAACAACAAGGCAGAAGTCCTCGGCCGGACCCCGGATGCTCTCCTTCGCCTCTTCCGGTCCCCAGCTCCAGAGATCCCCTCCGGGGCCGGTCAGCTCCACCCGGACCGCCGTCTCCGGAACCTCCATCTGGCGATTCATGAAACTCCAGCCGAAGGTTGTTACGCCGATGTGGGCGACATGACGGAGACGGTCCGTCGGCGTTCGGCGGACGTCCAAAGCATCGACAACATCCTGCCCGTGGGCCCAGGTCTCCATCAGCCGGGCCGTGGCGAAGGACCGGGCGCTCATGGGCGGTCCGTACCAGGGCAGGCGGTCTTTGGGATTCAGCGGTTTCAGGGCCGCCAGCAGGTCTTTCCTTTCCCGGCGCCACCAAGCCAAAAGCCCCGCTGCAGGCTGGGTTCGCCCTTTGCTCAGATGATTCTTTTCAAAGTTGGCGTAATCGGCGACAAGTTCCTCCACATGTTTTGCAAAACCCGCCGCGTCGGTGGCTGCGAGCCTGCCCGCGCCGTCGAAGTAGGCGAGGTGGCTGATCTCGTCCCGGATGGTCCAGTCTCCAAAGAATGTCGGCCGGTCCCACTCCTGCTCCGAAAGGCCCGCAACGATGGCATCGAGGTCCTCCTGTTCCGCTTCCAGATCCCTGCACAGTTCCTTCATTTTTCCCCCTCATCCTGATGGAAATCGATAGGCCTGAACAGCCATGAAATACGTTGACGACAACTTTCAATTTTGGGATATAACAAACTATGATTAAATCCTCAAATTATCAAGGGTAGAATTTTAAAAGGAGGGACCATGGACTACCAGGACATCATTTATGAGAAAAGTGACGGCATCGCCCGGATAACCATCAATCGTCCGGATAAACTCAACGCCTTTCGGACGGAAACGCTCCTGGAGATGACCAGGGCCCTGGAGGATGTGGAGATCGACCGGACCATCGGCGTCCTGGTTCTTTCCGGCGCCGGCGGCCGCTCCTTTTGCGTCGGCGGCGACGCAGGCGAATCCTCAGGAGCGGGCTACAAACCGGAATTGGGCGCCTATGTCCGACGGGTCCACGACATGCTCCGCAAGGTGCCCATTCCCGTCATCGCCGCCGTCCGGGGCTACGCCATCGGCGGCGGCCACGTTTTTCACATCATTTGCGATCTCACCATTGCCTCGGAAGATTCCGTCTTCGGTCAGGTGGGACCCCGGGTGGGGAGTTTCGATGCCGGCTACGGCGCCGGCTACCTGTCCCGGCTGGTGGGCGAGAAGAAGGCGCGTGAGATCTGGTTTCTCTGTGAGCGCTACACGGCCCAAGAAGCCCTGCAGATGGGCTTGGTAAACAAGGTCGTCCCCGCGGACAAACTGGATGAAGAGGTCGAGGCCTGGTGCAAAAAGATCCTCGCATTGAGCCCAACGGCCCTGAAGGTCCTGAAGGCATCCTTCAACCGTGAAAGCGATCACATAGCAGGATCGGAGGCCCTTACGATGGCGTCTCTCTGGCAATATTATCAGACCGAGGAAGCCGCCGAGGGAAAGCAGGCCTACCTGGAAAAACGAAAGACCGACTTTTCCAGATTCCGGAAATGACGGCCTTACGCAGCGGTGCCATAGACGATGATAGAGACCTTTACCCTGGCCACGGTCAGTCTGACGATCGCCGTATCTCTGCTGATCCAGAGGAAAGGGAGTCACGTCCTGTTGACCTTCACCGCCCTTTGTCTGGCCTTGTTCCTTTCACGGGGGGGCGCTTTCGTTCAGGGACTTCTGCCGGGCCGGATACCGATCACGCTTGAATACCTGGGGCTGCTCGCCCTGCCGCCTCTTTTGATC
>JAFGIO010000048.1 GCA_016929555.1 Deltaproteobacteria bacterium | reverse complement strand
ATGGACTGGGACAGGCTGATGGAGGTCGTCCGCCGTTCCGAGAAGACCAACGCCCTGTGGTACCAGGCCTACACCCTCGCCGCCAAGGCGGATCTATGCCCCATGCCGGCCGAGGACTCCCTGAACTGCTTCGTTCCCGGCTTCTTCATGTCCGGAACGCAGGAGGCCCTGGATTTCTATCAGGGGCTCTACGACGAGGTGAAGGCGAAGGTGGACCGAAAGGAGGGCATCATCCCCGAGGAGAAATACCGCCTCATCTGGGGCGGGGGACTCCCCCCCTGGCATACCATGGACATCTTCAACTACGTGGAAGAGCGGGGGGCGATTTTCGTCTATCAGACCACGTACCAGCCCTTTGCTCCCATCGAGCTGCCGGACAGCCTCAACGATCCGCTGTTGCGGATGATCCTCATGCGCAGCCAGCCGGCCGGGGTGCGCGTTGCCCAGGAGTACGGCATCAAGGATCGCAGCAACAGCACGGCCGGCTTCGCCGGCATCACGAGCCCGATCTTCTTCGTCGAGCCCTTCCGCGCCCAGGGTGTGGTCATGAGCATGCTCCGGTCCTGCCGTGGCACCTCCATCGGGCAGCTTCACCAGAAGCGGATGCTGGAGGAACGTTCTCCCGTGCCGGTCCTCATCCTGGAGAGCGACATGTGCGACATCCGCGACCATTCCGAGGCGGAGTGGAAGCGCAAACTCGACATCTTCTTTGAGACCATGGAGGCCCGGAAGGTCAGGCACTGATTCCGATCTCCGTGATCGAAAGCCGTCTTTGCAAACCATGAAATCCCTCGGACCACCTTTCGGCAAGGGAAAAAGGGGGGCATTTCCGATACGACACTTACGACCGGCCAGTAAGGAGGGACAGCGCCATGAAGAAACCCGTCGACGCCAAGAAGATCTATGAACGCTTACAGGCAAGGGTAGCGGAGGAAAAAACAAAGAAAATAGACCCCATCTACGGGGATCTGGCATCGAGGATCGCAGGGGTTCCACCGGACCATGCGGCACACCTGCCTGCCATCCTGGCCAAGCTGGCGAGTCTCGAGCAGGCCAGGATCGTGGCGGCATTGCCGGATCCTGACCTGCCGGACGCGGCCGGAAGGTCGCTCGATGTCAGCGACACCTTCGCCCGGAAAATGGGCATGGAAAAGCAGGCAGTGGACCGTCATATCCGGGAACTCTATGAGAAGGGTCTCCTCTTTCCAACGAAAAAGGGTCCCTCCATGGCCCGGACCTACATTCAGCTCCACGACGCCGTTCTGGGCAATCCCAAGTACGACGAGGCGCTCGGCAAGAGCTTCTTCGATCTTTGGGGCAGCCTCGACCAGCCCATGGAGGCGCCAAAGCCCGAGGAGATGCAGGACCGCTTCATCTTCCGCGTCATCCCCCGGTTGAACTCGATCGAGGACGTCGAAGGCGTCCTGCCCTTTGAAGACCTCAGAACCTACCTGAGGGAAAACAGCCCGATCGCCCTGTTGCCCTGCGGTTGCAAGCGGTCCCATACCGATCGCTGGTGCGGCGTACCGGAGGATTCCTGCATCAACCTCGGCCGCACGGCCCAGTACAACATCGACCGCGGAGCCGCCAGAGAGATCACCTATGATGAGGCCGTCGAGATCCTGGAAAAGTTCAACAAGCATCCCGTGGTGAATGTCACCCTGAACCAGCGGGATGTGAACCAGCTCATCTGCAACTGCCACTACTGCTGCTGTCCGGCCGTTCGGTATGTGGCCAAGAGCCGCTTCGTCGTCGAGGTGAACCCCGAGGATTGCATCGCCTGCGGCAAGTGCGATGAGATATGCCAGTTCGGGGCGATTTCCATGAAACACTACCCGGAATTCGGCGAGGATCGCTCCGCCGTCGATGCAGAAATCTGCCGCGGCTGCGGCTGCTGCGTAATCGCCTGCCCTTCAGGAGCGAGAACGATGAAGGTCGTCCGGCCGCCGGAGTATATCCCGGAGAGCCTGAGCATCTATTAAAAATCAATCCTGGGGGTCGGTTTCATTATATTCTCTATCCTGAAGCAATCCCGAGATGATCTTGTATTCCCGCTCTGTGCCGTCGTAATCATAGGTCGCCTCGACGCCCTCCATCGGTACGACCTTGAGCCTGCCCCCGAAAAAGGCCGAGACGATCTCTTCCACCTCGGTGACGCTCAAGTCCTTCTTCATGAAATACTTCGAATATACATTCGGAAATCCCAATTTCTTGGTGATCTTGAACAACCGCAACTGGGCTCGCGGACTCAGCAGCTTGCGGAGGCTGTAGGCCGTATTGAGCGTGTTGACGTCAAAAAGATAGGGATTCCCCGAGATCAGCGAAGACAGCCGGAATCCCTGTCGGCCGTGATCGTCGGTCCTGCCGGGAAATTGAAATGGCGTATCGTTGCACAGACGCAGGGGAAGCCTGCCGAGACCATCCTGGCGGTCGCCGATTAGAACCGCCGGAACGATGATTGCGGCTTCCGACTTGAACCGGTCGATGAACTCGAGGAAGCGATTGACGAACTCGTTGGTCGTCAGCGGTGAATCGGCCGCTACAAAGAGCGCATGATCCTTGCGCTCGCGGGCCTTGCTGGCCCAATAGCCCTTGACCATGTTGCCGGTGAGGGAATTGTATCGAACCTTTTTGGGGATGAGGTTGAACGCTCGGACGGCATCGGTCGGCAGGGCTGTGTTCTGGCTGACGATCCGGCAGGTTTTGTCGCAACTGTCGATGACATTCCGCAGCCTCTGCTCCAGCAACTGTTCGTGTCCGACAATGACAACTTCTTCGATCCTTTCGTTTTCCAGCAGCTTTTCGAGCGTATATTGGATCAGAGGCTTGCTGACCCTCTCTCCGTTTACGACCGTAACGAAATCCCTGACCGGCCGGTAACCGGATTCGATGTACTTCTCACCGTAATGGTGGGCCACGGTCCGGCTGTATCTTTCGACCTCACGCTCGTTGTTGTATCCCGCCATCAAAACCGCGCTGATCATGGTATCGCTCTCGGGCACTCCATCAGGAATGTCATCCTGGAAGTTGACGGTCTCGTCAAAGTTGCCTCTTTCAACCTTTCCCTTCAACGGCACAGCTCGACACCATCCCGTTCCCTTGATTTCACAGGTCGGATCGGCGTGACCGGGATTTCTCCTCTGATTCTTGCGGAAACGGATCGTCAGGAATGGTTCTTCGACGATGCAATCCTATACGCCGTCGTTTCAAAACAATCAAGTTTTATTACCCTGCCGAAGCATGGGGCTCGCCTTAACGCCTGAAAAATCAACAAACGTCTCCTTTTCCACAGTCTTTCCCATCCTTTCAGATACAATGTTTTCGGTGGCATTTTTGCATATTTTTAAAAGGGACACCCTCGTAAAAAATCGCAAACCATGTCGCCCCTTGCAGCCTGCCCCCGCGAAGGCGAGGGAAAGCGTGGGGCCAGAATGTATTGCATGTACT
>JAFGIO010000047.1 GCA_016929555.1 Deltaproteobacteria bacterium | reverse complement strand
TTTCTGGGTCTTTGGGGCAAAGCATCTGAGTTCGTTATGCCTGTTCCCTTACCTCCATGAACCTCTATTGCGTAATCTGGGTTCAATCAATCCCACAATGAATCTAGACGGCAAATGACTGTGGAGGCATTGCACGACGCCAGATTTAAAGAGAGAACCCTGTCCAGGGTACCGATTCGCAGATGGTGGGGTGCCGGAGAATTTCGAGGGGCTCACTGTCTATCTTGTCAGCGACGCCAGTGCCTACCCATACCGGCTACACCTTCGTGGTTGACGGGGAGGATGCAATCTTCTGACAGCGATCCCCACCTGTTCCAGTTTCACGGGGACGGGCTGCACTGAGGTGACAGTTTTCTGATGTCCGATCAGAACCCAGAGACCATTCTTTGGTAAGCCCTCTCGGCGATGTCAGAGGCAATCTTCTCAAGAGCCTGACTTCTGAGCTCACGGACCAGGAGGGGATCCGTGCCTTTGAGTAGATAGACCTCACTGCCCGAGAATTTTCTGTCACTCCAAAGGACCTGCTGTGAATCTCCGCTTTGAAAGATAATCTCAACCGTCACGGTGAGACGTTCCTCCGCAGCCAGTTTATCTTCCCTGTAGGAAAGCGGGGCCGCCGAGAAGCCCACAATGTGCCCGCTGAGGATCACATCGGCCCGCCTGCGATTCTCGACGAGCCGATACCCCGCTATCCGGACGAATTGATCGATGAAAGCCTTTCGGAAGATGGTCTCCAACTTCGCCTCGCTGGTATCGTTTGTGAAAGGCTCCACAAAAACGCGGCGAAGCCCTCTTCCTTCCTCTCCTTGCACGGAATCCAAGCGGTATCCGCAGGAGATCGGAAGCAGAACGGTCAGAAGAAAAGGGACTGTCCAAGATAAGAAGCTTCTGTGCCACCTGTCGATCCTACTGCCTATCATGGGAGAACCTCCCGGACCTCATCCAAAACAGGACCGGCCCTGAATTGATCTCAGTCCTCGACAACGAGGCTGACGAGCTTTTTGGGAACGTAGACTTCTCTGATAACCCGTTTTCCCTGGATGAAGCGACCGACCTTCTCATCGGCCAGAGCCAGGGACTTGATCGCTTCTCCATCTTCATCTGCCGCTACATGGATTCGACCCCTTACCTTGCCGTTGACCTGAATGACGATCGTAATCTCTTCCTCTGAAGCCACTTCGGCATCGAAAGAAGGCCACGGCATGTCGGCAAGGTTTTCCTCATGACCCAGCAGCATCCAGAGCTCTTCCGTCATGTGGGGAACGATTGGCGCCATTAACAGAATGATCGTTTCTATCGTCTCCCGTATAACGGCAAAAACCTGTGAGTCCGCATCGGACGCAGGTCTCGCCTGATAAAGAACGTTCAGAAGTTCCATGACGGCGCTGATGGCCGTATTGAAGTGGAAACGTTCCTCAATATCGCTGGTCACCTTTCTGATGGTCTGGTGGGTCTTGCGGCGGAGCTGCTTCAGCTCTCCCTCCAACCCTGTTTTCCCATCAAAGGCTTTGACGTTCCTGATGTCGTCGAGGTAGTCCATCACGATCCGCCAAAGCCGTCCCAAAAACCGGAACGATCCCTCCACGCCTTGATCGCTCCATTCCAGGTCTTTCTCGGGAGGAGAAGCGAAAAGACAGAAGATCCGAACGGTATCGGCCCCGTACTGTTGGATCAGGTAATCAGGATCGACGACGTTCTTCAGGGATTTCGACATTTTTTCCGTCTTGCCAACTGCAATTTCGCCACCGCAGAAGCTGCACCGACCATCATTGACCTCCTGCGGATAGAGATAGCCGTGCTCCCGACAGCGCATCGTTTCCTTGCAGACCATGCCCTGGGTCAGCAGATTGGTGAAGGGCTCATCGACACCCAGCACACCGAAATCGCGAAGCATTTTGGTATAAAACCTCGAGTACAGGAGATGAAGGATGGCGTGTTCGATTCCGCCAATATACTGATCCACGGGCATCCAGTAGTCGACCCGTTTTCTGTCGAGCCCGGGGCTGCTGTCAAATCGTGCCGAACAGAACCGGTCGAAGTACCAGGAAGACTCGACAAAGGTATCCATGGTGTCCGTTTCGCGACCGGCCGGACCGTCGCAGCGGGGGCACGTCGTTTCCACGAAGGCCTTGTGCCTGGACAGCGGGGACCCTCCCTCGCCCGACAGATCCACATCCCGGGGCAAGACGACGGGAAGATCGGCCTCGGGAACGGGAACGGCCCCGCACTTGTCGCAGTGGATGATGGGAATCGGAGCCCCCCAATACCGCTGCCTCGAGATGCCCCAATCCCGCAGTCGGTACTGGACGGTTCGCTTCCCCCGGCCGATGGTCTCCAGGTGCTCGGCGATTGCCTCCATCGCCTTGGTGTTTTCCATCCCGTCGAAACGGCCCGAGTGTACGAGTATCCCATCATCGACATAGGCCTCGTGCATCGTCTGAACATTCAGAGGTTTGTCGGGAGGCTGGATGACCACGATGAGCGGCAGGTTGTATTTTTTCGCAAATTCGAAATCCCGCTGGTCGTGCGTCGGAACCGCCATGACGCATCCGGTCCCGTAATCGGCAAGGACGAAGTTGGCGGCAAAGATAGGCATCTTTTTGCCCGTCACCGGATTCAGACAGAACGTATCGAGAAAGATACCCTCCTTCTCGTAGTATTCCGATGTCCGAAGGAGGCGATCCTGTTTCTTGACCTTCTCCACAAATTCCTGAACCGGTTTTTCGATGGCTTTATTCCGAACCAGGTCCATCACGAGGGGATGTTCGGCGGCAATGAGCATAAAGGTGGCGCCATAAATGGTGTCCTGCCTGGTTGTAAAAACCTTGATGGCCTCGGCGGAGTCCGCCATGGGAAACAGTATCTCACAGCCGTAACTTCGGCCGATCCAGTTCCTCTGCATGGTGAGCACCTTTTCCGGCCAGCCCGGCAGCCGGTCGCAGTAATCCAGAAGTTCCTCCACATAGTCCGTGATCCGAAAGAACCACTGGTCCAGCACCTTTTCCCCCACTTCGGTACCGCAGCGCCAACAAAGCCCCGCCTCGACCTGCTCATTGGCCAAGACGGTCTGGCAATGGGAACACCAGTTAACAGAAGACCGTTTCTTGTAGGCCAATCCCTTTTCGTACATCCAGAGGAAAAAGAGCTGCTCCCAGCGGTAGTAGTCGGGCTCACAGGTCGAAATTTCCCTGTCCCAATCATAGCTGAAACCCATCCTTTTGAGCTGCTTCTTCATGTAGGCGATATTTTCGTTCGTCCAGACGGCGGGATGGGTTCCATGTTCGATGGCGGCGTTTTCCGCCGGCATGCCGAAACTGTCCCATCCCATAGGATGCAGGACATTGAACCCCTTCATCCGTTTGTACCGGGCCACGACGTCTCCGATGGTATAGTTTCGCACATGGCCGATGTGGATCCTTCCGGAGGGATAGGGAAACATCTCCAGCAGGTAATACTTTTTCTTTCCTTGATCCTCCTCGACCTTGAAAACACCCCTTTCCTCCCAGCGCTTCTGCCAGGATTCTTCGATTTCCTGAGGATTGTACCGTCTGTTCATGCCCGTTTCTAACCTCCAATACAAGGGTCGCTTGATGCAGGAAAAGCGATCCAGGAGTTCAGGGATGTTGTGGTCTTCACAGCCTTCATGGTTTGCCTTGCCCGGCCATGTCGAGGCTGTTTTCCATCTCTTCCTGCTCCCGTTGGCGCAGCTTCCCGTAAAGGGCATCCAAGATGCCGTTAATGAAGGAACCGGAATTTTCGGAACCGTAGACCTTGCCGAGGTCTATGGCCTCGTTAAGGGTGACTTTGGGGGGAATGTCACGACAGTAAAGAAGTTCGAAAACGGCCATCCTTAGAATGCTGCGGTCGACCTTCGACATGCGCCCTATCGACCAGTTCTCCGAACAACTGCCGATCAGGCTGTCGATCTCATTGATATTTCGCCAGGTCCCTTCTATCAAGAGGCAGGAAAACAAACGGGCCTCTTCCGGGGCGTCGAAATTCTCCCAGTAGAGATCCACAGCCTCGCGAACATCGGCTTTCAAAACATCCAGCTCGTAAAGAACCTGCAAGGCGACTTCTCGCGCCTTTCTCCGCTGACGCATTCACTCCTCTGGTCCAGAAGGGACGTCACGCCGGACGTTCCATGTGCACCTGATGTTTAGGGTTATTGCCCCGCTCTCGATCCAGATCCGATCTTGTTGATGAGATCGACCATTTCGATGGCCGAAAGAGCTGCATCCCAGCCCTTGTTGCCTGCCTTCGTACCCGCCCTTTCTATGGCCTGTTCGATGCTGTCCGTAGTCAACACTCCAAAGGAAATTGGAACACCTGTATCCAGACCCACATTGGCGATGCCTTTGGACACCTCGGCTGCGATGTACTCGAAGTGAGGCGTGGCACCCCGAATAACCACGCCGAGGCAGATGACGGCATCGAACCGGGAACTCTGGGCCAGTTTCTTGGCAATCAGAGGCAGTTCGAAAGCGCCCGGAACCCTGAAGATCTGGATGTCCTTTTCATCGGCACCTGCCCTCGTCAAAGCGTCGATGGCGCCATCGACCAGTTTGCCGCAGATGAAATCGTTGAATCGGCTGGCGGCAATGCCGAACCTCATCCCTTTGGCGATGATCTTTCCTTCCGTTATCTTCGGCATGTTTCCCTCTCCCGGTCATATTCCCCGACCGTCTCCGTACCCCTCTGTGCCGATACCGGAAACAAGGCGGGCGGATTGTTCATATCTTCAGCGTATGCCCCATCTTTTTCTTTTTTGTCGTCAGGTACTGAATATTGTTTTCATTGGGCTTGATCTCGATGGGAACCCGCTCCGTGACGGTCATCCCGTAGCCCTCAAGTCCGACGATCTTTTTGGGATTGTTCGTCATCAGGCGCAGCTTCCTCACCCCCAGATCCACAAGGATCTGGGCCCCGATGCCATAGTCCCGGAGATCCGGCTTGAAACCTAGGGCAATATTGGCCTCTACGGTATCCAGGCCGTGTTCCTGCAGTTCGTAGGCCTTGATCTTGTTGACCAGTCCGATGCCCCTGCCCTCCTGGTGCATGTAAACGATGATGCCCTTGCCTGCTTCCTGGACCATTCGCATGGCCTTGTGAAGTTGGTCTCCGCAGTCGCACCTCACGGAGCCGAAGACGTCGCCCGTCAGACATTCGGAATGAACACGGACAAGCACTTCATCGTCTGGATCGATTTCCCCTTTCACCAGAGCCACGTGCTTCATGTCATCCACATCGTTTTCGTAAACAACCAGCTTGAAATCGCCGCCGTAGCGGCTGGGAATGGTTGCCGTCGCCGCTCGCCTGATGAGCGATTCATGCTGCATTCGAAAATCGATCAAGTCGGCGATGGTGACGATCTTAAGACCGTGCTGCGCTGCGAAGATCTCCAGATCGGGCATGCGGGCCATGGTGCCGTCATCCTTCATGATCTCGCAGATGACGGCGGCCGGTTTCAGACCGGCCAGCCTGGCGAGGTCTACGGAACCCTCCGTCTGGCCCGTCCGGACCAGAACCCCTCCCTTGCGCGCCCTGATGGGGAAGACATGACCGGGACTGACCAGATCATCCGCCTTGGCGTTGTCTGCTACGGCCGTTTGAACGGTTGTAGCCCGATCCGCAGCGGAGATACCTGTGGTGACACCGAACTTGGCCTCGATGGACACGGTGAAGGCGGTTCCGAAACGGGAACGGTTGTCCCGCACCATCGGTGCGAGATGGAGCTTGTCGGCAATATCCTCGTTCAGGGACAGACAGATCAGTCCCCTGCCATACCGTGCCATGAAGTTGATGCTCTCGGCCGTTACAAACTCGGCCGCCATGCAGAGATCTCCTTCGTTCTCCCGATCTTCATCATCCACCAGGATGACCATCTTGCCGCTCTTAATGTCGACAATCGCCTCTTTGATCTTGCTGACACCCATACTTTTTCCACCTTGTTTCGAAAAGAATTCCCCTACCGATAGATAGATCACTTTAGAAATCCGTGTTCCCTGAGGAAATCCATGTTCAGAGCTCTCTTCTGATGACGATTCTCATCGTTTCCGGCCAAGAGTTTTTCCACGTACTTGCCCAGAATATCCGTTTCGATGTTGACCGTGCCTCCTACCTGCCGAAATTCAAGCGTGGTCATCCTGGCCGTGTGGGGAATGATACTAACATAAAACCGGTTTCTCTCACAACGATTTACGGTGAGGCTGATGCCATCCACGGCAACGGATCCCTTCTCCACGATGTACCTCGTAAGAGAAGGCTCCACATCAAAGGCAAAGAGTATGGAATCGGACTTGCTGACCTTCTGCGCAATTCTGCCCAGACCATCCACATGACCGAGCACGAGATGACCTCCTAAAAAATCCATAAGGCGCAAGGATTTTTCAAGGTTCACCCGATCGCCCGCTCTCAGCGACCCCAGTGTCGTTCGCGTGAGCGTTTCGGCCGATACATCAGCAGCAAACCCCCTGGCGCTCTTATCCACCATGGTTAGGCAGGCGCCGCTCACGGCGATGCTGTCACCGATTTTCACTTCGGTCAGATCCATGGCGGTATCTACTTCCAGGCGGGCACCCAACGAAACTGCTGTCATGCCACGAAAGGAACCCATGGCTTCGATGATACCTGTAAACATGGCGATGTTCCTGCCGTCACTTCTCCTCTTCCGGACCGGCATGGAGGAGACCCTTGAGTTCTCTCAGAAAATCACTTACATCCCGAAAATCCCTGTAGACAGATGCAAAGCGCACATAGGCCACGGCATCGAGATTGTGGAGTTGCTGCATGACCCTCTCCCCGATGGCCGATGACGGAATCTCCTTGCCTTGAAACTCCTGGCAGTCCCGTTCGATGTCTTCCAGAACGGCCTCAATGGCGTCGGTGCTGATGGGACGCTTCTCACAGGCCTTCTTTATTCCGGCCAGAATCTTCTTGCGGTCGAAGGGTTCCCGACGGCCGTCCTTTTTCACCACGACGGGAAGAACCTCTTCGACAGATTCGTAGGTGGTGAAACGCCTGCCGCAGCCCAGACACTCCCGGCGCCGGCGTATCGCACCGCCGTCCTTGCTGATCCGGGAATCAATAACCCTGTTTTCCCCATGGGCACAAAAGGGACATTTCATAACTGCGACACGCTGATTCCGGCCTCCTGCAGGATCTCCTCTGCCAATTTGTCCCTGTAACCCTCCCGAAATATGACTCCGCTGATCCCGGCATTGATGATCATCTTGGCGCAGATGATGCAAGGGTGGTTCGTGCAATAAAGGGTCGCGCCCTTGACGCTGACTCCATGATAAGCCGCCTGGATGATGGCGTTCTGCTCGGCGTGAAGTCCCCGGCATAGTTCGTGCCTCTCCCCGGAAGGAACATGGAGCTGTTCCCTCAGACACCCGATGTCGAGACAATGGCGCAGGCCTGAGGGGGCCCCGTTGTAACCCGTGGAAAGGATCCTTCGATCCCGAACCAGAACCGCCCCCACGCGGCGACGCCGGCAGGTGGAACGACGGGCCACCAAATCGACGATGTCCATGAAATAATCATCCCACGCCGGCCTTTGATCGTTTCTGCTCTCTGTATCCCTGGCGGTTGTCACTGCCATATCCTTCGGCCCTGCCAGCTGTTAGCTGTTGAATTCGCTTTTCCCCTTAGCGATCCGCTGTGCGTAAAGGGGAAATTGTTCGCAGAGAGAACAAACACCCTCCCGAACCTCGACAACCTTGGCATCGTTTTCACGGTGTGCCAGGACTTCGGAGATAAAGCGCGCGATCTGCCGCATCTGCGTCTCCTTCATCCCCCGGGTCGTCAGAGCCGGTGTACCCAGCCGGATGCCGCTTGTGATCTGGGGCCCTGTTGTATCGAAGGGGATACCGTTCTTGTTTACGGTGATACCGGCACGGTCCAGGACTTCCTGGGCATCCTTACCGGTGATTCCCTTCACCGACAGGTCCACCAGAATCATGTGGTTGTCCGTTCCGCCTGAGACGAGACGGAATCCCTCGTCCTGAAGGGCCTTCGCCAAGGCCTTGGCATTGCTGACGATCTGATGCTGGTAGTCCCTGAACTGCCGGCTCAGGGCTTCCTTGAAGGCCACCGCCTTCGCCGCGATGACATGCATGAGCGGACCGCCCTGGGAACCCGGAAAAACACGGCTGTTCAAGACCTTGGCCAGATCCTGCCTGCACATGATGAGACCTCCCCGGGGACCGCGCAGCGTCTTGTGGGTCGTCGAGGTTACGAATTCGCAGTTTCCGACCGGCGAGGGATGGAGCCCTGCGGCGACGAGACCTGCAATGTGGGCGATATCGGCCATGACCACCGCACCGATTCGATCGGCGACCCGTCTAAAGGCGTCAAAATCGATGGCACGGGGATAGGCGCTGGCCCCGACGACGATCAGCTTCGGCCGATGCTTCAGGGCCTGGGATTCGACCTCGTTGAAATCGATGGTTTCTGTCTTTTTATCTACACCATAAGAAACAACGTTATAATAGCGTCCGGAGAAATTGACCGGACTGCCGTGAGAAAGATGCCCGCCATGGGAAAGGTTCATGCCCAAAATGGTATCCCCCGGCTGCAGGACGGAAAAATAGACGGCCATATTCGCCTGCGTTCCAGAGTGAGGCTGGACATTCGCGTGATCGGCACCGAAGAGCTGCTTGCAGCGCTCAATGGCAAGACGCTCCACGATATCGACAAATTCGCAGCCCCCGTAATAGCGGTTCCCCGGATAACCCTCGGCGTATTTGTTCGTCATGATGCAGCCCTGGGCCTCCAGGACGGCTTCACTGACGAAATTTTCGGAGGCAATCAGCTCGAGGCTTTCGGCCTGCCGCTGCGTCTCCTGAAGAATGGCGCCGGCCACCTCCGGATCGTTCTCCCATAAGCTCGCCATGGATCGTATCTCCTCAAGGAATGGAGTATTTCCGACAGAGCGCCGCCTCGAGATCTCGGATCTTGTCGAGACGACTCTCGTGGCGCTCCCCGGAGAAGGGCGTCCTCAGCCACACATCCAGGATCGCCCAAGCCCGCTCGGTTGCCGTTCTCCTGCCGGCGAGAACGAGGATGTTGCTGTCATTGTGCAGCCTGCTCAGGAGAGCCGTCTCTTCATCGAGGCAGAGGGCGGCCCTGGCCCCATGATAGCGGTTCGCAACGATCGACATGCCCACTCCGGAACCGCAAATCAAGATGCCTCTGGCAAATTCCCCCGAGACGACCCGTTCGGCAACGACGGCTCCGATATCCGGATAATCGACGGGGGATTCGTCATGGGTACCCGCATCGATGACGGTAAGCCCTCTCGCAAAAAGGGAAGGCTTGATGGCCTCCTTCAGCACAAAACCGGCATGATCGGAACCTACGATGATCTCTTCCATGGATATCTTTAGTCCCTATATCCCTTGAAGACGAGAACGGCGTTCACACCGCCGAACCCGAAGGTATTCGACATGGCCGTTTCGATCGATTTTTGTCTGGCTTGCAAAGGAATCAGATCCAGATCGGTCCCGACATCCGGATTTTCGAGATTGACCGTGGCAGGCAGGACCCCTTCCTCTATGGTCTTGACGGTCAGAATGGCCTCTACGCCGCCGGCGCCGCCGAGCAGATGCCCGGTCATCGATTTCGTCGAACTGATGCAAACGCTCTTCGCACTTTCACCGAAGACCGTCCGAATAGCCTCTATTTCATATTGGTCGTTGAGAGGCGTCGAGGTGCCATGGGCATTGATGTAATCGATATCGCCGGGAACCATGTCTCCATCGCTGAGGGCAGCCAGCATGCACCGGGCCGCCCCCTCATGTCCCGGCGGCGGCGCGGCCATGTGGAATGCGTCACTGGTCATTCCGTATCCAGCGATCTCCGCATAGATCCGTGCGCCGCGGTTGCGGGCGAAGGACAATTCTTCCATTACAACAATACCGCAGCCCTCACCCATGACGAAACCGTCCCTGTCCCGGTCGAATGGGCGGCTCGCCCTCTGGGGCTCGTCGTTTCGGATCGAAAGGGCGCGCATGGCGTTGAAACAGGATACCGACAGGGGCGTGATCGCCGCATCGACCCCGCCGGCGATCATGACATCGGCGTAGCCTTGCTGAATGATCCTCATAGCGTCGCCGATGGCATTCGTTCCCGAGGCACAGGCCGTAACGGTGCAGTTGATGGGCCCTTTGGCACTGAAACGTATCGAAACCTGGCCGGCACTGAGGTTGGCAAGAGCGGCGGGAATCGTGAAAGGGGATACCCTGCCGGGACCTGCCTTCATGAGGATCTCCTTCTGATTCTCTATGGTTGCGAGGCCTCCAATCGCCGACCCGATAATGACGCCTACCCGGTCTGCCCAGCTCCCCTCGATCCGGAGACCCGAATCGACCATGGCCATCTCGGCCGACGCCAAGCTGTATATAATAAAATCATCATAACGACGCAGTTCTTTCTTATTCACGAAGATCAAGGGATCGAAGTTCTTCAGTTCCGCCGCGATTTTCGTGTCGAAGCCCGTTGTGTCGAATTTCGTAATACCTGCGACACCGGAACGTCCACCGCAGATCCCCTCCCAGGTGTCCTTGACCGAGTTACCCAAGGGTGTGACGGCTCCCATACCTGTAACAACAACCCGCCTTTTCATGGATACCTCCCCAAAATCACGGACCGGCCGCTCAGCTCACACCCTTGCTTCTCAGAAAATCGATGACATCCTGAATGGTGCGGATCTTTTCCAGCTCATCGTCGGCGATCTGCATGCCGAAGTTCTCCTCCATCTCCATAATCAGTTCTACGAGATCAAGTGAATCGGCCCCCAGATCGTCAATGAAGGCGGCCTCCGGCACACATTCCTCTCTGGTAACCTCCAACTGCTCCACGATGATATCGATGATTCTCTCTTCCAGCGTCATGAACGAACTCCCTCCCACTCGATAGGATGAATGGCAATTTATCCGAACAGGATGCTTTTATCAAGCCATCATTCATTCGGACACACCCATTTACATATACAATCCACCGTTGACGCGAATGATCTGTCCCGTAATGTAACCGGCTTCATCAGAGGCCAGAAAAGCAACGACGCCGGCAACATCCTCCGGCGTTCCCAGCCTGGACATCGGTATCTGCTCCAGGATTTTTTCCTTCGCCTGGACCGACAGAGCAGCTGTCATGTCCGTCTTAATGAATCCAGGCGCAACGGCATTGACACAGATGGAGCGCGACGCCAGTTCCCTCGCAAGGGATTTGGTGAGCCCCAGTAGGCCCGCTTTGGAAGCGGCGTAAGCGGCCTGTCCCGCATTGCCCGCCTCGGCCACCACAGAGGCGATATTGATGATCCTTCCCCATTTCTGCCGGATCATCACGCGGGACACAGCATGGCAACAGTTCAAGGCTCCCTTCAGGTTCGTCCCGATCAAACGATCCCAATCGCTTTCCTTCATCCGGACCAGAAGACCGTCAACGGCTATTCCGGCATTGTTGACCAGAATATCCAAACGGCCATTCTCCCGAATGATATCGCCAATGGAGGCTTGTGTCCGTTCGTAGTCGGCGACATCGAAACGGCTGATCCGCCCCACCCCTCCCTCTTCGGCTATAAGGCTGCACGTCTGTTGGGCGGCATTCTCGTCTCTATGATAGTTGATATAAGTAACAGCCCCGGTTTCAGCAAGTCTGATCGCCACAGCCCGCCCGATCCCCCGCGAACCGCCCGTCACCAAGGCTACTTTTCCATCAAGTCGCATTTCTATGTCCGGTCAATCCCAAGGACTGGACAGGGTCCTTCTCTCAGGAGGTCTTCTCTATCGGAATGATTTCCCGACCTTTGTAAAATCCGCAGCGTGCACAGACACGATGGGGAAGTTTTGGTTCCTTGCATTGCGGACAGACCGATATCGAAGGCCCTGTTAAGAAATCATGGGCCCGCCTCATGTTCCTTCGCGTTTTTGAATGTCTCTTTACGGGATTTGGCATGACATTTCCTCTTCAATGGGATGGGTTATCTATTTTCCAATCTTTCAGAATTAAAAACCTTTCGTCGGCAGATTCGGCCAGACAGTCGCATTTCGTCACGTTCAGGTTGACACCGCACCGAGGGCACAATCCCTTGCAGTCATCCATACAGAGCACCTTCATGGGAATCTGCAGGACAATCTGTTCGTAAATCAGCGGATCCAGGTCGATCCGATCTTCGCGGTATACCCCGAATTCCGCCGGCAAGATTTCAGATCCTTGAGATCCTTCCGGTATCAGGACATAGCGGAAGGCGGTCCGGACGGGTACCTGAGCTATTTCCAGACAGCGACAGCATTGCTGGTCCAAGAGGGCCTCCAGACTTCCTTCGATGAAGATCTTTTCCCGAACTTTCGCCACACGACAGGAAACATCGACTTTCCGAACCGAGAAATCCATTTCTTCCGAATCGGCAACCAGTTCCGAGAACGCGTTCCCTTCCCTAGTGAATCGGAGGTCCAGCCCCTCTTCCGGTATTTTCGTCACGTCGACTTTCAAAGTACACCTGTCTGGACTTCATGAAGATGATTTCACCTTCCCATTTTTCGGGATGGGTGCGAATCGGTAAACTAATTATAAATGAGGCCCCTTGTCAAGGATATTTTAACTTGACGAATTAGCATGCCAATAAATACTTGCATTCAAGATAGTCTTATTGCATAGGGAATCATCACCCATTCGCTGCGCCCTTTCAACCTGCAAGTCGGGACAGGTGTTTTAAGGTCAGGGGAAAGCCTTGTTTCATCCCTCCCCCTTACGGATGGATATTCTATAGCGGTCAGGCAGACTACCATTGTCAAAGAAATGTAACGCCTTCTGGACCTTCTTCTCATCGGTCAAATTGACGGTTGCCCTTTTCATCGCCATCGCCTTTGCATCCGTACTGGGCACCTTCATCCCCCAGCAGGAAGCCGCCGAAACCCTTACCGGCCGCATCAGTCCGGGCGTCATCCAGCTGTTAAGGACGCTTCAGTTGTCCAACATCTTCCATTCCCTTTGGTTCACCATCCTGTTGGCCCTGCTCTGTCTCAACCTGTTCGTCTGTTCGCTGAACCGCTTCCCCGCTGCCTTCCGCCAGTTCAGTCGGAGCCGGTCATCCGCCAAGCCGGATGCACCCAATCATCCCGAACCGGATAAACAGTTCGCCGCAAAGAATCCTCTGCCGATCACGGCCGCACTGCTCTCAACCATTCTGCAAAAGCGATTCGGCCACATCGAACACACCACGGAGGGATCGAGGCATCTCCTTTATGCAGAAAAGGGCAGATTTTCCTACTTTGGACCCTACATCGTCCATGTGGGGATCCTGATAATTCTGGGCGGTGCCATCGCAGGATTTCTATTGGGCTTCGAAGGATATACGGAACTCGGCGAGGGCGAATCGACGGATACGGTATACATGAAAGGCTCAAAGGCGGCTAAAAAACTCCCCTTTACCATCCGTTGCGACCGATTCAGCCTCGAATTTTACGATGACGGCACCCCTAAGCGCTATCGCTCCGACATCAGTTTCTTAAGAGGCGAACGCCTCCTGTCGCAGGGAAACATCCTCGTCAATCATCCCCTTCAGTTCGAAGGCTTCCGTTTCTACCAGGCTAATTACGGCATCATCCCCGACTCACGGATGACCATGACGGTGAGGCGGCATGACGAAAAAGTGGCTGAGCAGACGATCGAAGAAGGCTCTGAATTCGATCTTCCTGGCGTCAAGGCCGGGGTGAGGATACTCCGCTTGGAGAGCAATTTCATGAATCTCGGGCCGGCAGCGAAGGTCTATATTTCATCTCCCGGGGAAGACCTTCAGTTTTGGGTCTTCCAGGACATCGACAGAATCGTGCAAGAGAATCCCGGCCTGCTGATGCAGATGCCCATAATGGATCCGGGTCTGTTCAAACCCTATGTCTTTTCGCTTGCGCCGGCGGGCTCGCGTTACTTCACTGGTCTCATGGTCAACCGGGATCCCAGCCTGCCTATCGTCATCACCGGCGCGCTGATCATGGTCCTGGGGCTTTTAGGTGTCTTCTTCTATGATCACCGGAGGGTATGGATCAGCTTGGAAGACAGGGGGGAAGGGACGGAGGTCTCCCTTGCGGGCAGGTGCAACCGCAATATTGCAGGCCTAAACAGAGAACTCGATTTTCTGACCGAAAAGATCGAATCGCCTGTGGAGTCCCCGAAATGAGCCACACGTCGATCCTGAGCTGGGTGACCTTTGTCTATTTCGTCTCCTTTCTTTTCTATCTTCTCTCCATGCTCCGCAGTGAGGCCTTCTGGGGCCGGATCGCCACGGGAACGGCCCTTGCCGGGTATGTCGCCCATACGCTGGCTCTGATCATTCGTTGGATCGCATCCTACAGGCTGGGCATCGGCCATGTCCCCCTGGCCAACTTCTACGAGTCCCTGATTTTTTTCGCCTGGGCTGTCGTCCTGCTCTACCTTCTCATCGAGTGGCGGACCCGCAACCGCAGTCCCGGCGCTTTCGTCGTCCCCTGCGCCTTTCTCGCCATGGCCATGGCCTCACTCTCCCCGGGCGTCGACAGCCGCATCCAGCCGCTGATACCGGCCCTGCAGAGCAACTGGCTGACCTCACACGTCGTCACCTGTTTTCTCGCTTATGCCGCCTTCACGGTTGCCTTCGCCCTGGGCATCATGTTTTTTTTGAAGAGAGGAGAAGTGAGCAAGCAAAATGGATTGAAGCGCTTTCGCGAACTGATACCCCACCCGGAGGTGCTGGATGAGCTGATCTACCAGTGCGCGGTGATGGGTTTTATCCTTCTGACCCTGGGCATCGTGACCGGATCGGTCTGGGCCCATTATGCCTGGGGCTCCTACTGGAGCTGGGATCCAAAGGAGACCTGGTCTCTGATCACCTGGCTCATCTATGCGGCCCTTCTTCATGCCCGCCTCGTGCGGCGATGGCGGGGGGGGCCGCTGGCCCTCATGGCGGTCTGCGGCTTTGCCGCCGTTCTGTTTACCTATTTCGGCGTGAACCTGCTGCCCGGACTGCACACCTATCTGCAAACCTGACATCGGGAGCCTTCCGGGGCCTTTTTAGAGGAAGGGTTCAAAACGGTCCTTGCCCGCCTTGCAGACGGGACAACTCCCCGGCGGGTGCTCCCTGGCGCAGAGGTAGCCGCAAACGCGACACCGCCAGACCGGGTAGGGAAGCACGAGACGGACGCCGGAAGTGGGCGGTGCTGCGGCGGAAACTGCCTTTTCCTGTGGCCGACGGCGCCTTTCCGGAATCGAGGCGACCTTCCTGCGGCCCGAAAGAACCTCCTCGGAAACGTAGAGGGCGCAATAGCAAGCGCCATGTTCGTCAAGGTCGGGGTCCCGGTAGTCGCAGGGGCAGAGGATGTCCAGGTCTTCCTCGCGGCTGCCCGCAGCGAGCCGGCAGGGACAGGAAAGATAACCGAAACGTTCCTCGTTGGTGAGAAGCCCCTCGATCAGATCGTAGACAAAGGCCCGATCGGGGTTGAGATGGTAGCCCGCGGCTTCGGCGTCCCGCCGGAGTTGCTCGAACAACCGTTCCTTCCTTTGTTCCAGGTCGACCATCGTTTCCCTCACTTTTCGGCGAACCTCTCCCTGATCATCTCCTCCTTGAAACCGACGACGCAATGGCTGTCATCGATGACCATGGTGGGAAAAGATCCGTCGGGATTCCATCGTTGAACCTCCTTCAAGGTGTCCGTTCTTTCGGCGCCCTGCAAAAGGTCTACATCTACATAGGAATAGGCCAGACCCATCTCGTTGAGCAGGATTTTCGTCTTCCGGCACCAGCCGCAGGTGCTGAGCGCGTAAAGCATGATCTTCCCCTTGTCCCTTCCTTCGATACGAACAATTTCCATGTCGTGCACCTCCCGATGCGGTCGGTCAGGCCTAAAAAAAATTAACCTGAGAGTTGGGAAATTTCCGATCCAGAATCGCCTTGATGGCCTTCCGGTCCTCTTCGTTCACCACCGGCTCCACCTCGCTGATGGCAAAGCCATCGATGGTTTCATTTTGCTTCCAGGATAGGATGTATCCGGGAACATTCAGGAAACGTCCACCGCCTGTTCCGCAACAGGAACTGTCCACCACGGCAGCTCCCATAACGTAGAGAAACGGGCGGTCCCCTTGCTTGAGCTGTCCTTCCTCCAGGACAGTGTAATGACCGGTTATGGACTGGATTTCCGTTCCTTCCCCCTGATGGATGTACTGCGCCATGATGATACCCTCACGCTTCTTTAATAATGTTTTTTTCCTTATCACTTTCCGATGCAGAATGTCGAGAATATCCTGTCGAGCACCTGTTCGTCGACGGATCGGCCGGTGATCAGATCAAGGCCTGCAATGGCCTGCTGGATGTCGAAGGCGACGAACTCCGGCGAATGTCCCTCTCTGATACTGCTTTGCGCCTGCCGAATCGACCGGAGGGCTTCCTCCAATGCTGCCTGATGGCGGATGTTTGCTATCCGGACCTCCGGCTCCCGCTCTGCCTGATCATGAAGCAAAAGGCAGCCCAGGACCTCGATCAGTTCATCAATACCCTGCCCGAACTTCGCCGAAATCCACAAAGGCCCGGAAGCCTCACCACTCATATGGGATCTGAGCACATCTCCATCAAGCCCAGGCGCAAGATCGACCTTGTTGACGACGACAAGCACAGGCCTTGTCCGGTTCCCCTCAAGGATCTCCGTATCCTCATCGCGCAGGGGTTCGCTGCCATCCAGAAGGACCATGACGACATCTGCCCCTTCCGATTTCTGCCAGACCCGGCGGATGCCCTCCGCTTCGATGATGTTCTCCGGGTGCCGGATGCCCGCCGTGTCCATGAGCCTTACCGGAACGCCCCGTATATCGACCGTCTCCTCAATGAAATCGCGGGTCGTCCCTGGGATGGGCGTCACGATGGCCCTCTGCTCCCCAAGCAGCCTGTTCAGGAGGCTCGATTTCCCTACGTTCGGCCTGCCCGCGATGACGACGCTCGCCCCCTGACGGCAGATGATGCCTTCCGGGGAGGTCGCCAACAGCCTTTCGATGTCCGCAACGACAGCCTCCAGGGCGTCGTATGCCGCTGGCGGAGAGGCCTCGCCAAGCTCCTCCTCCGTGAAATCAATGGATACCTCCAAGGCTGCGAGAATATCCAAGAGGGGGGAATGAAGGGCTTCGATCTTCCGCGCCAGGTTGCCCTTGAGATGAGACAAGGCCAAATCCAACCCGCGTCTTGTGCGGGCCGCAATCATGTCCGCCGTCGCTTCCGCCTGGGACAGATCGATCCTGTTGTTCAGGAAGGCCCGTTTCGTGAATTCGCCGGGCTCTGCAAGGCGCACACCCGCCCTGGCAACCTCGCCGAGGATGCTCTCCATGATCAAGAGACCTCCATGACAATAGATCTCCAGCGTGTCTTCTCCCGTATAGGAGTTTGGTTTGCGCATTAGAACGATCAGGACCTCGTCGATGACCGTCGATTGACCGGCTGCGACGATGTCCCCATGGTAAAGACGGCGGGATTTGAAATCCCTGACATGATGACTGGATCTGAAAAGCAGCCGGGCTATATCTTCAGCCCGGGGGCCGCTGACACGGATCACCCCGATTCCTCCCGTACCGGGAGGCGTGGCGATGGCAGCAATCGTATCTCCGATGGACACCCTATCCTTTCTTGACCGGCATGATGATGATCTTCCGGTATTCGCCCTCTCCACGGCTCTTGGTAATCAGTTTCTCGTCATTCTGAAGGGCAAGGTGAATGATCCGACGGTCATGGGCATGCATGTGGCTCACGGTGACGGGCTTCTTCGTTCTTTTCACTTTATCGCCCAATTTTTCCGCCATGCTGATGAGAGATTCCTCTCTCCGTTTCCGGTAGGCCTCCGAATCGATGACGATCATCTTCCGGTCGCCACCGGCACGGTTGACAACCTTGTTGACGATATACTGCATGGCATCGAGATTCTGCCCCCTCTTGCCGATGAGCAGGCCTCCTCCATCCCCGTTGATATTGAGGACGATCGAATCGGCCGTCTCTTCGACTGTCACCGGACAGTCGAGGCTCATGCGCGCCAGAAGACCTTCCAGAAACAGCTTGGCCTGGATGGCAACGGTCGTTGCCGGCGCCTGTGACTCTGAAGAAACAGGGGTCTCCGGCGCCGTTTCGGCCCCTTCTTTCCCTTCCTGCATTTCCTCCTTTTTCAAGGCATGACTCGACAATCCCAGGTTCGATACATCGATGGACATGACACCGGCTTTGATCCTCGCCTTTTTTGCTCCCAGCCCCAGAAAGCCGGAGGCCCCTTCCGAAATGATTTCGATGTTGAGCTTCTCCCGGGGCATCTGAAACTCCTCACAGGCCTTTTCGATGGCCTCATCGATTGTTTTTCCCTCAATTTCTATAGCATGCATGACCTCGCCTCTTCTCGTATCAGGATGATTTCTTGTTGATATAGTATTGCTGGCCGATACTCAAAATGTTGTTGAAAAGCCAGTATATGACCAGCCCTGATGAAAAATTCAGAAACATGAAGGTGAAAATCACGGGCATCCACATCATGATCTTCGCCTGCATGGGATCGCCCATGGGCGGGCTCATCTTTTGCTGGATAAACATGCTTGCGCCCATGATGATCGGCGTTATGTAGTAGGGATCCTTAGACGAAAGATCCTGTATCCACCAGAAAAAGGGCGCATGACGCAGCTCAATGGCATAGAGCAGGGCCTTGTAAAGCCCGAAAAAAACGGGGATCTGAATGAGCATCGGCAGGCATCCGCCCAGGGGATTGACATGATGGGCTTTGTACAGGGCCATCGTCTCCTGGCCGAGTTTCTGTTTGTCGTCCTTGTATTTCTGCTGGAGTTCCTGGATCTTGGGCTGCAGCTTCTGCATCTCCTTCATCGCCTTGTAGCTCTTGTTGCCCAGGGGCCAGAAGAGGATCTTGATCAGAATGGTCAGAATGATGATGGCGATGCCGTAGTTATGGACGTATTGATAGAGAAATTTCAGGACGACAAGCAAGGGCATGGCAAGCCACTTCAGGATGGAACCAAAATCCACGGCATTATCCAGGCC
>JAFGIO010000244.1 GCA_016929555.1 Deltaproteobacteria bacterium | reverse complement strand
TGAAAAATTTGTATCACTGCTGTGCCGATACGGGACGCCACGGGATCGGCGGGGAACTTGCCGCTGACAGCGCCCTGGCCCTGATGGAAATTCTTTCCGGCCAAGGGATATGAAGACATTGGGGATGATTCAAACCATTGAAGGAGAGGAGGGGACTTATGGGAGAACGTGTCGCCGTCAGAGAGGTGGACAGGATCGAGATACTGACCCTGCAGGATAACTACATTGACATTACAGCCGGGGACAACAACGAAATCATACAGAGGGCCATGCCCGTCCGGGAGGGTGAAATACGGGCCTCCGTGTTGGCGGAACATGGATTTTCGGCGATCGTAAAGACGACGACGGGCGAGAAGACCAGAACCATGCTTTTCGACTTTGGCTTTTCCGCAGAAGGGGCGGCCTACAATGCAAAGGTCCTGGGTGTGGACATGGGAGAGGTTGAGGCCACTGCCGTCTCGCACGGACACAGCGATCACCTGGGCGGCTTTGCAAAACTGATGGAGATGATCGGAAAGAAGGGCATCGAGTTCGTCACCCATCCAAAGGTGTTTCATTGGCCGCGGTATATAAAGATAAGCGAGGATTTCAGGATTTATTTTCCGAAATTTACCAGGGAAATGGTGGAAGAAGCGGGTGGCAGCCTCGTCGAGACGGCAGCCCCCTACCTTCTGCTGGAGGGTGATGTCCTCTTTCTGGGCGAGATCGAACGGGTCACAGACTTCGAACAGGGGTTGCCGGCGGCCCATTTCGAGATGGAGGGCATCGAGATGTGGGACGCCATCGAGGACGATACCTCAATCGTCATGAATCTCCGTGGCAAGGGACTGGTCATTCTTTCGGGTTGCGCCCATGCCGGCATCGTCAACACCGTCTGGTATGCAAGGGAAGTGACGGGTGTCGAGGACGTTCATGCCGTTATGGGGGGATTTCATCTGTCCGGCCGGGCCTTCGAACCCATCGTCGACAGGACTGTGGAGGAATTAATCCAGATCGCTCCCGCCTACGTGATTCCGTGTCACTGCACGGGCCGGAAGGCCATCATGACCATCGAGCAGATCATGCCGGAGCAGTTCATCCTGAACATGTCGGGGACAAAGCTGACCTTTTCGGCGGATTGAGTTGATTTGATAAGAAAATCCCCCTCTCTGTATCCCTCCGCATCGATGGAAGGGGTGGGGGTGGTTTTCATGCTTCGGGGCGCTCCACGGGGCATGGGGGGGTGACGAACCATCGAAATGGATGTGGAGGTGATTCCATGGGAACAGCCGACCATGAAGCCGTTGATTTGCGGAAGGGGGACGCGCTTATCGTCGTAGATGTGCAGAACTGCTTTCTTCCCGGCGGCGCCCTCGGCGTCCCGGAAGGCGACGAGGTGGTCTCTCCGCTCAACCGGGTGATCGAAAGGTTCGAGCGGAAAGGGCTCCCCCTCTTTTTCAGCCGAGATTGGCATCCGCCCGATCACATTTCCTTCAGCGGTCAGGGCGGTTCCTGGCCTCCGCACGGTATCCGTGACACGGAGGGCGCCGCCTTTGCCCCGAAGCTGCTTATTCCGCCGGGTGCGGCGATTATCTCGAAGGCGACGTCCCGGCATCAGGAACAGTACTCGGCTATGGAAGGCCACGACGCAGAGGGCAGAAGCCTCGGGAGCCTGCTGTCGGATCTCAATGTCAGGAGAATCTTCACGGGGGGGCTCGCAACCGATTATTGCGTACTTTCGACCGTTCTGGAGGCCCTTGGTCTCGGTTTCGAGGTATATCTGCTGGCGGATGCCGTTCGGGCCGTGAACGTAAACCCCGGCGATGGGGACAAGGCCCTGGCGCAGATGAAAGAGAAGGGCGTCCACATCGTCACTACAGAGGCTCTCCATTAATGGTCTTCGATCCCCTCACAAGTCCTCTGTTGACGGATCTCTATCAGCTCACGATGCTCCAGGGATACGTGGAAGAGGGCATGAACGAGACGGCCGTCTTCGAGCTCTTTGTCCGCAAACTGCCGCCAACGCGAGGATTTCTGATGTCGGCGGGACTGGAATCGGTATTGGATTTTCTGGAGCGGCTAAGCTTTTCCGAGGAAGAGGTTTCCTTCCTGGCAAAGACGGGCCGTTTTTCCGATAAACTTCTCGATTACCTGAGGCGATTCCGCTTTACCGGAAACGTTCATGCGCTGCCCGAAGGAACCGTTTTCTTCGAGAACGAGCCCATCATCCGCATCACGGCGCCTCTGCCGGAAGCCCAATTCGTGGAGACCCGCTTGATGAATCTTCTCCACCTGCAGATTCTCCTTGCAAGCAAGGCGGCCCGCTGTGTTTTGGCTGCGGCGGGAAGATCGGGTCTTGTCGATTTCGGCCTGAGGAGAACCCACGGGGCTGAGGCAGGCCTTTTCGCCGCGAGGTCTTCTTTCGTCGCAGGTTTTGCAGCTTCTTCCAATGTGCTTGCGGAAAGCCTTTTCGCGATTCCCGTTTCGGGGACGATGGCCCATTCCTTCGTGGAATCCCATGAGGACGAAGGGGAGGCCTTCATCCGGTTTGCTTTCGCGAATCCCGATAATGTGACCCTCCTAATCGATACCTATGATACGTTGGAAGGCGCCCGGAAGGCGGTTGAAACCTCGAAGTATCTGCGGGAGCGGGGGATCGGGGTCCAGGCGGTCCGCCTCGACAGCGGCGATCTCCTCCGGTTGTCCCTGCAAGTCCGACAGATTCTGGATGCGGGGGGCCTGGCGGAGGTTAAGATTTTCGTGAGCGGAAACATGGACGAATACGCCATCGCCGAGTTGCTGGACGGAGGAGCGCCGATCGACGGATTCGGCGTGGGCACAAAACTGGACACCTCCGAGGACGCTCCCTATCTGGAGTGCGCCTACAAGCTCATGGAGTACGCAGGCAGGCCGAGACTGAAGAAATCCGAGGGCAAGGCCACCTGGCCGGGTCGCAAGCAGGTGTTCCGGTCTTACGAAGAAGGACGAATGCGGGGCGATCTGCTGACCCTGGACGGCGATGTCCAGGCAGGCATTCCCCTTTTGAAGCCGGTGATGAAGGACGGGGAAAGGCTTTCGGAACCGCGGTCTCTGAAAGAGATCGCTTCCGTTGCAAAGGACCAACTGGATGCCCTGCCCGTCTCTTTGAGGATGCTAAAAACCGAGGCTTATCCCGTCATGATTTCCGATGCCTTGAACCGTCTGCGGGAGAGCACCGAAGAGGCTCTGGGCTGATGTCTTCGAATCCTTTCCTGCCCTTTCCAGAAGTGGTAGATGTGCTTCCTATCGTCATTCCCCTGCCCGGCTCCGATCTGATCACCCTGAATATCTATGCCGTCGGCAGGGGACCCATCACCCTCATCGATACGGGACTGAAGATCCCCGGGGCGCTGGAATACATCCGCCAGCGTCTCCAATCGGCAGGCTTCGATCTCGAGGATATCGAAAGAATCATCGTCACTCACGGCCATCAGGACCACTTCGGTCTCGCCGTAGCCATGAGGCAGGCCTCGGGGCGTCAGATTCCCTGCTTCATCCATGAGGACGACCGATGGCGGGTAGCCAGTGAAAATTACCGTGAGGGGGCCTGGACGCCGGAGATGGAGCGGTTTCTGGCCATGGCCGACATGCCCCCGTCGGAGATCGAAAAGGTGAAGGACCGTTTCGTCTTTTTGCGGGAACTCTGCGATCCCCTGGACGACGTGTCGATCATGCGGGATGGCGATGTTTTCACCGGGGACGGTTATCATCTGACGGTGATCCATACCCCGGGTCATACGACGGGAAACTGCTGTCTCTATGAATCCCGGCGGAGCATTCTCTTCTCGGGCGATCACATCATCAAGCATATCACCCCCAATCCGCTGATGGAGATCAAGCGCACCCATCTTCGGGATCCCGATTATCGGAGTTTGAAGACTTACCTCCTGTCTCTGGAAAAGCTCCGGGGTGTGAAGGCGCGCCTCGTGTTTCCGGGCCATGGCGAGTATATAGAGGACCTTTCAGGCATCATGGACGGTTATGTCGTCCATCATCGAGAGCGGATGGATTTGATCTGGAAGGCCCTCCGCAGGGAATCGCGGCCCCTGTACCGCCTCATCGGCGATGTCTTTCCTTTTGTGCCGGAGGGGGATGCTTTCCTTGCCGTCTCGGAACTTCTGGTCCACTTGGAGATACTCCTCGAGGAGGGGAGGGTGGAACTGGCCGACCCCGGCCCGCCCGTCCTTTTCCGGGCGCTGTAGCTTTTTTTGAGCGATATGAAAGCGAGTGTTCTTTTACCATCCCTTGAGGCTTTGTGCGTGGGAATGCCAGTTCTCCAGTTTTCCATTGACAGGAGAGAGCGCTTCCCTTATACTCCGACCGTCGCGATACCCTGGCCCGATTCCTATGGTGCAGGGTTTCATATCCTTTTACATCACAACTAAACAAAGGAGAATTGGACTATGCCTATTGATCCCCAAAAAGCTGTTGGTACGACACTGCCACCACTAACCTACGAGTACACAGACCGAGACGTGATGCTGTATGCATTGGGCGTCGGGGCAGGTATCCCCGAGACGGCCGAACAGCAGCTTCAATTCACCTATGAGGGAAACCTGAAGGTGCTGCCGACCTTCGGTGTGGTCCCCCCCTTCCCGGCGTTGGTCGGTATGATTGGTGCTCCGGGGATGGAAATCAACCCGATGATGGTGCTGCACGGAGAGCAATACCTGGAGATCCTGAAGCAGCCGATTCCTACCAGCGGAAAACTCACCACTGCGCCGGTCATCAGGGCCGTTTATGACAAGGGCAAGGGTGCGCTGGTGTTGCTCGATGCCGTCACCACCGATGAAAAGGGAGACAAGGTGTTTTTCAACACCTTTACGGTTTTCGCCCGAGGCGAAGGCGGCTTCGGCGGCGATTCCGGTCCCAAGCCGGGCAATGTGCCTCCCGAAAGAGCGCCCGACAAGGTCTTTGAACAGAAGACACTTCCGCAGCAAGCCCTGATCTATCGTTTGAGCGGCGACCGCAACCCGCTGCACGCCGATCCCAGTTTCGCAGGGATGGCAGGCTATGAGAAGCCGATCCTGCACGGGCTTTGCTCGTTCGGATTCGCCGGGCGCGCGGTTCTTCAGGAGTTCTGCGATTATAATCCCGAAAAGTTCAAGAGTATCACGGTGCGGTTTGCCAGCCACGTGTTTCCCGGCGAGACGATCATCACCGAAATGTGGAAAGAGGGCAATACGGTCATCTTCAAGGCAAAGACCAAAGAACGGGGCCTTGACGTCATTACGAATGCGGCCGTCGCATTGAATCCGTAAGGTGCTTGGGGGCACATAGCTTCTCAGAATTTTGTTTGTGACCTGGGTTAACTGGGATTCGGGAAGCGGGAAAAAGGTTTGATAAGGGAATCATAGATTTCCTTTCTATCGAGCCCGATTTCCCAAGGCCCACGCATCTCAATCATCCCGGACTGGCAAGGAGAGTGGCTCAGCATCAACCGGATATCCAAAGCCTTTTTTGCTGTTATTCAGGATGCAGCGTTCATCATTGCATTCTTTCACCCGGCTAAGGGAATAGACCAATCAATTGACTGACTACGTTTATCTCTTAGACCCTTCGAAGCGCGGCTGAAAAAGTCCATGTTCCGGCGTGGATAATTTGGGATGGGATCCCCATTAAAGGGGATCCCATCCCAATTCCAGTGACCTGCATCGGCAGACTTTTTTCCTCTGCCTTCTGAATTTGACAACTCCCTGTCTCTACTCTTCCTCAAGGGCGTACGGCTTGGGACCCAGCGTCTCTGCATACTTCTCAAAGGTGTGTACTTTGAAAGACACTTGGACCCTCGCTCGATAGAGGATCTTCTTGTCGTCTTCGATTTTCATATCGAGCGTTGTCACCTCTGCCACCCTCAAGTCCTCCAAGGTTGCGCTGGCTGTTTCAACTGCCCGTTTCGCCGCGTCAGTCCAGGAATCGTAACTCGTTCCAACCAATTCAATGACTTTGTAAACACCCATACCTGCCTCCTTTCTTTCATGGAGCGATTTGAAGGCTCCCCCAAACGGGAAAGTGCGTAAATCAGAAAGATGCCTGCCGCAGGTCAAAGATGCCGATACGGCTGTGCATCGGACCAACCACATGCATTCACATCATGAATACGTCAGGACGAGTCAGTTTTGCAGCTTCGCAGGAAAGATGGACAAAGAATTTCGAGATTGATGGGAATTCTCTTATCGACAACTGTAATATAGGACAGAAGATCCTTTGTGTCAAAGAAGATCTCTCGACAGGGAGATCTCTTGGTAAAAAAAAGAGAATACTGAGTGGGATGTTGCGCAAAGGGAGTAAGAAGACGACTTCCGCCCCGGGAAATGATGACAGAAGATGCTCATTGATGGACGTTTTCCCTTCCCCTGAAGCTCTTCTGGGGACTTGTTTTAGATAAGCCTCGCTGGTGCATCTCAAATTTCCCGTCATCCAGAGATGACCGCCCCGCAAAAAGGCGAAAAACACGTATTTTGTCAGTCCCTTGAAAGCGGAAACCCAATATATTCAATATGTTCTGGACACTCGCTTTCCCCAGCCTTCGCGGGGGCAGGCTGAAAGGGGGTGACACGGTTTGTGACTTGTTACGAGCCCATCAGAGATGGCAGTCAAACAGGGCCACTCGAAACAGTGGATACAGGCCAAATTTGGTATATGCTCGGAAGCCCTTATGAAGTTGATGCCATTGAAAAAAGACTTGGCAGGGCGCTACCGGCGGGTTCACGGATGGTCAGATCGTAAAGATGGGACATCTCGTTCGGTTCGGGATTGATCTCGATGCAGTAGGCCCCGTTGTTTTTCGCGATCTGCGGGTAACCGGCAGCCGGCCAGACGACGCCAGACGTGCCCACACTTATGAACAGGTTGCTGCTGCCGATGACGGCTGTGGCCTCATCCACGACATCGTGGTTCAACATGTCTCCGAACCAGGTCACATCGGGGCGGAGCCAGCTTTTGCAATGCTCGCATCGATGACGCCTGTAAGCCTCGCCGATGTCCTCCAATACGCCGTGCTTGGGGCACCTGAGACGCCAGATGTTTCCGTGGAGCTCGATGACCCGTTTCGATCCCGAGCGCTGGTGCATACCGTCGATGTTTTGGGTGACCACGACGACCCCTGGATGATGCTTTTCCAGTTCGGCAATGGCAGAGTGCCCGGCATGGGGCTGGCAGGAGAGGATCAGTTTCCTGCGGAGCTCATGGAATTTCAAGACCTTTTCGGGATCCCGGTCAAAAGCGTCCTGACAGGCATATTCCTCCCAGTTGTACTGGTGCCAGATGCCGCCCCGCCCCCGGTAGGTGGGGACGCCGCTTTCCGCCGACATACCGGCGCCTGTAAAGATAACGATGTTGCGATAGTCACCGGTCGTTACCTTCATGATCGTCCTCCTATGGAGCCATTTTCGGAATTCTCAGGATCAATGACGTCCGGGGAACGGACGCTGATACATTCAGGAATCGGAAAAGATCTTTGTTCTGTTGTTCTTATAGGTTTAAATGGACCCATTGTCAAGAGCGGGCTCCTTTTGCCGGAGGGCTTTACTTGTAGGCACCGGAGTGTGATAAGGATCGTTTCAATACCGAAGATAAGCAAGGTCCTTCGGGTCGATTCGGGATCGCAGCTTGTGGGAATCATTTCCGTATCAAAGAAAAAGAGAGCGGCGGTTTTCCCGGGACAAAGTCGGAACATTGCGGGATCAACTCTCTCAAAGATGGCCGTGATATTGTCCAGCAACAGGCTTCGCGCGTAAAATCAAGATAAAGGAGCTGCCGCGTTATCCCACGGGCAAGCTCTTCAAACGTCTGTTGAAGGAGCGCTACTGGAACGTCCAGCAGTAGGAGCCGATCCAGGAAGCGATGATGACCGTCGTCAATCACCGGAAAGGATGCGAGCCCTTCCCGCTCTTCTTTGACAGGAGAGACGGGAAGGGTTCTTGGACAAAAGAGGGGAGGGTGTCGGAGAATATCTGGGGGATACGGGGCTTACAGGAGCCCCGGACCCTCGGGAAGAACGCCGGGAAAAACATTCTGCGGCAGCTGTTCCGTGAAAAAGGCTGTTGGGGAATTTGCGAGAAGTCCGAATTTGTCCATCATCCCGGTTTAGGGATGTCGAATGGTCATTCCCCCGTCGACCAGCAGTACGGATGCGTTCATGTAAGAAGAAGCGGGCAGCACGAGGCTGAGAATACCGTGGGCGACCTCTTCGGGCTCTCCATAACGACGTAGGGGCACTCTTCTTTTTGCATAGGAATCCTTGACATCGTCTGGTATCGGTGCCGTCATGCCCGTCCGAATGGGCCCGGGACATACACAGTTCACGTTGACGCCGGTACGGCCTACTTCGACGGCAAAGCTCCTCGTGAGCCCGATCACACCGTGCTTGGTTGCCGTGTAGGCAGCGAGGCCGGCGGTCGCAACGAAGGCCTCGCTGGAGGCGACGTTTACCACCCGTCCCGCACCGCTCGCCTGAAGATGCGGCAGTGCGGCCCGAATCAGGCGGGCATGAGCGGTGAGGTTCACTGCAAGTGTGCTCTGCCAGGATTGTTCGAACTCATCTTCCGGCGTGGTAGCCCCGCCCGGGAAAGATACCCCTGCATTATTCACGAGAATGTCCAGCCTGCCGAAGGCTGTCACTACATCGCCGACGAGGGATTTGCAGGCTGCGGCATCGCCGACGTCACAGGCGAAACCCTTCGCCTCATACCCTGCCGAAACGATCTCGTCGACGACCGTTTGCACGCTTTGAGCATTCAGATCGACCACTGCTACCTTTGCTCCCTCTTCGGCAAAAAGATGGGCCGTTGCCCGGCCGATGCCTGATCCCGCACCGGTTACAATCGCTGCCTTTCCTGCAATGGACCTCGATAGTTTTGTCAATTTTGCCATGCGCTTCGACTCCTCTGTGGGTGGAATATGCCGACGTCTTTGAACAACCTGCTTTTTCGTATACGAGGTATATGCCTTTGTCAAGGTGAAAGCAGGGGTTTATGGGTATGGTTTCGGCATGTCTGGCGGTGGGACCGACCAAGACCCTGTTTTAGGCGAACCTATATCCGTTTTGTAGAATCCTCATTGAACATTTCATTCAGAATCGGGGCTTCCGGGAGGGGATTTCGGGGAAACCCGCAGGGGACAGA
>JAFGIO010000243.1 GCA_016929555.1 Deltaproteobacteria bacterium | reverse complement strand
GCTGCAAGGGGTTGACATGGTTTGCGACGTTTCAAGGGACCGTCATCCTCGGCCCGTTCCGGCAGAGCTTGCGGGGATGTTGGCACAATTCCTGTTGAAAAACCCCGTATCCCTTTGCTATAGACAAGGACCATGAGGATACTCGGTCTCGATTACGGAAGCCGGAGAATCGGCGTCGCCATCAGCGACGAGCTGGGAATGACGGCCCAGGGACTTGCCACGGTTGCCCGAAGGAACCGGGAACAGGATTTGAACGCGCTTGCGGCATTGATCCAGTCTTGGAAGGTCGAGAAGATCGTGGTGGGATACCCCCTCCGTCTGGACGGCACCGAAGGCATCCAGTGCGAAAAGGTCGAAAGGTTCTGCCAGATGCTGGAATCCCGTTTCGGACTGCCCGTGTACAGATGGGACGAGACCCTGACGACGAAAGAGGCCGAGCAACTGCTCGCGGAAGCCCATACCCGCCGCAAGAAACGCAAGGCGCTCGTGGACAAGGTGGCCGCCTGCCTGATTCTCCAGGGGTACCTGGACGATCTCGGCCGCAGGGAAGGATCAAGACCTGTCACATGAAAATCGATCGTTTCAAGAAAGTGCCCCGTTGGCCCGTTCTGATCGCATCGCTTTTGATATTCTTGGGCGGCATTGCGTTCCTTGCCTGGGCCGGCAGCCCCATCGACGGCAGAAAGGCCACGGTGATCGTCGAAATCCCGAAAGGGTCGAGCTTCACCAGGGTTGTCGATCTGATCGAGCAGGCGGGAATGGTTTCGAACAGACCCTGTTTTTACATGCTATCCATCGCACTGGGAGCGACAAGGCAGATCAAGGCCGGAGAGTACGAGTTCTCCACGGCCATGACCCCCATCGGGTTGATCGACAGGCTCGTCCGTGGCGAAATCAAGAAGTACCCGATTCTCATCCCCGAGGATTTCACCGTCCGGGAGATCGCCGACCGACTCGCCGCCCAGAAGCTGGTCAATGAGGAATCCTTCATGGCCCTGGCCTCGGACAGGGCATTCCTTCGCACCCTCGGGATCGAAGCGGACAGTGTCGAAGGGTATCTCTACCCGGATACCTACCACTTCGATCGTTCCATGACGGAAAAAGATGTTATGCGGAAGATGGTCGGCCGATTCCGGGAGGTGGTGACAAGGGCGATGTTCGCCGAGGCCGCGAGCATGGGCATGACGCCGGAGGAATTCGTGATCCTGGCCTCCATGATCGGCAAGGAATCGGGCTGCAAAGAAGAAAAGCCCTTCATCTCGGCTGTTTTTCACAACCGCCTGAAGCGCGGAATGAAGCTCCAGTGCGATCCCACCGCCGTTTACCGCCTGGAAGGATCGCCGGCCGTCGTCATGAAACGGCACCTGCAGAAAGACACGCCCTACAACACCTATCGGATCGGGGGCCTGCCTCCCGGACCCATCGCCAATCCGGGTCTCGATTCGCTGAAGGCTGCCCTTCAACCCGCCCAGGTAAATTACCTCTATTTCGTTTCGAAAAATGACGGTTCCCACGAGTTTTCCTCCACGCTCACGGCCCACAATCGGGCTGTGATAAAATACCAGATAGAAAGACAAAAAGATTAAATTTTTTCTTGACAAGGCCCATATCCTCCTTTATGGTGAAGCCGTGTGGAGTAAAGTGGTTTTTAGTGGAGGATAAGCCCTCATGTCCCTGTTCCGCGGCCAGTATCATCACACGATTGATGAGAAGGGAAGAATCATCTTCCCTTCGAAACTCCGGGACGTGTTTATCGAAAACTACGACAACCGGCTGATCATCACCAACTGGAGCGGTTATTTGATGGCCTTCCCCTATGCCGAATGGAGGAACATCGAAGAGAAGATCAGCCAGAAGTCGCTTATCGACAAGAATGTGAGGGCTTTCCAACGCTTTTTCATGTCGGGGGCTGTGGACTGCTCCTTCGACGGCCAGGGAAGGGTCCTGATTCCGTCGAACCTGAGGGAATACGCCGGTCTGGAAAAGGATGTGGTGCTGGCCGGCATGCTCAAGGTCATCGAGATCTGGAGCAGGGAACGTTTCCAGGAAGAGATGAAGAATACGGCCGGCAAGCTCGACGATTACAGCGATTACATGGCCGATTTGGGACTGTAACACCAGAGGCTTGCGGTGAATGGGCCCCTTTCACAAACCAGTCATGGTGGCGGAGGTTGCCGATATGCTTCAGCCCAAGCCGGGGGGGATCTATCTCGACGGAACCCTTGGCGGTGGCGGTCATGCCCGGCAGATCCTGGAGCGGTCGTCACCCGACGGCCTGTTGGTCGGCATCGATCTTGACGAGGATGCCCTTTCCGAATCCGAAAAAACCTTAAAGCCCTTTGGCTCGAGAACGATCCTGATCCGGGGCAACTTTGCCGAAATGGACAGGATCCTGAGAGACCTGGACATAGAAAAAGTCAACGGCATCCTTCTCGACCTGGGCGTTTCGTCGCACCAGTTGGAGGATGCAGGGAGGGGTTTCAGCTTTTCTCAGGAGGCGCCCCTGGATATGCGCATGGATCGTCGTCAGGCATTCAACGCTCATGATTTGGTCAATGTCTTTTCAAGGTCCGAGTTGGAAAAGATCATTCGAGATTACGGCGAGGAAAAGATGGCGGGACGGATCGCAAAAGCAATTACGCTCAAAAGGAAGCGCTCCCCGATCAGGACGACGACCGACCTCACCCGCATCATCGAAGGGGTGGTGCCCGCCGCATCGCGGCACAGGCATGTCCATCCCGCCACCCGCACCTTTCAGGCCATCCGCATCGCCGTCAACGATGAACTGTCCAACCTCCGCGAGGCCATCGCCTGCGGCGTGAAGGTCCTCGATAGAACGGGAAGGTTTGCCATCGTATCGTTCCATTCCCTCGAGGACAGGATCGTAAAGGACTCCTTTCGCTCCCTGGAGAAGGGCTGCATCTGCCCGCCGGACCTTCCCCGTTGCATCTGCGGGCGAGAGGGCCAGCTTAGGATTTTGACGAGAAGGCCCCTGGTTCCGCGAAAGGAAGAAGTTGCCGACAATCCCAGAGCGCGAAGCGCCAGGCTCAGGACCGCCGAAAGGATTTGAACCATGCAAATTCAGGAAGCAATCAAAGAAACCCTGCCCATGGTCGACCATGCCCGACTCAACCTGAAGTACTCCACCTGTATCTTCGCCGCCTTCGTTCTGATGGCCGTGGCCCTTGTCTATGTTTGGTCCCACATCCATATGACGAAGCTCGAATATCAGATCGCTGCGGAGATCAGCGACAGGGAGAAGCTTCTGGAAGAGCAGCGGCGCCTGAAGATAGAGATGGCAACGTTGAAATCCCCGCAACGCATCGAAGCGATCGCCAAGAACAAGCTGCGGATGTCCTACCCCGGCCAGGACCAGATCATCGTGCTCAAATGGCCCGAGGAGTGACGAGATGACGAGTACTTCCCAGAAGTGGCTGAAATTCAGGATCGCGACCCTTCTGTGTTTCTTTCTGATCCTGTTCACCGCCTTGATTACGCGGGCCTTTCAGCTTCAGGTCCTCTCCGGCAATATCCTGAAGACCCTGGCGGACCGTCAGCACACCAGGATGTTGAAGGTCCCTTCCGAAAGGGGAATCATCTTCGACCGCAACGGCGAGAAACTGGCAGCCAGCGTTATGGCAGACTCCGTATGCGCCGATCCCTCCAGTATCGCCGATCCGGACGGGGCAGCCCGCCAGATCGCCCCGATATTGCATCTCGACAGCACCACCCTCCGTCGCAAACTGTCCGGATCCGGAAGCTTCTGCTGGCTGGCCCGGCGCATACCTCCCGAACAGTCCGGCCGTGTCGAGGCCTTGGACATCAAGGGCATCTTTATCGTGAAGGAAGCGAAACGCTTTTACCCCAACGGGGAACTGGCCGGCCACCTGTTGGGTTTCGTAGGTCTCGATTCAACAGGTCTGGAGGGTCTCGAAAAGGAATACGACGACATCGTCAAGGGAACACCTGAAAAACTGGTCTGGTCCAGGGATGCGAAGGGCAAGAGTATCTATTCCCGGATCGAGAAGGCAGCCGCAACGGCCAAGAAGGAAGAAGGATATCATCTTATCCTGACCATCGACAGCCGCATCCAGCACCTCGTGGAGACCCAGCTGAAAAAGGCGGTCATTGAAAAAAGTGCCAGCAGCGCCTTTGCCATCGTCATGGACCCCAAGACGGGCGAGATCCTGGCCATGGCCGGTGTACCGGAGTTCGATCCCAATCATTTCAACAGTTACGCCGTCGGCTGGAGCAAGAACAGGGCCATCGCAGACTGTTTCGATCCGGGATCCATTTTCAAGCCTTTCGTTGCCGCAGGGGCGCTGGAGGAGGGCATCGCCAAGGAAACGGACCGTTTCTACTGTGAAAACGGTGCCTACAGGGTGGCGAACCGGGTAATTCACGAGGCCCAGAGAAAAGAGCACGGCAACCTTACTTTCAGTGAAATTATCAAATTTTCCAGCAACATCGGAGCCGCAAAGATCGCCGAAAAACTCGGAAAGGAAAAATTTTACGACTACATCACGCGTTTCGGTTTCGGCGCCAAGACGGGAATCGATCTGCCCGGTGAATCGGCGGGACTGCTCCGGCCCCATCAGGATTGGACGAGGGTCGATACGGTTACGATCGCCTTTGGTCAGGGCATCTCCGTGACGGCCATCCAGATGATCACGGCTCTTTCGGCCATCGCCAACCAGGGGTTGCTCATGAAGCCCCATGTCGTCAAGGGGTTTGTGAACAAACAAGGCCAGATTGCAAAGGTGGTCACCCCAACCGTCGTCCGCAGGGTGGTCTCCCCGGAGACGGCAAAAAGAATGGCGGCCATCCTCACCGCTGTCGTACAGGATGACGACGGCACGGGCAAAAGGGCGCGCATTGAAAATGTCAACGTCGGCGGCAAGACGGGTACAGCGCAGAAATTGGACCCCCGGCGGCACGTATATTCATCCGAAAAGGTCAAGACCTCTTTCATGGGTTTTTTCCCGGCCGAGGACCCGCAAATCGTCATGCTGATCACCCTCGACGAACCCCAAAGAGACAAATGGGGAGGGCTGGCCGCCGCACCGGTATTCAAGAACATCGGCGAGCAAATCCTCACGCGCTTCAAAACGGATATTCGCGAGATTCCATCCCTGCCCCTGGAACCGGAAGAGAACAGCGGCATCGTGACGGTGAATTACATACCGGACGGCTTCTCCCCGGAGAGCCGGAGCATGTTGGAAGCCGGGGATGGCGAATCGACCATGCCCGATTTTCGAGGCATGACCGTTCGCGAAGCCATGAAGCGAGCCCGGGAAAGAAGCATTGAACTCACGGTGCAGGGAGGAGGATGGGCGTTAAGCCAGAGTCCATCTCCAGGCATCCCGATCGGAGATCATCCGGCCTGCACGGTTTCGTTCAGCACGGGTTATTGAGGGTTCCATGAAGCTCTCGGAGGTGATAGAAAAAGTCGACATCCTCGATGTCACCGGAGATCTGACTGGGGAAGTCTCATCCATCTGCTTCGACTCGCGGCGCTGCGGGCAGGATAGCCTTTTCGTCGCCATTGCCGGTCTCAAGGCCGACGGCCACGATTACGTCGCCCAGGCCCTGGCCCGGGGCGCCCGGTACATCGTACACGAAAAGGCCTTCGGTCCTGTGCCGGAGATCCAGCCCGCCGCGGCCGTCAAGGTCAAAGACAGCCGTCGCGCCCTGGGGATCCTGGGCAGGAACTTCTATCGCGACCCCTCCCGTCGACTCTGTCTTATCGGTGTAACGGGAACGAACGGCAAGACGACCATCACCTACCTGTTGGAGTCCATCTTCAAGGCGGCGGGGTTTTCTGCGGGTGTCCTCGGCACCGTGAATTATCGATGGGGAGGAAAGGCGATGCCGGCGCCGAACACGACCCCCGAATCCCTCGAATTTCAGCAGATCTTGCATGTCATGGCCGAAGCGGGGATTTCTCACGTCATCGCAGAGGTTTCCTCGCATGCCATCGACCTGGGTCGCGTGCAAGAGGTTGCCTTCGATCTCGGCATTTTCACGAATCTCTCCCAGGATCACCTGGATTACCACGTGACGATGGAACGATACTTTGAAGCAAAAAAACGTTTCTTCACGGAGATCCTGCCGGCCGGGGGGAAAAAGGGGAATCGCCAAGCCGTTATCAACGGAGACGATCCCTGGGGGCGGCGTCTCCTCCGGGATATCGGTTCGGAAACCGGAACCATGACGTTTGGCACGGATCCCCGTTGCGATGTCAGGGCCCTGTCCTTTAAAATGGACACGTCGGGTATCGAGGCCCGCATCGGAACGCACGACACCCCTTTCCAAATCCATTCGACCCTGATCGGCAAGTTCAATCTGTACAACCTCCTTGCAGCGACAGCCGCCGCCCTCGCGATGGGCATCGCAACGGATGACATCGAGGCGGGCGTTGCAGCCCTCCACTCGGTGCCGGGACGGCTGGAAAAGCTCAACGATCCGGGACAGCCCGATGTTTTTGTGGACTACGCCCACACCGAAG
>JAFGIO010000242.1 GCA_016929555.1 Deltaproteobacteria bacterium | reverse complement strand
TTATTACGAAAATAAAACCCTGGATTCCCGCTTTCGCGGGAATGACCTTGCTTATTTTCATGCTTCGTGGCGCCCCACGGGGGCATGAGGGTTTAGTAAGAAAATCCCCTTCCCTGTATCCCTCCCCTTCGAGGGGGTTTGGGTGGGGGTGATTTTCATGCTTCGTGGTGCCCCACGGGGCATGAGGGTTTTTTACGAGGTCGTCAACCTTGCCTTCGGTGCCATCCAATGATGGGCAGCACAGGGTCTCACTTCGTATCCAACCCCGGGTTCTCGAGGCCCTTGCCCAGGGTGTTCGGGGCGATCGCCAAGAGCTCCTCCAGCGTCCAGCGGCCCTTCTGCTTGAAGAGGGTACGCTCCTTCACGGGTTCGCTGTAAAGGCTGATCTCTCCGCCGCCCACGGCAAAGGTCCGGCCGTTGATGTTGGCCGCCGCGTCGGTGCATAGAAAAACGATGAAGGGAGCAATGTCTTCGGGATTCAACGCCTCCAGCCTTTCGACGAGATCGCCCCGGCCGGCCCGCTTCCAGTTTTCGATGAGTTCGGGATTCATGGTGAGCCGCGTTCCCGCACTCGGCCGGATGGCGTTGCAGGTGACCCCGTATCGAGCCATGTCCTTTGCTGTCTGCCGGGTGAGCCCCACGATGCCTTCTTTCGCGGCGCCGTAATTGGCCTGGCCGAAGGTTTCGCCCAGCCCCGCCGAGGAAGACGTGTTGACGATCCTTCCCCATTTCTGCTGGCGCATGTACTTGCAGGCCGTCCGCAGGCAGTAGAAGTGCCCGTACATGTGGACCTTCTGGACGATGTCCCATTCATCGTTGGACATGTTGTAGACCATCCGGTCCCGCAGGATTCCGGCATTGTTGATCAGGATGTCTATCCGGCCGAAGTTCGTGACCGCGTCCTGGATGATCCGCTCCGCCCCTTCGGGTTCCGCGACGGAATCGAAATTCGCGACGGCCTCTCCGCCCTGCTCTTTGATCTCCTTGACGACCTGGCTGGCGGGGGCGGCGTCCGACCCCGAACCGTCGCCGGTTCCTCCGAGATCGTTGACCACAACCTTCGCGCCCGCGGCGGCGAGGGCGATGGCCTCCCCCCTTCCGATACCGCGGCCGGCTCCCGTTACCACAGCGATCTTTCCTTCGAGTACCTTGGCCATGATGCAACCTCCTTTCGGCACGACTGCCGTGTTCGACTTTACGTCTGCTTCTTCGCGGTCGATTGACTGATGAACACCTCCTTTGCCATGGAGGAGTATAAACGGACAGGTCTTGGGTGTCAAAAAAAAAGGGCAAAAAATGCGAGGGTAGATATCCGTTGAATGGGAGCGTCTTATGAAAAGGCCGTAAAGGGCCGGCCCGGGCGAAGCTCCGCTTGAGGCGTTTTCCTACCGCCGTTCCAAAGGACGGTTACCGTGAAAACAAGGCGTTATCTGTCGAGCCGTTTTCTCAAAAGACCCCGGGGACCATCCGCCAGCGCACCTTCTGCCGGTATTGCCCATACTCGTCGGGAAACGTTTGCATCAATGCGGCTTCTTCCTGGAATGCGGTAACGACCCAGTGAATGATGGTCAGCAAAGCCAGGACAAAAGTGATCGCCACGCCGAAGGCAAGGGCGATGCCGATGTTTTGGAGTATGATGCTAAGATATAGAGGGTGACGAATCTTTCCATAGACGCCGGTATCGACGATCTTGCCGATCTTTCCCGATTTTTCGTGAGCCTGCTTGTGGTCTTTTTCCGCCCAACCGTGAAAGGCAAGGGCCGAGAGGATCAGTATTCCTCCGAGGATATTCGATACCGGAAAAACGGAAAACCCTCTCCAGGAATAAACCAATCCACAAATCCCCGTACCGACGAGAATACATAACTCGAACATCCCTCGATGGAAGGGATTGGAAAGAAAAAAGGCACTGAAGACGTTTCCGATCTTCATATCTTTCATTTGCTCCTGTGATTCATCCCGTTGGACAGGCCCCAAATGAACCCCCCATACCCCTATGGCTTCGCCAAGGAAGCATAACGTGTCCCCTCCGCGAATGCGGTGTTCCGGGCAATTTCCTCGGGTATATATCATTTAATATCAATGAAGTATAGTTTATTCTCTTGCACGCATCTTTGGTTTAAGCCCATGCAAAAGCTATAAGGGTGATTTGCGACTTTTTGCGGAGCCGTCAAGCTTCGGGATGCATGTAAAGCATTTTTAGTAGCACGAATATAATATTTGTGTTAAGGAAACATCGGAAGGGCTTCAGTGAGGGGAGCGTGCCATGGGACTTCTTTTTTGAATGCTTCGCTGTAAAGCAGAATTCTGCAGGGTCCTCGGAACAGTGGAAAGGGAATCAACGAAAGGAGAACGGAAATGAGGAGATGGGGTTGGCTGATTGTCACTTGTGCATTTTTTTCTTTTGTAATGCCTTGCGCCGTCGGAGCGGCTCAGGGGAGTTCCGATGTTGTCAGGCTGGAGGAAGTCGTGGTTACGGCCACGAAGACCGAAAAGAAGGCCGAAGATGCTCCCGGAAGCGTGACCGTTGTCACCCGGGAAGATCTGAAGAAGCAGAATGTCCAGACCGTGGATGACACCCTGAACAGCCTTTCGGGCATCTTCGTCAAGAGAAATAAAGGCATGATGGATTCAACGGCGTCCGTGAGGATCCGCGGTTTCAGCGGCGATCAATATACGCTGGTCCTGCTCGACGGCCAGCCGCTGAATGACGCCTACTCCGGCGGTTTTGAATGGGGGTCTCTTCCCGTGGGCAGCATCGAGCGCGTCGAGGTGATTCGAGGCGCCGCTTCGGCCCTGTACGGGGGAAACGCCATGGGCGGCGTGATCAACATCATTACGAAAACCCCTGAGAAACGGGAGTTCGAGGCCAGCGGAGGATACGGCAGCAACGATACGTGGCGGTATCGAATCAGCGCCGGAGACCGCCTGTGGGATCGCCTGAGTTTTCGTTTAGGCTACGAGGAAGAAGCGACCGATGGCTATGCGAACACGCCTGTCGTCGAAACAATTTCCGCCGGCGCGGGAAATGTTTCCGGCGGTTATCCGATGAACGACAAACACGGCACCACCAAATGGGTCGTCGGCGACAGGGGGGAAAACGGGGCGGAACGAAGAAACTTCAACGGGAAAATCCGTTTTGATTTTTCGGAGACGGGCGAGGTCACCTTTTCCGCTGCTTCGGGACGGCACGAGTATGATTACGGTCCACCGAATACCTACATGGGAACCTTTGG
>JAFGIO010000241.1 GCA_016929555.1 Deltaproteobacteria bacterium | reverse complement strand
TTCAGCATCTTGCCGATCTCTTCGTTGGCCGGATTGGGCACTGCACCCACGCTAAGAACCAGGAGATCCGTTTCGATCTTTACCGGCTCGTTGAGGATGGGATCGAAGACGGTGACGGCAATCCTCCCCGCATCGTTCTTGACCTCGGGTTTGCGGTCTTCGTCGTAGCGGACGAACTTCACGTTCGCCTCCCGGGCCTTCTTGTAGTAGTCCTCTTTGAGGCCGAAGGTCCGGATGTCCCGGTAGATGATGGTGACGTCCATGGAGGGATCGGCCTGTTTGAGCGCCAGTGCATTCTTGATCGCCTCGGAGCAGCAGTAGCGGCTGCAATAGGGGCGCTCGGAATTGCGCGATCCGACACACTGGATCATGACGACGCTGCCGGCCTTGAGGACCTTTTCATCCTTATCAGTAATGAGTTTTTCCAGCTCACGCTGGGTCAAAACCCGTTCCGACTGCCCGTAGAGATACTCCTTTGTCTCGAACTCGTAGGCCCCCGTCGCGACGATGACGACGCCATGCTCAAAGCTTTGCTCGCCCTCCTTCGTCGCCACCGTGGTTTTGTAGTTTCCGATGAATCCCTCGATCTTCCGGATATCGGCGCCCGTAAAGACGTGAATGAGCTCGCTCTTTTTTACGCGGTCAATCAGGCTGCTTAGGTGCTTCTGGGTGTCCAAACCTTCCAGGGTGGAGTAAATCTTGCGGTAGTTGCCACCCAGAACGTTCTCTTTCTCCACGATGTAGGACTCGAAACCCTGATCGGCCAGAGAAAGGGCCGCCGTGATGCCGGCCAGCCCGCCGCCGACGATCATGGCCGCATGGTTCACCGACAGTTGACCCGGTTTCAGGGGTTTCAGGTAAGCGGCCTTGGCCACGGCCATCCGGACCAGATCCTTGGCCTTGTCCGTCGCCGCTTCGGGTTCGTTCATATGGACCCAGGAGTTCTGATCCCGGATATTGGCCATCTCGAAGAGATACCTGTTGAGACCGGCCTTTTCACAGTTCTCCTGGAAGAGGCCCTCATGGGTTCGGGGCGAACAGGAGGCCACCACCACCCGCGTCAGATTCTGCTCCTTGATCACCTCTCCCATCTTGACGGCCGTGTCCTGGGAACAGGTAAAGAGATTGTCCGCGGCGTAAACGACGTTGGGCAGGGTCTTGGCATACTCGACGACGGCGGGAACATCGACGACACCGCCGATATTGATGCCGCAATGGCAGACGAAAACACCCGTGCGCGGTCCGATGCCCCGGATATCACATTCCGGGGGGAGTTCCTCGGCCGTGGTCAGTGTCCAGCGCCTGGCGGCAAGAATCCCCTCGGCACAGGCGGCAGCACCGCTGGCCTCCATGACCGTCTCCGGAATGTCCTTGGGACCACCGAAGGCGCCGCAGACGAAGACCCCCTCCCGGCTGGTCTGTACCGGATTTTCGAGGGAGGTTTTGCAGAAACCATGCTCCTCAAGCTCAATGCCCAGGCTGGCCGCGAGTTTCGCGGCCTCCTTGGGAGGCGTCAGACCGACGGAAAGGACCACCATGTCGAACTCCTCCTCGACGAGGGTCCCGTCCTCCTGAACGTATTTGATAAGCAGATTGTTCGACTGCTGAAGTTCCTTGACGTTGGAAGGCATGGATCGGATATAGCGGATGCCGTATTCCTCTTTGGCACGGTTGACGAACCGGTCGAAGTCCTTCCCGTGGGCCCGGATATCCATGAAGAAGATCGTCGGCTCCAGCCCCTTGGCGTGCTCCTTGCCGATGATGGCCTCCTTGGTCGCATACATGCAACAGACGGAGGAGCACCAGCTGTTGCCGCAGGAGGTATCCCGTGAGCCGACACACTGGATGAAGGCGATCTTTTTGGGTTCCTTTCCGTCGGAGATCCTCTGGACATGGCCGAAATAGGGACCGGAAGCGGAGAGGATGCGCTCGAACTGGATGCTGGTGACGACGTTCTTGTAGATCCCGAAACCGTATTCGCCCCGGATGCCGGCATCGAAGATCTCGAAGCCCGGCGCCGCGATCACGGCGCCCACCTCGATGGTCTCTTCCTCGTAGGTGTCGTCATGCCTGATGGCCCCGGCGACACACACGTCGACGCACTGGTAGCACTCCGAACAGATCCCGCAGTTCAGGCAGCGCTTGGCCTCCTCGACGGCCTGCTGTTCGGTAAACCCGAGGCCTACCTCACCGAAGTCCTTTCGGCGTTCCTCCGGCTTCCTGTGCGGATATTTCTCTCGTGGAACCTTCTTGACGGTGGAGATATCGCCCTTGTCGGCAAGGTCCTTCGTCCAGTCCTTCTCGCGGCCGGCAGCGATATCCTCGCCCCGCAGGTATCGATCGATGGAAACCGCCGCTTCCTTACCGGCATAGACGGCCTTCACCACCGTTGCCGGGCCGGTGACGACGTCGCCGCCGGCGAAGATGCCGGGAACGCTGGTGCCGAAGGTGACGGGATCGGCATCAAAGGTGTTCCACTTGTTGATGGCCACGCCGCTGTCCGAAGGGATGAAGGCCAGATCCGCCGCCTGGCCGATGGCCGGGAGGATGGCGTCGCATTCGACGACAAATTCGGAGCCCTCGATGGGGATCGGGCGGCGGCGGCCGCTGGCATCGGGCTCTCCCAACTCCATGCGGAGGCACTCTACGCCGGTGACTTTTCCATCCTTGCCGAGGATGCGCACCGGGGCCACCAGGAATTCCATCTTGACACCCTCTTCCAGGGCCTCCTCGATTTCTTCGGGCGAGGCGGGCATTTCGGCCCGTGAACGCCTGTAGAGGATAAACACATCCTTGGAGCCGGTGCGGACGGCCGTCCGGACCGCGTCCATGGCCACGTTGCCGCCGCCGATGACGGCCACGCGATCCCCGAGAAAAACCTTTTCGCCCAGGTTGATGCGCTTGAGGTAATCCACCCCGTGAATGACGCCCTGGAGATCTTCCCCGGGGATATCGAGTTTGGTGCTCAGAGCGGTTCCGCAGCCGATGAAGAGGGCATCATAGTCGCTGCGAAGCTTCTCGAAGGGAATATCCTGGCCGATCTTCGTGTTGAGATGGATCTTGACGCCCAGGTCTTCGATGACCTTGATCTCGGCCCGCAGAACATCCTTGGGAAGTCTGTATTCGGGAATACCGACGGCAAGCCATCCTCCGGCAACGGGCAGGGCCTCGAAAACGTCGACGTCATATCCCTCGATGGCCAGATAATAGGCTGCCGTCAGCCCCGCGGGGCCGGCACCGACAACGGCCACCTTCTTGTTCTTCTTCTCTTTGATTTCAGGGATGAAGCGCATATCGTCCCTCAGATCGAGGTCTGCCACGAAGCGTTTGAGGTGCATGATGTCGATGGGCTCGTCCACCTTGCCCCGCATGCAGGCGGTCTCGCAGGGATGGTTGCAGACCCGCCCACAGACGATGGGGAAGGGGTTGTCCTTCTTGATGAGCTTCAGGGCTTCCTTAAATTTACCTGCGGCAATGAGTGCCACATACCCCTGGACGCTGATATGGGTGGGACAGGCCGCCTTGCAGGGGGAGGTTCCCAGTTTGTCGATGGCAAAGCCCGAAGGGATTGCCTGGGGAAAATGTCGGAAGATCGCCTTGCGCTCGCTCAGGTTTTCGTTGAAATCGGATGGCAGGGAGACGGGGCAGACGTTGGCGCAGTCGCCGCAACCCGTGCATTTATCCAGATCAATGAAGCGAGGCGCCTTTGTCATTCTCACCCTGAAGCGTCCCGGTTCTCCCTCGACGGCCTCCACCGTTCTTCGGGTCAGGATCTCCACATTTGGATGGCGGCCGACCTCCACCAGCTTCGGCGAAAGGATGCAGGCGGAACAATCATTGGTGGGAAAGGTCTTATCGAGCTGTGCCATCACACCGCCGATACTGATCCCTTTTTCAACCAGATATACCTTCAACCCGGAATTTGCCAGATCGAGCGAGGCCTGGATACCGGCGATACCCGACCCCACAATCATCACTGCACCGACTTTTTCGCTATCTTTCAGCACCTGTTAACACCTCGGATTTCGTAAGGATGAATCTGTATGGATCGCTTCTCTTTATCCAGTTTTTACCGGGAGATACGCCAAACGTGACGTGCGGTTATCACGATTTTTCCCCCCTGTCAAGACCGAATTGGCCGTTGTCCCAGGAGCGCCCAATGGGAGGGGCACAACTCGAACTTCGCGCTGCGAATGAAGCTGCGCAAGGGCGAAGGCGGTCATCCTTCGGCGAGCGCTTAAGGCGTTGAGGTTGCCAGGCAGTATGATTCTATCTGCTGCCAGAGCCTTTGTCTGCCCTCACCGGTTTTCGCCGAAAAAAGAATGGGATCGTTCTCTACGGCCAGCCCCAAGGTCCGCCTGAGGTCGCATTGGCGCTGAACACCACAGCTTCGCGATAGTTTGTCAGCCTTGGTCAAAACAGCGAGATGGGGGATGTGATAGAGATCGAGCCATCCCCGGAGCCTGACGTCGTTTTCCGAGGGCTCTCTTCGAATATCCAATAAGAGAAGGACGAGCTGCAGGTTTTTTCTTTGTTTCAGATAGGACTCCACCATGGGACCCCAGTTCCTGCGGATCGTCTCCGGAACCTTGGCAAAGCCGTAACCGGGAAGGTCGGCAAAGGAGTAGCGGTCGTTGATGGTAAAGAAATTAATCAGCTGGGTCGTTCCGGGCATCCGGCCGGTCCGGGCCACTCCCTTTCGCTGAACGAGGCGATTGATGAGAGAGGACTTGCCGACGTTGGACCTTCCGGCGAAGGCTACCTCAGGGAGGTCTTCGGAAGGATAGTGCAGGGGTTCTCTGGCCGACTTGACGAATTTTACCGAAAGGATTTTCATAAGGGGATGCGGTCTCGATCGGTCATTCGCGCTCGAAAACGATGCCGTACTTCTCCAGTTTCCTTTCCAATGTGGGGCGGGAGATGCCCAGGATCTCGCAAATCTCTCCCTTGTTCTTGTGGCTGTTCTCGCGGATGACCTTCCGGATGTGATGTTCCTCCATCTCGTCGAGCGTCATCGGCCTGCCGGAGATGCTGTAATCGTTGCCCTTGCCGTGCTCCTCACGGCCGACCCCGTGGTTTTCTTCCATCAGTTCCGGAAAGTCCCCCCGGACGAGGACCTGGCCCTTGGCCACCACGGCCGCTCTGACCAGCAGGTTTTCCAGTTCCCGGATATTTCCCGGCCAGCTATATTTCATGAAGATGTCCATCATCTCGTCCGAAACACTGACGATCCTTTTATGCAGATCGAGATTGATCTTCGTGAGCAGGTAGTCGATCAACAGGGAAATATCATCGCGCCTCTCCCGAAGCGGGGGGATATTGATGGCCACGATATTGAGGCGATAGAAGAGATCGTCTCTGAATTTGTCATCCCGGACCAGGGTTTTCAAGTCCTTGTTCGTCGCCGCGATGATCCGGGCATGGACCTTGACGCGGTCTTTGCCGCCCACCCTTTCGAATTCCATTTCCTGCAGGACCCGCAGCAATTTCGCCTGGAGATTCAGGGACATTTCGCTGATCTCATCCAGAAAGACGGTCCCGTAGCGGGCCAGCTCGAATTTTCCGAGCTTCCTGTTGACGGCTCCCGTGAAGGATCCCTTCTCGTGACCGAAGAGCTCCGATTCGAGAAGCGTCTCGACGATGGCCGAGCAGTTGACGGCAATGTACGGTTCGTCGGGTGCGGTATTGTGGTGTATGACCTTTGCGATCAATTCCTTCCCCGTACCGCTTTCACCCTGGATGAGGACGGTGGTTCGGCTCTGAGAGACGACACCGATGGTCTTGAAAATCTCCCTCATTCCCTTGCCCGTACCGATAATATCCCCGACCTTGAAGCTTCGGGAAGGCTCCATGAGCAGGCCGTCGATTTTCTTTTCCATTTCCAGGGTCTTGACGGCCTTTTTGATGGCGATTTCCAGTTCATCGACGTTGATCGGCTTGTGGATGTAATCGAAGGCACCGCCTTTCATGGCATTGATGGTCGTGTCCATGTCGTGAAAGGCCGTGATCATGATGACCTTGACGTTTTCATCCTCCTCCCTCAGATCCTCCAAGACGGCGAAACCGTCTATATCGGGTAGCCTTATGTCGAGAATGACCACATCCGGCGGGGATTCGACGAATTGGTTCAAGCCGTCGGTGCCGGTGTTGGCCGTCTGGACCTCGTAACCTTCTTCCGTCAAATACAGATCGAGGGTTTCGCAGATGGAGCTGTCATCGTCGATGACGAGAATTTTAGCCATGTATCAGCCTCTTCAGATCGAATATCGAACCATTAGCTGCCCAGTCCCGGAATCTCCCGATCGCCTTCATTTTCCGCTTCCGCGGGAAGGATCACCACCACGCGGGTGCCTTCCCCTTTCTTGCTCACGATATCGATCGCACCCTGGTGAAGTTCCACGATCTTCTTGACGGGCGTCATCCCGAGGCCTGTTCCATACTTTTTCGTCGTGAAGAACGGATTGAAGATATGCGGCATGTCCGCCTCGTCGATGCCGCAGCCGTTGTCTTCGATCTCCACCAGAGCCTGCTTTGTTTCGTTATTATGATAAACCGTGGAGATGGACAGCCTCCCCCCCGGTTCCATGGCCTCTATGGCGTTCAGGCATAGATTGAGAAAGGCCTGTTCCAGCATGGCGGCATCGACGGTAAGCAAAGGCATCCGGTCGTCGAATCGAGTCTGCACCTCGATGTACTTGTCCAGGAGCTTCATTTCCGTCATGGCGAGCACGTGTTCCAGGATCCGCCGGAGGTCCGAAGTCTCGCACTTCGGTTCCGCCGGTTTGGCATAGATGAGCACATCGTTGACGAGCTGTTCGAGATGTTCCACTTCCCTCTGGGCGATCTTGAAGCGTTTCAAATCGTTTGCTTCGGGCTGCATGCGCTTTTCAAGAATTTGAAGACTCATTTTGATGGAAGACAGGGGATTGCGGATTTCATGGGCGATGCCAGCGGAAAGCTGGCCTATGGCCGCCAGCTTCTGGCTTTCGTAGTATTTGTCCTCTAAGGTCTTGAATTCTGTGATGTCGCGCTGGACAAGGATATAACGGTCCGTATCCTGGATGGGCCGCGGTGTGACCAACAGGTTTCTCTTTGTTCCGTCCTTGGCCGTGGCCTCGACTTCAAAGGGCGCATAGATCCCCTTCAACACATTGTTCCACTTTTCCATCACATAAGGCCTGTGTTCGGGAGCGATAAACTCCAGAATGTGCTTCCCTTTGATCTGTTGGGACACCAGTCCCCTTCCCCTTTGCAGATCTCGGCTCATGAAGTTGACCGTTCCGTCGGCATTCAAATCGAACAGCTGGTCGGGAGAGCTGTCCAGGATAGATTGGAGGTAACTGTAGAGAGATTCGACTTCCTTTCTGAGATTGATGTTCTCGATGAGCTCCTTCCGAAGCGTTTCGGCATACTCCCTGAGGTTCTGGTCCATTTCTTCTTCCCGGGACACATCCTGGAGTGTCTCGATGGCGGCGATGATTTCCCCCTTTTCATCGAACATGGGGGCCGCCAGAAAATAGAGATGCCTTCCTCTGCCGTTCAGGTTTTCGAAATAGGCCGCCGCTTCATAAGCTCCCTCGATAATGCTCGATTTCTGGACCCTTTTTTTGCCGTAATATCGCTGCAGACCCTCGCTGTCCCTGTCAATGATCAGATCGGCGAGAACAGGGCGCTTCTCCGGATAGAAGGGCAGGTACTGCCCATCGGTCCCGATCATCTCCCGCCCTTCGTAACCCGTCAGGTCCGTACAGGCCTTGTTCCAAAAAATGATTCGGTGGTTGCGGTCGATGACGAAGGTGGGGATCGGGGTGCCTTCGATGACTCCCTCCACGGTTCTCTTTTCCCGAATCAGTTTTTCCTGCCATTCGTTGCGTTCCCGGAGGCGCTTCAGTTCCTCCTCGAGCCGGAGCCGCCTTTGTCCCGTATGGGCAATGGAAAGGCCTGCAACGATAACAGCCATGATAAGGGCGATGGCGCCGACCATAATATGGATGAAGGTCTTCCTTACCTGCGAAATGACCGTCCTGTAGGGAGTCGCAATGGCGATTGACCAGGTCGATTGACCCACCCGGATGGGCGCATAGGCCACGATATGCCGTTCCGTTGCGCCGCCCTCCCTCTTCAAGAGATATTCGCCGTATCCCTTTCGGCCTTCTCGAAGGGCGCGTCTCAGGGAAGCCTCTTCTCTGTCTCGCTCGGGATCTTCGAGGACGTCGACATCGGCCCCGAGAAAGGCATTGTTCGAATGCAGCAGGATCGTACCCCCTTTTTCCACCATCAATAAACTGCTCGATTCGATCCCCTTCGCAGGTTCGACATAACGTTTTGCGATCTCAGGGATCGAGACAGCGGCGACATTCAGGAATTGGGAGCGGCCTTTCATCTCTGGAGCGGGCACCCCCAGGATAACGAAGCGGGTGCCTTTCCCCGCTTGAACCCTATCGATTTTTTTATTCTCTAGGATCGTATCATAGATCCAGGGCTGGTGCTGCCGGTTTACCCGGTCGATGAATTCGGCATCCACGATCCTTTTGCCGATCAGATCTCTCACGACGACGTCTGGATAACCGTTCATGAGTTTTCCGTCACCATCGAGCCAGGCGATGAAGTCGACACCGCCATTCAGGTAATCGTAGGTGTTCTTCATGCACTGGCCCGATGCTCCGGAATCGACGGCCTCAAGACCGGGCATACTTGAAAGCATGACGAGGCTGCGGCCGACGTTATCGATGAGATCCTCGATCCGGGCCGCCGTTCCTTCGGCAATGGCCTGTTGCAGCTGTCCAAACTGCTGGACCATTTCCTTTTCCCTGGCTCGATTTATGGTCAGGGCCAGCAGGAGGATCAGAACGATAACGGCCACAGTGGTCAACCAGACGGACAGGCTTTTACTGATCTTAAGAACCCTTTTTTCTTGAGAAAAATTTTTTTCTTCCATGTGATTTTTCAGACTCCCGAGATCAGAGGTTGATGCGAGAAGGGACTATCGATCAATTCTTCTTTCTTTTGACATCGTCTTTTTTTGTCCGAAGGTCTCTAACAGCGATGAGTACATAGACGGATACGGCAGCCCCCAGGGAAATGAGCAGTTTGGTCAATCCACTCTCGATGGCGAGAACCTGCTCGCAGATGAGCCATACCACCAAATAGGTCACAGCAGTCAAGATTTCCTGCATGATAAGCCTCTGTAGAAACGCTTTGGGCCAACCGTGACATGAGATCCCTGTGTCCTAACCGGGGCCATGCCTTTCACAGCGCCCCTCCGATCCGTCAGGACTCGCCTCGCTTGGTCCAGCCGGAGAACACAGGACCCCGGCACAGCGATACTATAGGGCTCATGACGAAATTTCAATATAAATATATCGATGCGGCCCATCAAAATACCAAAGAGCAACAGCTGAACGATACGGCATCCCTTGAACGATCTCTTTCACCGGGACCGCCGAAGACGCTTTCGGCAGGGCTTTCGGTTTCGCCGCTTCATTCAACCTTTCGTTCAACGGATCGCCGCCGTTGAATGAAGCGTTTACCGGATCCACTTCCGAAACGGACATGCCGCGATTCGTTCTATCCGTTATTTAACAAGTGGTTATATATCATTAGCCGTCATATGATTTCTGATCGGCAGCCGTGGCATATCTGTTGCAAAAGGGGTGCCTCTTTTGAAAGCATTCCTTCTTTGCGTAGGGTAACCACTTGTGTTATGGATGCATGAGGGATCATCAATTTTTTCACAGATGAAAGGAGATTAAAGAGATGTTAGGGAAAATCGGGAAGAAGATGGTAACGTTACTGACTACAATCGCGGCCTTGATTCTGGCTTCACCTGCAGCCTTCGCAGCGGAAACCATTCCGGCAGGGGAATCCTACACGAAAGTCCTCTTTGCTGTCGGTGCCATGATTGCGGCTGGCTTTGCCATCGGCGTGGGAGCCGTTGGCGCCGGTCTCGGAATCGGAACGGCCGCCAGCGGCGCCTGCTCGGCAGTGGGAAGAAACCCTGGTGTTCAGGGAAAGATCATGATGACCATGCTGGTGGGCATGGCCATGGCGGAATCGATCGCCATCTATGCCCTGGTTGTTTCACTCGTTCTTCTGTATGCAAACCCCTACATGAAGTACTTCCTCGTTGGTTAGTTCTTCCGATAAACTCAAAACTAAACAACAGTTAGGGGGAAAAGTAATGTCAGAAACCAAGAAGGATAAGCAGTTATTTACTGTGGGAAGGGTATTCTTCCTGCTTATCGTCATCCCCTTATCACTGGTGGCTCTTCTTATCGCCAATGGCATTTTAAAATTAGGGGAAACAGCAAGAGAGCAGGCCGTCACTGTTCTGGACAAGAAATCCCAGGAAGATATCAAGCAGCGCGCGATCAATGTGGCGGAAGAGGTTGCCGATTTTCTGAGCGACCGGGAAAAGGACATATTGATCGCGACAATCCTGCCTGCCACCGAAACCGCCTACAAAGAGTTCGTCCTCAAGAGCGAAAAATCTCTTTGGACAATGAAAAACGGAGAGGTCTCCAAGATCGCGGTGCCGGTATATTCGGAAATGTCTCTGATCGGCAGGAACGGAAATGAAATCATCAAAATCGCCGAGGGGCAGGCCATACCAAAAAGCAAACTGGTCAATGTGGCCAATCCTGAAAATACGACCTACAAATCGGAAGATTACTTTGCAAAGGCCAAGACCCTGAACAAGGGGGAGATCTATGTGTCTCCCGTGACGGGCTGGTATGTAAACCGGCAGGATTTCGCAAAGGGAAAACGCTTCGCCGGTATCCTGCGGTTCGCGACACCCCTGTTCGACCAGCAGGGCTTTGCCGGTGTCATCAGCATGGCCGTCGATATCAGACACTTGATGCGGTTCACCGATAATATCGTACCCACCCAGTCCGGATATGTGGTCGAAGCGGAGGCAGCGACGGGAAACTACGCTTTTATGGTGGACAACCGCGGATTCATCATTTCCTCACCAAACGACTACAACATCGTGGGCTTGTACCCCGATGGGAAACAGGTACCGGCCCTGACGGAAACAACGGCGGAGACCTTATTGAAGAGGGAAGAAGAAGTCCTGAATGTATACCAGATGGGGTACATCGATCCCACCCTGCCGCTGATCGCAAAGGATGCCGCAGCGGGCAATGACGGGATGAAGACGTACCAATCCGGCACGCAGACCCTCTTTACGGCTTATGCACCCATCAGGTTTTATTGCGCCACCTATCCGAAACCCGGCGGTTTCGGATGGATCGGCATGACCGTTGATACCGGTAAATTCAAAGAGCTGGCCCTCTCCTCTGCAAAGAAGATCCAGCAGGAAGCGCAGTCCTGGATCGCGACGATCATCGTGATCATCGTTATCTCTGTCATTCTGCTGTTCCTGATCGTTGCTCTGCTCGCGAGGGGCATGAGCCGCTCTATCGAGGCCGAGGTCCCCGAGGGTTCACAGGAAGGGGTCGAATTCTACGATGACGAGGACGACGAAGACTGATAGATGACCTTTCAGGCCGGGGGGCAATTCTCTCCGGCCTTTTCTCTCTTCCAGCAGGGGCAGGAGAGGCGCCTGGTTTCATCACCGCCCATTGCTGGCAAAAGGTTTCAGCCTTTAATCCCTGGAGCGATTCATGCCTTCTTTACCTGCCGTTCCTTTCCTGTATCCTGATTCCGATATTTCCGTTTGACTTCAAAAGGTAGAAATGATAGTAGGATCTTCGATGTCAGAGGCCAGGCTGTTTCCCCTGCCAGATTTACGTTTGTACCGGGGCGATATGATTACGTTTGATGAGATGCTGGAAAGGCATAATTGATGTATGGTGTCTTCGGACTTGCCGATCAGTGAAGTGGCCCTGATACCCACCCTGCCGTTGCCAAGAGTGTTTCCATTACACACGGGTTTCCCCCGTGCCTCCGTGCTTGATATAAATACACAAGGAGTCATCACATGCAAGATGATGATAAGCTGATTCTGTGGTTCGATGACATAGAGCTGAGCGATATCCCACAGGTAGGCGGAAAAAACGCGTCTCTGGGCGAAATGCGCAGAAACCTCATCGCTAAGGGAGTCAACATCCCCGATGGATATGCCGTTACGGCCTCTGCATACAGACATCTGCTGAAATCGGCAGGTATCACAAACCGGATGCGACAGATCCTCTCCGGTCTGGACACCCACAATATGGAGAATCTGAATGAAAAGAGCCGTCAGATACGCTCCCTCATCTATGAGGCCGAATTCCCGACAGATCTAAAGGACGCGATCGTCACGGCCTATCGGAAACTTTGCCGGGAATACGGCAAGAACACCGACGTGGCCGTGAGAAGTTCGGCCACTGCGGAAGACCTGCCCGACGCCAGTTTTGCCGGGCAGCAGGAGACCTTTCTAAATATCAGGGGGGAGCAGGCCCTCATCGAGGCCTGCAGGAAATGTTTCGCATCGCTCTTCACCGGGAGGGCCGTCTCATACCGCGTCGACAAGGGATTCGATCAGTTGTCCATAGCCCTTTCCATAGGCGTTCAAAAAATGGTCCGTTCGGATCTCGCCTCTTCGGGCGCCAT
>JAFGIO010000046.1 GCA_016929555.1 Deltaproteobacteria bacterium | reverse complement strand
TCGGGGAATACCGACGATCAGGGGCAATACCGAATAGGGATAGGCCACCGTGTTCCTCAGAGGAAGTATACATATATCCCTGGGAAGCATGGGAGTTTTGTCACTTTGATTCTCTGTCATATCTTGATCCTTCCTTTCACCCCATTATTCTGCACCGGGAGCGAATAATGGGAAATGTTTCTTTTGGATATTCGGCGACTTGATATTAATAAAATAACAACGTCCGCCCGGACGTAGAGTCGCGCAGGACGCATCACGCAGAGGTTCACGGGAGGGAACGGGGTGGAGCGCCTTCCGCTATACTTGAAATCGTTTTCTTCAATACAGGATTCACCCTATTGAAGGGGCACGAGCACTGGTCCAGTCTTAATTGTAGGCTTTCATACTAAAAAAGGAGAAAGGTGCCGTTATGCGGACAAAGAGGTTTGATGTGATCATACTGGGTTCGGGTCCGGCCGGCCTTCAGGCGGCCATTCATGCGGCCCGCAGGAAGGTCTCCGTGTTGGTGCTGGGCAAACTTCGAAAAAGCAGCGCCTATCAGGTCCACATAGAAAATTTTTGCTGCATATCCGGCAAAGCCGGATCCGACATGCTGGAGCAGGCGCGCAGGCGTGCCGAGTCGGTGGGGGTCGAATTCCTTGAACAGGATGTCACCGATCTCAAGAGTGAAGGAGGGCATTTTCTTCTCGAGGCGGAGGGCGGGAAGACCTTTGAGGCGGGCGCCTTGATCTTTGCCATGGGCATCTCCAGGAACAAACTGGGCCTGAAGGGAGAAAAAGAGTATCTGGGAAAGGGTGTCGCCTATTGTGTAGACTGCGACGCCGCTTTTTTTCGAGATCAGGCGGTGGCCCTGGTAGGATGCGAAAGCGCCGCCGTTACAGGGTCTTTGACCCTTCTTTTCTATGCCCGCGAGGTGCATCTCATCTGTGAAAGGCTGGACGTAAACGATTTTCTGGCCCAAAGGCTCGAGGAAAGTCCGATTATCGTCCATGAGGGCCGAAGGGTCGTTGAGATCAGGGGTGAGGATACGGTAAAGAGTTTGATCCTTGATGACGGCACCGAGCTACAGGTGGAGGGTGTCTTTATCGAACTGGGTGCCAAGGGGGTGACCGAACTGGCCGGACGTCTCGGCGTGGCCCTGGACCAAGAAACCATGAGATATATCTCCACCAACAAGAAGCAGGAGACAAATATCCCCGGCATTTACGCCGCGGGTGATATATGCGGTCCACCCTGGCAGGTGGCCAAATCCGTGGGAGAGGGCTGCATTGCCGGACTCGAAGCCGCGGCCCGTGCCAAAAAGCAGGCAAAGAAAAGCACATAGGCGCATTTCGATAACGATGAGTCCGGATATGCAGCAAAAAACGCCCTGAGACTCCATAGCATGTTCAACAAGGACGCCTGAGCGGGAGAAAGGGAGATAGAAGTGACATGGATACCTGGATGGGAAGCTTGATTCAAATAGGAAAAGAGATGATCAAGCCCCTGGCGGTCCTGGGCGGCGGAATCCTCCTGGGACTGACGGTCTATGCAGCACTGTCCCGCTTGTCCGGTCGGCTGGCCCGCCTTAGGGATGACAGCAGCGAATCTATTTTTATACGGCGCTGCCGGGGACCCGCCAGACTCATACTGCCGCTCCTCTCCGTGTGGTTCGTCTTCCCCTTTTTCGAGGCACCCGACCCGGTCCTGCAATTCCTGCGACATATCCTGGTCCTGCTCCTCATCTTTTCGCTGGCCTGGCTGATGATCCGGCTTCTCGGGGTGGCGGAGCACCTGCTCATTCAACGCTTCACCATGGATGTGGCAGACAATCTCCGGGCCAGAAGTGTGCAGACCCAGATCCGGATCATGAAGAAAATAGCGATCGCGATTATCGGCATAATCGCCCTTTCTCTCCTGCTTATGAGCTTTGCCACGGTTCGCCAGGTCGGCGCCAGCATCCTGGCGTCCGCAGGAATCGTCGGGCTTATCATAGGGTTTGCGGCCCAGCACTCCATCGCGACCCTGCTTGCCGGTCTGCAGATCGCCTTTACCCAGCCGATTCGCCTGGACGATGTGGTTATTGTCGAGAATGAGTGGGGCCGTATCGAGGAGATTACCCTGACCTACGTCGTCGTAAGGATCTGGGACATGCGCCGGCTGGTCCTGCCCATTACCTATTTTCTGGAAAAACCCTTCCAGAACTGGACAAGAGTCTCAGCCGACCTCCTTGGCACGGTCTATCTTTACGCGGATTACAACATTCCAGTGCAGGCCCTGCGGGAAAGGCTGAAAGAAGTACTGAGTGAATCGGAGCTTTGGGACGGGAAGGTCTGGGGGCTCCAGGTCACGAACGCCACGGAGCAGACGCAGGAGCTCAGGGCCCTCATGAGCGCCCCGGACGCCTCTACCGCCTGGAATCTGCGCTGCCATGTGCGCGAGAAGCTCATCGAATACGCGAGAGTGACCTTCCCCGAAGGTCTGCCCCGGGTTCGGGCGGAGATTCATGCCGACAGATCAGATGACGGAGTCTACGGGCGGAGGAAGTCTTAGGTCCTGACCTTCATTGTTTTTCTCCTGCTCATCAGTCGATCCCCTCCTTGCCGACCCTGACGGCCTCGCGGATCATCTGGTTGGTATATCCCCATTCATTGTCATACCAGGCCATCACCTTGACCAGGTCCCCGTCCACTACCTGGGTCATTCGGGGATCGAAGATCGCAGCCCGGGGGTCTTTGATGATATCCGAAGAGACAATGGGATCCTCCGCAACGCCCAGGATGCCCCGGTATCGTTCACTTGCCGCCTCCTGCATGAAGATATCATTGATTTCTTCCACCGTGGTCTTGCGTTCCGTGAGAAAAACCAAATCGGACAGGGACCCCACCGGGATGGGTGCCCGGACCGCGACCCCGTCAAATTTGCCTCTGTACCGGGGGAGGGCCTTGGTCGTGGCCACAGCGGCGCCCGTAGTGGTCGGCACGAGGTTGGCGGCGCCGGCACGCCCCCTGCTCCATTTCTTGTTAGGGCCGTCGACTATGCCCTGGCTTGCTGTGTAGGCATGGATGGTCGTCAGCGTGGCCTTCCTGACGCCGATGCGTCTGCCCATGATCTCCACCACCGGGGCGATGCAATTGGTCGTGCAGCTGGCACAGGACATCATACGCACGGGCTGTTCGGCCCGGTTCACGTTGTGGACGACCATGGGCATGGCTTCGCTTTTGGGCGGGGCGGAGAGGATAACAAATTTGGCCCCGGCCTGGAGGTGCTTTTCAAGGTCTTCCTCCCGGGTAAAGACCCCTGTACATTCAAAGACGATATCTACCTCAAATTCCTTCCAGGGAAGATTCAGCGGGTCCTTTTCGTGATAGACCGGATATTCCCTGCCGTCGACAACCAGTCCCGTTTGCGAGGCTATGACCTCTTTTTCGTATCGGCCGTAGACCGTATCATACCTTAGGAGATAAGCGAGGTTGTCCGTGGGTACGAGGTCGTTGACGGCCGCCAGATCCAGTTCGGGATGTTCCAGTATTATCTTGAAAGCGGCTCTCCCGATTCTTCCCAGCCCATTGAT
>JAFGIO010000240.1 GCA_016929555.1 Deltaproteobacteria bacterium | reverse complement strand
GGCGGTTCATCAAACCATAGGAGAAAAGGGACTTCATGGAAGCCGCGAAGGAAAAACCCAACAACAATCGCAAAAAAAAGCTGGCCTTTGGCCTGCTGGCGATCGTCATCGCCGCCGGTGTCGCTTCCGTCTATGCGTATACCGCTTACAAGAAAACGCACATCGGCACCGACGACGCCTTCGTGGAGGGCAGGATCCACATTGTCGCTTCCAAGGTCCCGGGAACCGTGAAATCTCTGGCCGTTCAGGACAACCAGTTCGTGAAACAGGGGGACCCCCTGCTGGAAATCGAGGATCAGGACTACGAGGTAAGGGTGCGCGAGGCCGAATCGGCCCTGAACGTCGAAAAGGCGAAGATCGGCGAAATTCGGGCGAGGATCGATGTTGCGAAACGACAACTCAAGGAGATGCCCTTCCGCATCGCCGCTGCCAGGGCCCATCTGCACGTCCAGGAGGCGAACCTGAAACAGGCCGATGCCGACCTGCAGCGGGCCCGGGTTCTTTTCGGCAAGGCGATCCTGACCGAAGAGAAAATGGAAAAGGCGCAAACCGTCTTCGACGTAGCGGCAGCGCAGGTGCTGGCGGCGCGGGAGCAGCTCAAACAGGCGGAGGCGGCGCAGGCGACCCAGCAGGCCGCCATCGTGCAGGCGGAGGCGACCCTCCTTTCCCAGGAAAACGTCATCCGGCAGAAGGAGGCCCAGGTAAAAGAGAGCCGATTGAAACACAGCTACACAAAGATTCTCGCTCCCGCCGACGGCTACATCGCGAAACGATCCGTCGAGGTGGGAAATCAGATCCAGGCAGGGCAGCCCCTGATGGCCATCGTGCCCCTCGATGACGTCTGGATCGTGGCAAACTACAAGGAGACCCAACTCGGAAAAGTGAAGCCCGGTCAACGGGTCCGGATCGAGGTCGATTCGTACCCGGGCCGTGTCTTCGAGGGCAGGGTCGAGAGCATCATGGCGGGTACGGGCGCCGTCTTCTCCCTCTTCCCGCCGGAGAACGCCACAGGCAACTATGTGAAGGTCGTCCAGAGGATCCCCGTCAAAATCGTCCTGGAAGGGAAGACAGATCCCGATTATATCCTGCGGATCGGCATGTCCGTCCAGCCCACTATCCTCACGGGAACGGCCGATGCAGGAAGGTAGGCTCGCCGGAGGGGTCAATAAATGGATCGTTGCCATTACGGTGATGATTCCCACGCTCATGGTGATCGTCGACACCTCCGTGGTCAACGTCTCCCTGGACCATATCCGGGGCAGCCTCTCGGCGGGCATCGACGAGGCCACCTGGTCGATCACGTCCTACCTTGCGGCCAATGCCGTCATCATCCCCATGGCGGGTTGGCTGAGCCGCTACTTCGGTCGAAAACGCTTTCTCCTCTTTTCCGTCGTTCTCTTCACGGCAAGCTCCCTGCTGTGCGGTATGGCCTGGAACATCCAGAGCCTCGTCTTTTTCAGGGTCCTCCAGGGCATCGGCGGCGGGGCCCTTCAGCCCATTTCCCAGTCCATCCTTCTGGAGACCTTCCCCCCTTATCAGCACGGCACGGCTAACGCGGTTTTCGGCGTGGGCATCATGTTCGGACCGATCATCGGACCGCTGCTGGGGGGCTGGATCACGGACAACTGGTCCTGGCATTGGGTGTTCTTCGTCAATATCCCCATCGGCATTCTCTCCATCGTCATGTCGCTTTTTTTCATCACCGATCCCTCCTACCTGAAATCCGACGGCATGAAAAAGGTCGATTCCTGGGGGCTCATGCTTCTGGCCGTCGGCGTCGGCTGCCTGCAGATGATTCTGGATCAGGGACAGCGCAACGATTGGTATTCTTCCGAGTTCATCATCTGGACGACGGTCGTTTCCGCAAGCGCGCTGGTCCTTTTCGTTTTCGTGGAGCTGTTCACGGAGCATCCCATCGTCAACCTCCGGGCCTTCAAGAACCCCTCCTTCACACTCGGAAACATCGTTCTATTTTTCGCCCTGGTCAATCTTTTCGGAAGCATCATCCTTCCGCCCATTTACGTTCAGACCCTGATGGGGTATACGGCCACCCTGGCCGGCATGGTCATCGCTCCCGGAGGACTGGCCAGCCTCATAACCATGCCCGTCGCAGGGAGGCTCACCGGCCTGATGAACCCCAAGATCTTGATCGCCTTCGGCATCGTCATGGCTGCACTCTCGTCCCATTACATGTCCCTGTTCAACCTCGCCGCCGACTTCAAGACCATCATCTGGCCCCGGGTTCTCATGGGCATGGCCATGCCCTTCATCATCATCCCGCTTACGACGCTGAGCCTGTCCAGCATTCCGAAGGAAGAGATGGGCAACGCCACCTCCATCTTCAACCTGATACGCAATCTTGGAGGAAGCATCGGGGTCGCCTTTGCATCGACCCTGCTGTCGCGCAGGGCGCAGTTTCACCAGGCCCGCCTCACGGAACACATGACGCCCTTCGATATGCCCTACCAATGGGGATCTCAACAGGCCTCGCAGGTTCTTCAGTACGGCGGCGTGGGGGAGAGCATTTCCGGCCAGGCGGGAGCCGGACTCATCTATGAAAAGCTCATCAGGGAGGCCCACATGCTGGCCTTTAACGACATCTATCATCTCCTGTCGATCATGCTGTTGCTGACGACGGTTCTGGTTCTCTTCATGAAACGGGTCCGCTTCAGCCCGACGGATCCCCACTGACCCCATTGGAGGAGGGGCGATTGGCAGGCAAAAGCGGCAGCGGGAAGAACATCCAGGCCTACTACGACGGCTATGGAGAAGCCTGGTGGGACGGCTCGCACCGAGGCCTGAGAATGCTGGCCAACCAGGTTCAAGCGCGCCTGTCTTATTTTGACAGGATCGATCCCCGGTGGGAAGGCGTAACGGTCCTCGATCTGGGCTGCGGCGGCGGATTCATGGCGGAAGCCCTGGCCCGGCGTGGCGCCCGGGTCCTGGGCGTCGATCCGAGCATGCCTTCCCTCGCAGCCGCCCGCAGGCACGCGGAGAAATCCGCCCTCGACATCCGATACATCGGCGGCATCGGAGAGGCCGTCCCGCTTTTGGATCGTTCCGTCGACAGGGTGGTCTGCGTGGATGTTCTGGAACACGTCCGTGACATCGGCCGGGTGATTCGGGAAGTAAGGCGCGTCCTTCGCCCCGGGGGGCTCTTTCTATTCGACACCATCAACAGGAACTGGCTGTCACGCCTTGCAGCGGTGACCATCGTCGAAGACGTTCTGTGCATCATCCCGAAGGGGACCCACGATCCCGAAAAGTTCATCAAGCCCTCGGAGATGCGGGCCTATCTGCGCGACGGCGGCTTTCAGCAGGTGCCGGCGGCCTTCACCGGCATGGGGCCGGTGGGAATCGACCGGCGGGCGGATTTCGTCTTCGGTTTGCTGCCCGTCACCTGGATCATGTACCTGGGCCATGCCCGCTGAGCAAGCCTTCACGGGTGTTGACTTGACACAGGCGGCGTGGTAGGGATTTTCTCCCGTCGGCCAAACGATCGGGCGCTGGGCGGGCCGATCTACCGGAAAGACCTCAGGCGAATCGAGACGGACCGACACTAAAAACCTTGGGATCAAGAACGCTCGGAAAGAAACGGCACGATGGCCATACGTGTTAATCGGGAAAAATGCAGGGGCTGCGGCAACTGCGTGTTCGCCTGCCTGGAGGATGCAATAGAAATCATCGACCAGAAGGCCCACATCAAGGAGGAGGGCTGCACCCTTTGCGGCGACTGCTATGAGGCCTGTACCTCGGACGCGATCGAGATGGAGGCCTCCTGACCGGCAGCCCTTTCGCGTTCCGTGCTCCCCTTCCCGGTTCATCCTCTCCAGGCGCGTCGCGCGGATTTGACTAATCGAAGCCGATCGTTTATAAGGGAGCCGCGGAAAATTTTCACCCCCTGTCGGGTATCGCCGGAAGGCGGGGTATTCAACGCTGCAAAACGAGATTTTCAAAGGAGGTTGTCTTCATGGGTGCGGATGGATACGAGGAAGTATCGAAGATGATGGGGCACTCGGGCTCGCCCGGCCTGCGGAGGATTCTCGAGTACATGATGACGGAACAGCAGGCGAGGCTGATCGCGGCCCTGCCGGGAACGCATGACGAGCTCGCCAAGAAGGTGGGTACGGACGTTGAAACCGTCAAGAGTCTCTCGGAGGATCTCTTTAAGAAGGGGGCCATCGTGCCGAAGGACTTCAAGACCCTGGAGGGCATGAGGTTCATCCCGATCTTCACCTTCTTTCACGACCGGATCCTGGCGATAAAGGACTGGGACAAGCGCCTGCCGGCGCTCGCCCAGATGTGCGACGACTTCTTGGAAAAAGAGGTCTTCGCGGAAGAGGCCAAGGTGCTGGCGCAGGCCGAGCAGCCGCCCCAGCGGGTCCTCCCGGCCTACAAGGCGATTCTGGACAGTCCGGAACTCCTGCCCGAAGAGGATGTCAGGACGATCCTGAAGGGGGCAAAGACGATCACCGTCGTTCCCTGTTCCTGCCGCGTCAGGACGGGGGCCTGCAAGCGGATACAGACCGACGTCTGCATGCAGTTCGACCGTTCGGCCGAGTACGGGATCGCCGTCGGGATGGAGGGGCTGGGCAGGCCGCTGAGCTATGAAGAGGCGCTGGCGGTGATCGACGCCGCCGAAGAAGCGGGGCTGCTGCATCTCTGGGGGAATACGACCAAGATGAGCGGCCCGTCGCTCTGCAGTTGCTGCGACTGCTGCTGCATCGTCGGCCTGCCCTATCTGGAATACCATCTGCCGCCGGAGAAGCGCTTCGCCAAGAGCCGGTACATAGCCAAGGTCGATCCGGATGTGTGCATCGGCTGCGCCGACAATCCTTCGCCGCCCTGCATCGCCGTCATACCCAAGTACTTCAAAGGGTGTCTCCGGATGGTGGGCCGTCGTGGCACGGACGATTTCAAGGCGGTGGTCGATACGGACAGGTGTTTCGGCTGCGGCGCCTGCGTGCTGAATTGCCCCGTCGGGGCCATCAAGATGGAGTTGGTGAGACCGGCCAGCCACGTCCTCGGAAGCTGACGCGATCGGAATCGTACCCCCGTAACCTTTCCGGCTTGAAACCTTTTTTCCTCCCCGGCCAAGGGCCGTGGGAGGAAAAAAGACAGCAACGAATGGTTCACACCATTACATGATGTTCGGACCGTAGACGTCGCCGATGTGCTCTTCCTTCTCCAGCTCGGCGTACTGCTCGTCCGTCTTCCCGAGAATCTTCTTGTAGACGTGCTCGTTGTGCTCGCCCAGGCCCGGCGGCGGCAGCTTCACCTCCTGGGGCGTCCGTGAAAAGCGCCAGGCGAAGCCGGGATAGCGGTGCGTGCCGCACCACTGCTGGGAGATTTCCTTGAAGAAGTCCCTGGCCAGAACGTGGGGATCTTCGTAGCAGTCCTTCTCGCTCAGGACGGGGCCGGCGGCGATTCCCGCCTTCTGCAGGAGGTGCATCGCCTCGTACTTGTCGCGGCCGCTCGTCCACTGCTCGACGTTCCGGTCCAGTTCGTCCTGGTTGCGGCGGCGGCCCGGGGCGTCGGCGAACTTCGCCTCCTTCGTCCAGGCGGGGTTCCCCAGGACCTTGCAGAAGGCTTCCCAGTCCCCGTCGTCGAAGAGCGTGATCACGATCCAGGCGTCTTCCCCCTTGCAGCGGTAGCAGCCCTGGATGGCGGCGGGCAGCCGGTTCCCCAGGGATTCCTGAACGCGGCCGTTCATGGTGTAATCCATGAAGGCCTCGCCCAGGCCCGCCAGGATGGTCTGCCCCATGGCCAGGTCGATGAGCTGGCCCTTGCCCGTCTTCTTGCGTCGGTGCAGGGCCATGATGGCCGCCATGACGATGGCGCTGCCGCCCGTCGTGTCCATGCTGAAGGTGGCGCTTCGCGTGGCGATTTCG
>JAFGIO010000239.1 GCA_016929555.1 Deltaproteobacteria bacterium | reverse complement strand
TATGGTAACATGTCTGGAAGGAGACGGGAAGCTTCGGTGTCATGGAAGCAGCCAGAGGTATATTTAGGACTGAATTGCGCGAGAAGGACACACCTGTACAGGGGATTAACGGCCGGAATTGCGCGATTCGCGCTCTGTGCATACTATTCCGCGGAATCGGGCTTGAGGCGGGCTGTTCTTGTTCTTTTCCGGTTGTGCCCTGGCAGGGAAAGGGGTTAACCTCACACGAGGAGGCCTGGGGTTTTGATGAAAGGCTTTCGATATCCAGAAACATTTTTGAAAGATCCGCTCCATAAAGAAACGAACCCGTTTTCTTGCCGGCACGGTCGAAGAGGAAAACCATCTCACGTGGAGAGACACAGAGGGATGAAAAAGCGCTTCACCCAATGGCTGACACTCGCGGTGATGCTCGGCAGCAACGGGGTTTCTGCGTTGGTGCAGGAGACCACGATGCCCCTGGCTGGACCCTGGAGATTCCGCCTTGACGCAGAAGATGTCGGTGTCGACCAGAACTGGTTCACGGAGAAGCTGGAAGACACGGTTATCTTGCCCGGCACGACCGACACCAACCGCAAAGGCGTGAAGAAGGATGAATGGGCCGTCGATCGCCTTTCGCGGATCTGGTACTGGAAGGGACCCGCCTGGTATCAACGCGAGGTGACCATTCCCCCGTCCTGGAAAGGCAGGCACATCACCCTGCTGCTGGAGCGGACCAAGAACACGCGTGTGTGGGTCGATGACAAGGACTGCGGCGCCGAAGACACCCTTAGTGCCCCGCAGGTTTTCGACCTGACCCATGCCCTGACACCCGGCAGGCACACGCTGACCATACTGGTGGATAACGCTAAGCTGCCTCCCATCGGGCCGTCCCACGCGATCGATGAACGGACGCAGACGAACTGGAACGGCATCATCGGCAAAATAGAGCTCCGGGCCACCGCCCCGATCTGGCTCGACGAAGTTCAGGTGTATCCGGACGCCGCCAGCAAGCAGGCAACGATTCGCGCGGTGATTGGAAACATCACCAACCGGGCGGCGTCGGGACGGATCACATGCTCGGCCGAGAGCTGGAACGTGACCAAGTCGGCTGAATTCTCTTCACAATCGACAAGCATCAAGGCTCCCAACCGGAAGAATGAGATCACATTCACGTACAAGTTGGGCGACGACGTTCCGCTGTGGGACGAATTCAGCCCGGCCATGATCCGTTTGACGATTTTGCTGGAATCGCAGGTAGGCGAAGAGTCTTTTCGCCACGAACGGGTCGTCAACTTCGGTATGCGCGAGTTCGTCAGGGACGGGAAACTTCTGAAGATCAATGGGCGGACGGTGTTCCTGCGAGGAAGAGTGGATTGCTGCTTCTTTCCTTTGACCGGTTATCCGGCTATGGACAAGGCCGAGTGGATGCGGCGGTTGAAGATTTCCAAATCCTACGGCATCAACCACTATCGGTTTCACTCGTGGTTTCCGCCGGAGGCGGCGCTGGAGGCGGCCGACGAGCTGGGTATGTACATGGCGCCGGAGCTTCCAAACAAGAGCAGCCGCTTCGGGTCTTTAGCCGAACGGGAGGAAGGGGAAAGTTACAATGTGGACTACCCTGAGGTATCAAGCACATCCCCCCATACCCCCCTTTCCACGTATTTGCTCCGCGAGGGTGAGCTGATCTTCAAGGCCTACGGCAACCATCCGTCGTTTGTCATGTTCACCCTTGGCAACGAGTTGGGCCGGCGGCCAGGCATGTACCAGATGGTCGCCTATTTTCGGGAAATCGATCCCCGCCGGCTCTACGCGCAGGGGTGCAACAACATGCACTGGGCGCCCACTTTTGCCGAGGGCGACGACTTCTGGGTGACCGCGAAAACAGGCAAGACACTCCCGATACGCGGCGCGTTTTTCTCGGCGGATTACCCCAACGGGCACATCAACCACCGCTCTCCTTCGACCCTGGTCGACTACAGCGCATCGATCTTGGACGTTCCCGCGCCGGTCATCAGCCACGAAACCGGGCAATTCCAGGTTACGCCCGACTTTCGCGAGATTCCCAAATACACCGGCGTGCTGAAGGCTCGAAACCTGGAGATCTTTCGCGAGAGACTGAAAGAAGCCAACATGCTGGATCTGGCCCACGATTTTATGCGCGCGTCCGGCGCGCTATCGGCCATTTGTTACCGGGAAGATATCGAAGCCGCTTTGCGGACGCCGGGATTCTCCGGTTTTCAATTGCTGGACCTACAGGATTTCCCCGGACAGGGCACGGCGCTGGTCGGCATGCTCAATGTGTTCATGGAATCCAAGGGCATCATCGAGCCCGAGGTGTGGCGCGAATTCTGCTGCGAGACCGTGCCGCTGCTGTTGATGGAGAAATACACCTGGACAACCGACGAAGCGTTTTCCGGACAAATCAAAATCGCCCATTACGGCGCGGCCGATCTGCCCGGCGTTCACGCGACCTGGACCTGCGGCGATAACAAAAGCCCGGCGATCGCGTCCGGCGTGCTGGGCCCAGTGACAATCAAACAAGGCACGGTTTTTCCCGTCGGCCGGATCAGCTTCCCGCTCGACCGTGTCGCGGCACCGAAAAAACTGATCATCACGGTGACCGTCGAAGGGACCGCTTATCGTAATGGGTACGACATCTGGGTTTACCCCCCGAGGGTTGATACCGGCGTGCCGACCGGCGTTAAGATCGCCGATCGCCTGGATGCCTCCATGCAAAAGCATCTAAAAGAGGGAGGCAAGGTCCTGTTGTTTCCCAGGTTCGACGAGCTCAAGCATTGCGTGAAGGGAGCGTTCCAGACCGATTTCTGGTGTTATCCGATGTTCGCACGCGCCGCCCGGCAACGCGGCATGGAACCGGCGCCCGGCACGCAAGGCTTGATCTGCACCCCTCAAACACCCGCCTTGGCGAAATTCCCTACCGAGTTCCACAGCAACTGGCAGTGGTGGCACCTGGTGAAGAACTCCCGGCCGATCATCCTCGACGATACGCCAGCGGACTATCGCCCGATTATCCATATCATCGACAACTTCGCACGCAATCACAAGCTGGGTCTTCTCTTTGAAACCAGATTCGGCAATGGCAAACTGCTGGTTTGTGCGATCGACCTGCTAACCCATCAAGATAAACCCGAGGCTCGCCAGTTGTTGCACAGCCTGTTGCGATACGCCGATTCCGCGGCCTTCGCACCCAAGACAGAGCTGGATGCCGAACTGCTGAAGAAACTGCTCCCTTGGTAGGTGTTTTGAACCGGCGAGATTCCATGAGTCCTTGGGGTGACGGGACCGTGAGCCGGGTGGCGACCACTCATCTATTTGCTGCAATCGTCAACGCTTCAGAACCCGAAAAAGTAGATTTCCGAGATCTTTTCGAATGCAGGCGCCGGTGGATGGAAGAAGAGCCGAAAGCAGGTTTGAAGAGAGGAATTGCGGCCCCGCTTCCTGGGTTGACCCTGACACGGCTTCCGTCCGCAAGTTCTCCCGAATCGACATTAGGTGAACAAAGGACGAGAGAGCAACAGAAGGCACTCACGCAAAGGCGCCAAGACGCACGGTGAAACCAGTTTCTGGGCCTTTCGGGGGAGTCGTCGAGTACTGTGGC
>JAFGIO010000238.1 GCA_016929555.1 Deltaproteobacteria bacterium | reverse complement strand
TGCTTCGTGGTGCCCCTCGGGGCATGAGGGTTTATTGAGAAAAGCCCCTTTCCTGTCTCCCTCCCCTTCGAGTGGGGAGGGTCGGGGTGGGGGTGAACCATGATGAATTTGTGAATCTTTTATTCACCTCCCCTTCATCCCCTCCCCTCAAGGGAGGGGAGGCGGACTTTTTACGGTTTCATCAGTTTTGACGACATTGTAAAAAAAAGTCGAAAAACCACCTATTTTGTCATTCCTCTCGTGAAAGCGGGAATCCTGTATTTTCAATTTATTATGTGGTCCCTGGATTCCCGCCTGCGCGGGAATGACGAGTTTTTGCGGGATCATCAATTTTCAGTCCCGAGTCGGCAATCGATGATTCGAGGCCGCAGGAGGGTCGTTGGATTTCGTAAAGCGGCCGCGGCGGATGGTCCCGGGAAATTTTTCTTGCTATTGTCGCCGTTTTTTGTCATCTGTTTAGCCTTCGTCGGGGTTTCTTGGAATCAATGACGTTTTCAACGGATTGTGATCGTGATTAAGGAGGCTGCTATGAGCAAAAGGATCTTGATGGGTATTTTTCTGATTGTAGGGTGTGCGATTCTGCTCGGTTTTGCCCCGGCGGCAAAGGCGTTCGAAATAGGGGCGAGGGCCTACTACTGGTATCCCGCACTGAACGCGGATGTGCGCGTGGATATGGACCTCATCCCCGGGACGGACATCGACCTGGATGGCGATCTCGGCATCGGCGACGAAGGCATCCCATCGGTCGAGGCCTTCCTGGGTACGGACAGGCACCATCTGAGCCTTATGTACTCCGCCGTCGATTATGACGGCACCAGCACGATCGGCCGGGACATCACGTTCATGGGGAAAAAGTATGCGGCCAATGCCGTCGTGAACTCGGATTTCAAGCTGTGGATGCTGGATCTGGAATATCAGATCGACCTGCTGAACATGGAGAACATCCTGGCCGGATTTTCTCTGGGGGTCATCGGCAAGATCAAGTATATCGATGCCGAGGTGAAACTGGTCTCCAACACGGCCGGTTCGGTCCACAATCTGACGGAGGACGTTTCCATCCCCATCCCCATGGTCGGCGTGGGGGCCCATATCGGGCTTTTGGCGAACATCCTCGAGGCGAGGGCCAAGGTTACCGGTATCGGCTATTCCGGCAGCATGTTCTACGACGCCATGGCGGACATCTCCTTTACGCCCTTTCCCTTTCTGGATATCCATGGCGGCTATCGGATCATGAAGTTGGAGATCGACGACATCAGCGACGTTTACGGTGAAATAGAGTTCTCGGGACCCTACGTCGCTCTGACTGTTGGTTTCTGAGCCCCGAATGGAATGAGATGTCATCTTTACAGGTCAATTCGGAACGTAAGCTGCGGGTCGGGATCATCATGGGAGGGAGTTCCTCCGAAAAGGAGGTCTCCCTGGAGAGCGGGAGAAACATCTTCAGCAAGATCGACCGGAAGAAATACGATCCCCTTCCCATCTTCATGGACAGCGGGGCCGCTTTGTGGGAGATACCCATCAAGCTCCTGATGCGGAACAGCACCAAGGACATCGAGGAGGACCTTGCGCAGGAGGCGAAAGCCATTCCCTACGAGGGGCTGAAAGATCGCGTCGATGTCGTCTTTCTCGGCCTTCACGGCAAATACGGGGAGGACGGCTGCATCCAGGGCCTCCTGGAGCTGCTGAAAATTCCCTATACCGGTTCCGGCGTTTTGGCCTCGGCGCTGGGTATGGACAAGCATGTCTGCCGGAGGTTTCTCGCCATCAACGGTATCGACGTGCCCGCTTCACTGCCTTTACAGAGGCAGCGGTGGCTTGCCGGAGACCGCGAGGAGATTCTAGGGGCCGTCGAGCGCGACATCGGATTTCCCTGTGTCGTCAAGCCCACGCGGGAGGGTTGCAGCACGGCCGTCAAGAAAGTCGTGTCCAGAACCGGCCTTCCAGCGGCCATGGATGAGGCCTTCCGGTGGGACAACACCCTGCTCATCGAGGAATTCGTCGCCGGCACCGAGGTGACCTGCGGGGTGATCGACAACGGCCAAGCCAAAGCCCTCGTTCCTTCCGAGACCATCCCCACGGACGATGTCCTTTCTCTGGAGGATAAGTTTCTCTACGGCCAGGGTGAGAACAAAACCCCTGCAAGGCTGCCGGAGGAAACCATGAAGAGAATCCAGGAGGCGGCTCTTGCTGCCTTCCGTCTCCTGGGTCTTGTGGGGTATGCCCGGATCGACATGTTCGTGAGAACCGACGGGCGGGTGGCCGTATTGGAGGTGAACAGCCTGCCGGGCATGACGCCCTCGACGGTCCTTTTCCATCAGGCCGCCGATGCCGACATCACCCAGGCGGACCTCATAGACCGGATCATTCAGCGGGCTATGCAGGTCCACGCCTCGAAGAAGGGACCCCTGTAATGAAGAGGATCTCCGCCGCCGCCGATCAGTTGGGCCGAGCCATGATGGCCGCCGTGGAAGAGATGGGGAAGATCCTGCTGCTGTTTCTTTCCGTCGTCGCCTGGACGTTCAGACCGCCGCTGAAGGCCCGAAATATCCTCAAACAGATGGAATTCGTGGGAGTCAAGTCCATCTTCGTCGTTGTCCTGACGGGGACCTTCACGGGTATGGTGATGGCGCTCCAGGGCTATCACGGGTTTCGCATGTTCAGCGCCGAAAGTCTCGTCGGCTCCACCGTTGCCCTGGGCATGACAAGGGAATTGGGGCCGGTACTCACCTCGCTCATGGTTACGGCCCGCGCCGGGTCCGCCATGGCCGCGGAGCTGGGCACGATGCGCGTAACGGAACAGATCGACGCCCTGTACGTGATGGCGGCCAACCCCGTGAAGCACCTGATCGTGCCCCGGGTCATCGCCAGCGTCCTCATGCTTCCCCTGTTGACGGTTGTTTCGGATTTTATGGGGATCCTCGGCGGTTATTTTGTCGGTGTTCACCTGCTCCACATCAATGAGGGCATCTTTGTGAAGAACATTACGAAGCTGGTCGACCTGGACGACCTGTACAACGGTTTGATAAAGGCCGCCTGCTTCGGCCTGATTTTGTCGCTGATCGGCTGCTACAAGGGATTCAACACCCGGGGCGGCGCCGAGGGGGTGGGGAAGGCGACGACGGAGGCGGTGGTCTTCGCTTCCATTACGATCCTGATCAGCGATTACTTCCTGACGGCGATCATGTTTTGAAAAAGCGGTATGATTAGACTGGTGGATATTCATAAGTCCTTCGGGAAGCAGAAGGTTCTGGACGGTCTGAATCTCGATATCGAGGACGGAAAGACAACGGTCATCATCGGCCGGAGCGGCGGCGGCAAGAGTGTCCTGCTCAAGCACATCATCGGTCTGATGAAGCCGGACAGCGGCCAGGTCCTTGTCGACGGTGTCGATATGACCAGGCTGAACGACCGGGATCTCAACGAGATCCGAAAGCGTTTCGGAATGCTCTTCCAGGAGGCCGCCCTGTTCGACTCGATGACCGTCGGCGAGAACGTGGCCTTTCCGCTGCGCGAGCACGGCAAGATGAAGGAGGAAGAGATCTGGCAGATTGTCGCCGACAGGCTCAGATCCGTGGGGCTGTCGGGCGTTGAAGAAAAAATGCCGTCCGAGCTGAGCGGGGGAATGAAAAAACGGGTCGGTTTGGCAAGGGCCATCGCCATGCGTCCGGAAATCGTTCTTTTCGACGAACCGACCACGGGTCTCGATCCCGTCATGACCGAGGCCATCAACCAGCTCATCATGGATACGCAGAAGAATTTCAACCTGACTTGTGTCGTCATCAGCCACGACATCGAGTCGATCTTTCGGATCGGCCATCGGATCGCCATGCTCTACGAGGGGAAGATCATCGAGCACGGTACACCGGAGGAGATCCGGGCGTCGATCGATCCGGTCATGGTGCAGTTTCTTTCGGGGAGTGTCGAGGGGCCGATCGTGATCATGTAGGCAACCGGACGCGCCTTTACGTGGAGGTTTTGATGTCATCGATAAGTACGGAGGCGAAGGTAGGATTGTTCGTCCTGGTGGGGCTGCTCCTGCTGGCGTACATGTCCTTCAAGGTGGGTCAGGAGGGTTTCGGTTTCAAGAAGGGTTACGAGATCAGTGTGGTCTTCGACAACGTGGCCGGCCTTGAAAGGGACGCATCGGTCCAGATCGCCGGTGTGGAGGTCGGCCGGGTCCAGTCCATAGGTCTGCGAAACGGCAGGGCCCTGGTGGTCCTGCGCATCAATCCCGACATCGAACTGCAGCGGGACGTCCGGGCCGCCATCAAGACCCACGGCATCCTGGGGGACAAATACATCGAGATCTATCCGGGCAGCCCGGGGGTGGAACCCCTGGCCCAGGGGGGCCAGATCACCCAGGTCGAACATCAGGCCGATATTGACCGGCTCCTCAATCAACTGGCCCTCATCGCCGACGATATCAAGAAGGTAACGGGATCGCTGAGCAGTGTTCTGGGCGGCAGGGAGGGTGAGGCTTCCATAGAGAGCATCCTGGAGAGCACCCGGCAGTTGACCTACAATCTCAACATGGTCGTCAAGAATAACGAGGCCACGCTGCAGGCGATGCTGGAAAACACGAGGCAGCTCACGGAAAACCTGAACGGCGTCGTGACCCGCAACGACGACAAGGTGGCCCAGGCCATCGACAACCTGAGAGGAGCCTCGGGCGAAATGCAGAAGGCCTTTACGTCGATGCGCGAGATCACCGAAGGCATCCAGAGGGGCGAAGGGAACGTGGGGCAATTGGTCAAGGATCGTACGCTTGTGGACCGTCTCAACAAAACCCTGTCCTCTCTGCAGGAGGTATCGGACAAGATCAACCAGGGACGGGGGACCATCGGCAAGCTGGTCAACGAGGAGGAAACGGTCAACAACCTGAACGAGAGCCTCAGCGGCGTGAGCCGCTACGTGAACAAGGCGGAACAGTTCCGAACCTTCCTCAGCTACCGGGGGGAATATCTTTTCGACAACAGCGATGCCAAAAGCTATCTCGATGTCCGCATCCAGCCCAAGGAGGACAAATATTACGTTGTCGGGATCGTCACCGACCCCAGGGGCAAGCGCACCACCAAAGACTATACCTCGGGCGGCGTGACGACGCGCGTTGAGGAATGGGACCGCGACGACCTGCTCTTCAATGCGCAGATTGCCAAGCGCTACCGGGACCTGGTGCTGAGGGGAGGGCTTCTGGAATCCACGGGCGGCGTCGGCATCGATTATCTGAGCCTGAACGACCGGTTGAAGCTAAGTTTCGAGGCCTTCGACTTCTCCTCGGATCGAAAGACCCACCTGAAGGCGGGGGCCGAATTCCGGCTCTTCAAGCACCTCTATCTCACCGGCGGCTGGGACGACTTCATCAGCGACGAAGACAACAGCTCTCCCTATGCGGGATTTTCGATCCGCTTTGAGGACGACGACCTGAAATACCTGATGACGTCGACGCCCATCCCGCAGTGAGCAAGCGTCGCCGCCCGGTCGAGCAGGGCATTGTCATGCCCGCGCAAGCGGGAATGGCAAGAAGGGGTCAAATCGGAGTTTTTACGGTTTCGTAAATAATGGTGTTGTGGCATGGCTGGACAAGCGTTGAAAGGCTTTCGGGTGCTGGAATACGCGACGATGGTTTCCGGCCCCTATTGCGGAAAACTCCTGGGCGATATGGGGGCCGATGTCGTCAAGGTCGAACCCCCGGAGGGAGAT
>JAFGIO010000237.1 GCA_016929555.1 Deltaproteobacteria bacterium | reverse complement strand
GTCTGCGACCTCATCATCGCTTCGGAGTCCGCGATTTTCGGCCATCCCGAACTCAAGTTCGGTCTCAATCCCCTTTTCGATCCCCTTCGTCAGATCGTCGGTTCGGCTAAGGCGAAGGAAATTGCAATGCTCGGGGAACCGATCGGTGCCATGGAAGCCCTCCGGATCGGTCTTGTAAACAAGGTAGCCCCCCCGGAAGCGTTCATGGAGGAGGCGGTCGGCATGGCCGGTGAGCTTGCCAAGCGCTCTCCCAACGCCTTAGAGGCCGTAAAGAGGATTTCCGACATCGCGCCGCGTTTAGACAAAAGCGCAGCCTTGGCTCTCGAGTTCGAAATGTGCGCCTTGCTATTTTCCAGGGCGGAAAGGAAGTCGCACATGAGGAAATTCTTGAGAGAACTGCAGGGCCGTAAAAGGAAGTAGTGCGACGTTAGGGCAGGGCAATGGTTCAGGTCATGTCCCATTCATTGCTGGAAGACGCAAAGTCCCTCAATTGTTCCCTTCTTTTCTTGTGCTGAAGTTTCTTCAGCGCCTTGGCTTCGATCTGTCGGATTCTTTCCCTGGTTACCCCCATCATCTCGCCCACTTCCTCGAGGGTAAACGGGCCGTAATTGCAGGCAACCCAGGTACAGTTGAAGAATGCCTCATTTTTCAAACGCCATTCGCAGGTTGTATCCTGGCAGGCTTCGACAATCAGATGATTCCTCTTTCTGCATCGATAAGTATTGATCAAAGAAGAAACCTCCTCTTCTGATTACGTTGCACAAGTTAAACACTTTGCCGACCCTTGTCAAGGGTGAGGCTGATGAACCGTAAAATCGGAATGTTGCGCCTTCTTACACCGGTCTTTTCATTTTTTTTGTCAGTCGGCGAAGCCGGTGAGAAAAGGATTTCGACTCGGATTCGGATTTGCAGGCTTGACGAATGACGGCATCACCGACGAGTGAGACGGCGCGCTCGATATCCCTGCATCTGTGTTCGTACCATTTGGCCAGTTCCTCCAACGCGAAAAAATCATCCGGGTCTTCCTGGAGCATTGCCCTCCAGAGGGCGATGGCCTCCTGCCAATGGTTTGTGCGCTTCTCCAGAAGCGATAGCGCCCGTCGCGCGTCTCTTCTGACGGACCGGTTACCGGCCGTGATGAGGTCTCTCAGGATGCGTCTGGCTTCTGGCATGTGCCTGCGCTCAATCATAAACCGCGCCGCGGCCTGCAAATCTCGATGATGAGCCCGGACGGCCATGGGATCAGGGCCGAGGACTTTCGTCAGATGAAAGGTCAGGGCTGCCATGGAGATTACGTCGAGGCGGTTATGCTCGAAAACATCCGTCAAAAGTCCTTCATCCCGAAATCTGAGCCAGTTGAAGTATCGCTCCGGGATCTCGCTGCCGGGAATATCCCCATTCCTGCGAAGTCCGACCACAGCCTCCTCGATCGTCATGAGCCTGCAATTTTCCAGGCGATGTCCCAAGAGGCGCCGGCATGGATGAAGCAGGTCCAGATGAGGTATGGCCGACAGGGTATCGCTCAGACGATTCATGACGAAACGGGCCGCCAGAATGTTGACATCGAAAGCCTTGCCGTTGAAGGTAACAAGAAATCGTTTTTCCGAGGATATTTGCTGCAGATATGCCAGAGCCGCCCTTTCCTCCGAGAAGTCCCGGGCGAAGATCTGGCCCGTGACGAAGCCCTCGCCGTCGAACCAGCCCAATCCGATGAGAAAGGCGATGGTTCCCGTGCCGCCCGAGAGTCCGGTCGTTTCCACATCGAGAAAGAGGCCGTCGGCAATGCCGAATTCGGCCAATTGCGGACTGCGGGCGAGCAGGGCAGCCATTTTCATGTCCGACTTTCTGAATTCCCGGATCGACCGGCCGCCGTGGTTATGAGAACCGTCGTGATGCCTCTGCGAGAGAAAGAAGTTTCCGTAGGCGTTGCTTTGTTCCTCTCCGCAAAGGATGCCTCGCCGTGGCGGCACCGAAACGGCAGAACCAGAGGGGGCGTCGAGAGGCCCTCTCCGTTCAGGCCGACGCGCCATGATCGTTTCAACCCGACGACGCAATTCGCTTAGCTGTTCGGTCGGGGCCTCTTTTTTCGCCGCCTGTGCCTCTTCACCGGTAAGCCGCTGCAGTCTCTTGATGACATTCATGTTGAGCCTTTTGAATTTGTCGGCAGAAGGCGGTCTTCATCGAGAATCGAGTTTAGGATGGCAAGCGTCACCTCTTTGGCTTTCGGTCCCACATCAAGTGTTGGTCCTACGCAGGAGGGGCAGCCGTACCTGCAGGGACAGGATCCGACGAGCCGGCACACCCCTTTCAGGAGTCCTTCGTGCTGGTCGAACAGCAGGTCGGAGAACCCGATGCCGCCGGGATAGGCGTCGAAGATGAATATGGTCGGATCGAAGGCGTCGATCCTCGTATCCGCCTGCCCGTCTGACGGACTTTCCGAAGGCGATGCGGTGATGAAGCGGCCGCCTTTGCCGTGACGGACAAACCACTGTCCGCTCTTATCGCCGATACAGCGGTCGATGTCTCTCGTATCGGCCATGAGCACCATGGCGGACAGGTGATACAGGCCGTAAGCTAGCCCCGCCAGGCCGTCTATAATCTCCGCTTGGGTGAAGGGCAACCGGTCCAGAAGGTCCCGGGGGATCGTGAACCAGTAACTCGTGGTATGCATATCCTTTTCGGGAAGCGCTACATCGCCGTAGCCCAGATTTTCCGAGGTGTAAAACTTGATCTTTTTGTATCCAACCACCTTGCGTACGACCTGCACTTCTCCATGTTCGACGATCAGACCGGCCAAAAGTTTCTCGCCAAAGCTGTCGATGACCCGAACATTCGTGTAGGTCATGGCATCGGTGTAATAATCGACATCCACCTTCCTGACATAGGCGGCATTCCTTTCCAAATCGAGTTTGTCCACATGATACTGCTGGGATTCTACCATGTAGATGGCCTCGTCATGGACGGTGGTAAAGGCGCTGTCCCAATCGACCTCAGCGATGACCCTGTGGTTGGCCCTTTCGGTTGTATCGACGACGACCACGTTCTGCGGATTGATGCTCCGGAGGCTCACCTCGTCGGCGGGATAGCTTTCCGCCGACCAATGCCAGCGATCTTGGGACCTGTGGAGAACGCCCTTCTGTTCGAGATAGTCGAGGAGTTCGTTTAGGTCTTCGCCGCCGAAGCGTTCCCCCCTCTCGAAGGGGAGTTCGAAGGCTGCGCTCTTGATGTGGTGCAGGAGAATGAGCAGGTTGTCGGGATTGACGCGGCAGTGCTCCGGGGAACGGGAAAAGAAGTAGTCCGGGTTTTCCGCGAGGAACTGGTCCATGGGATTGCTTCTGGCGATGAGCATGACCAGGCTGTGTCCCATCCGCCTTCCCGCCCGCCCCGCCTGCTGCCAGGTGCTGGCGATGGAGCCGGGATAGCCCATGATGATGCAGGCCTCCAGGTTGCCGATATCGATGCCCAGCTCCAGGGCGTTCGTGCTGACGACGCCCATAACCTCGCGGTTCCGGAGCCCGCTTTCTATCCGTCGGCGCAAGTTCGGCAGGTAGCCGCCGCGATAGCCGGTGACGAAATGATCGTCCCGGGGTGGTCCGGATCGAAACCGATCCTTCAGATATTTCGTTAGGACCTCGACGTTCAAGCGGCTCGTCGTAAAGACGATCGTCTGGATGTCGTTTTCGATGAGCTCCGCGGCCAGATTGCGTGCGGGCGTCAGGGCGGACTGGCGGATGCCCAGCTCCCTGTTGACGATCGGCGGGTTGTAGAGGATGAAAGTACGGGCCGCCTTGGGGGCGCCGCTCTTTTCAATGAGTTCCACGGAACGCTCCAGCAGGCGCTCCGCGTGCTCCTTTGGATTGGCCACCGTGGCCGAACAACAGATGAAAAGGGGATCCCTGCCATAAAATCGGCAAATCCTCACCAGGCGGCGGATGACATTGGTCAGGTGAGAACCGAAGACGCCGCGGTAGGTATGCAGTTCGTCGATGACGACGTATCTGATGTTCGTGAACAGGCGCTGCCATTTCGTGTGATGAGGCAGGATCCCGGCGTGAAGCATATCGGGATTGGTGATTACCACCCGACCCCTCTTCCGAATCGCCTGGCGGGCGTCGTCGGGGGTATCGCCGTCATAGGTGAAAGTTCCGATATCCGACTTCATCTCCCCGATCAAACCTTGAACCTCGTGCATCTGGTCCTGGGCGAGGGCCTTGGTGGGAAAGAGGTAGAGGGCGCATGTCTCGGGCTCCTCGATGATGCGCTGCAGCACGGGAAGATTGTAGCAGAGCGTCTTGCCGCTGGCGGTGGGCGTAATCAATACGACATTCCGACCCTTGCGGACGAGTTCAATGGCCTCGACTTGATGGCTGTAAAGCCTCTGTATGCCCCTCTTTTCAAGGACACCGCGCAGGTTTGGATGAACCCAGTCCGGAAACGGCGAAAACCGACCCGGTGCGGCAGGGATGACCTTGAGGGCCTGAATATTCTCCATGAAGCGGCGGTCCGCTTCCAGGCGCACAAGCAGTTCCTTTAAGGTCAGTTTAGCCACGAACTGTCCCCGCTTCCCGAAGAAGGACGTAGAGCCTGATCAGTTCGGCCACGCTCCAGGCCTGGGAAATGCAACCGCCGGGATGATGAGGCGGATCTCCGTCGAAAATCTCGGACACCGAACCCATGCAGGCCTCGGGCAGGTGGCTTCCAAGAAAGGAACGAAGGTGTTTCAAAAGGAAGTCCTTGGCGGAGGCCGTATCCTGATGGGTTCGGAGGTAGGCCTCGCCGAAATGGCCGAGAAGCCAGGGCCACACCGTTCCCTGATGATAGGCCCCGTCTCGAGAGGCCGTATTGCCGCCGTATCGCCCCTGATAGTTCCGGTCTGCCGGCGACAGGCTGCGGAGCCCGCAGGGGGTCAGCAGGTGTTCCTCGACGACATTGACGACGCTTGTCTGCTGTTCCGGCGTCAACAGGGCTTCCGATTCCGGAAAGGGCAGGGAGACGGCGAAGATTTGATTCGGACGGATCGCCCGATCGAGCAGTCCATTGCAGAAAACATCGCCAAGATGTCCTTCCCTTTCTATCCAAAAGGTTTCCCGAAAGGAACGGCGAATCAGGGGGATCAATTCGGCAAAAGAAAATTCCCCGTCCCCGAAGCTCCGGGACAGTTCGTCGGAAAAGCAGACCGCATTGTACCAAAGGGCATTGATTTCGACGGGATAACCCCATCGGGGGGTGGCGGGCTTTCCGTCCAGGCAGGCATCCATCCATGTGAGGTTGGAGCCCGGATTGCCTGCATGGAGCAGCCCCTCTGCACCGGCCCGGATGTCATATGCGGTGCCGTTCATGAACTTCCTGAGGATTCGTTTCATGACTGGCCAGAGACGGTCTTCGACGATACCATACTCCCCGGTGTATCGCAGCATCTGCTGTACCGTCCAGAAGAACCAGAGAGAGGAGTCGACGCTGTTGTAGGCCGGTTCCATGCCTCCCTCGGCGAAACAGTTGGGCAGGAGTCCCTCCGATTCATGGCGGCTGATTTCCAGCAGAATGTCTATGCCTTCCTGGTGACGGTTCTGACAGAAGGTGAGGCCCGGAAGCGATATCAGGGTATCGCGGCCCCAGTCTCCAAACCAGTGATAGCCGGCGACAACGGCCGGACGACCCGCGGGGGTCCGGATCATGAACTGGCGGCCTGCACGGATGAGCGTCTCGATGCATTCCCTGTCCGGGGTGTCGAAATTGGCCGCAAAGGCAGCCCTGTCTTTGGCTTCCACGCCCCTGCGCGCCATTTCCTGTATCCACAGCCTTTTCGGCTGTTTTGCCTGAGGCTTCATGGCAGCCGTGACCACAACGGAGGTTCCTTTCTTGACGGGAACCTCCAGGGTGCCCGGCAGAAACAAATCCTCGTGACAGTCGTAGCCTCTTTCAGCCTCCCGGGGGTATTCGAAGGCGTCATACCAAAGGGGCGATGCAAGGAACCTGGATTTTAGATTGGTTTGGATAAAAAGAGCCGGCATACCCTCATAGGGTTCCAGGACGATTCCATTGTTGACGGTTTCGATCCGGTCATTGATCCAGGGATTATGCTTCGACAGGTCGTGAAAACCCCGGAAGGCCACGAAGGGCTTCAATCGGAGGACAGCCGTTGCCGGGCAATCTTCGATGTCGTAGCGGACAAGGAGGCAATCCTCGCCCGGCAGGAGCAGGAGGGTTTTCCGGAGACTCAGCCCCTCGGCCAGATAGACGAAACTGGGGGACAAGTCCCCCCGATATTCCTCGAGCGTCCAATCGGTCTCGGGGAAAAAGCATCCGGGATAGAGGTGGCAGGCAAGAAAAAGTTCCCTTTCCGGCAGCAGAAGCGAGTCTTCGAATTTGGAGAGAAGGATGTACCTGCCTGCGGGCGCATCGAGGTTTGCGACCAGCAGGCCGTGATATTTTCTCGTGTGGCAGTTCAGGACCGTGCTCGATGCGTATCCGCCTCGACCGTTCGTTTCGATCCATTCCCTCTGCAAGGCCTCCTGGTCCGGGCCTGTTGAAACGTCGCGCTTGATTTGAATCATGGCGTGCCTCCCCATGAAACGGGCTTCTGAACCGCCCATTCTCTTTCTGTGTCCATTCTATTGAAAGATAGTTCAATGCGTCGTTATAACAACATTACGGGTTCTGAAACGGTACGTTCACGACATCGACGCCCGGAGGCGGTGTAAAGGAGAAAAGACTTTCGGGTAGTTTGCTGTTGATTTTGAAGTTTTTAAGTCGCAAGAGGGTCGTGTTGCCGGCTGGATCGGTAAAACGACACTGGATGATGCGGAAGTCTGCCCCGTCTACCGTCAGGAAAATTTTCGCGATGCCCGACCGGCGGTCCCTCGGGATCAGCGTGATGAGATAATTCCCCTGACGGTCGACGGGAGAGGGTTCCGTATACATCATGTCGAAATCTTTCGGAAGATCCCCCCTGCCAGTCAAAAACTTGAGGCCGAGCGCAGATGAGGGGTGTTGATCGGCCGGCTGAACGTAGGCAACACGGTCCTCGGGCAGATAGAGCCAGGTTTTCACAGGATTGACGATCATCTTTTTATTCTTCGGCCGATGATAATGCCAGAGCATTCTCTTGGGTTTTTTAAAATAGACCGTGCCCTCTTCCCTGATTTTATGCTTCATGGCCCCGAGGGTGACCTCCTGATAAAAATCGGCCTCGAAGCTCTCCGTGTTTTCATAACGCTCCTGTATTTTGGAGACCAAATCGTCAAGCGGCAGCCCTGCGGCCCCAACCGTAAAAGAGAGAGAAAGGACCAGTGTTCCCGCTACGGCGGCGCTTCGAAGAAACTGCAAAGACAGAATGCCCTTCGGGTTTTTCGCTTCTCCTTTCCCGCAGGATTGTGCCGTTGCCCGCGACCTGTCTGGCACGTTTTTTTCCACACGTTTATATCTGGGCCGGGCAAGGGCAAATAACGACGGAAGATTAAAGAGAGATTGCATAACTACATGATAATACTTAAATATAGCCTTGCTTAAACCTTGGGCAAAGCGGTATAAAATCGTGACAATTGAAGGCTTATGTTGGTTATCAACAATGTTATGAACAACCCTTTCAACAGCGTTGTGGATTGGATGGCCAAGTGTCCGTATCAACGGGAATATGTCGACAAGCTCCGCCGGACACGCATTCCGGTATTTTCGATGTTGAAGCCTCGGTATCTTCAGGCGATTTTTACCCGCCAACCGAAGGGATCTTCCTTCATGCCGTACTGGATCTGCAAGATTTCGTTGTATAGTCTTTCCGTGAGCGTGCCGATTCTGCCTCCGTTGATAACGTGTTCCTTGTCTTGGTAATAGATCTGGCCGACAGGTGAAACGATGGCTGCCGTTCCCGAGGCGAAGATCTCCTTCAGGGTGCCGCGAGCGGCGGCATCCATGATTTCGTCCATAGATACGGCTCTCTCGATGACGGGAACCCCCCAATGCTTGGCCATATGAATGACCGAGTCACGGGTGATGCCTCCCAGAATGGCCCCCGAGAGGGCCGGGGTAATCAATTCTTCACCGATTACGAAAAAGATATTGCTCGTTCCGACCTCCTCGACGTATTTTCTCTCGATGGCGTCGAGCCACAGGACTTGGGTATAACCCATCTGTTGAGCAATTCTGCTTGCGTAAAGACTGGCCGCGTAATTGCCGCCTGCCTTGCAGTATCCGGTCCCTCCCCGCACGGAGCGAACGTATTGTTCGCTCACGTATATCTTCGTTGGACCGAAGCCTTCCGGATAGTAGGCACCGACGGGACCGATGACGATGAAGAAGAGGTATTCGTTGGCGGGATGAACGCCGAGGGCGGCCTCCGTAGCGATCATCGTTGGCCGGATATAGAGAGACGTTCCCTCTCCATGGGGTATCCAATCCTTGTCGATGAGGACGAGCTTCACGACGGCATCCAGGAACAGGTCGGGATCGACGTTGGGCATGCAGAGGCGCTCCGCGGACATGTTCATCCGTTTGATGTTTTCGGAAGGTCTGAATAGATAGATGGAGTCGTCCTTGCCCCGGTAGGCCTTCATTCCCTCGAAGATTTCCTGCCCGTAATGGAGGCACATCGCTGTGGGGTCCAACTGGAGAATCCGATAGGGTTCGATGGTCGGGTCATACCAGCCCAGGTCTTCATGGTATTTCAGGGTGAAAAAGTGATCGGTGAAGACCTTTCCGAACCCCAGTTTGGATTCGTCCGTCGGTTTCTGCTTCATCTCATGAGAGGAGGCCTTGATGATCTTGATTTCCATGTTCTTTTCTCTCCAATCGTTTCCGTTCCGTCTTCCCTGGCCAATTTTTCCATGGGCGATAGAGCTGCATGACGATGAACCAGCGATCAAGGGCACGCTCCCACCCCAGCAGCTCTAGAAGGCGGCCTCTATGTACCGGTTCATTCCTTTATCATCAAATCCTTTTTCTATCAAGATTTCTGTACTGAATGGCCTCGGCGATGTGTGAAGATCGGATGGCGGGATCGCCCTCCAAATCGGCAATGGTCCTTGCGACTTTCAGTATCCGGTTGTAGGCCCGTGCACTGAGCCCCAGTTTGTCCACGGCCATCTCGATCAGCCGCTGGGATTCTTCGTCGGTTTGACAGAATGCCTTGATCTGACGAACCGACATCCGGGCGTTCAGCAGCGTTTTCTCATCTCCGAAGCGCTCTCTCTGCCTTGCTCTTGCATCGTCGATCCTCTCCTTGATGGCCGCCGAGGATTCGCCCGTATATTTTCCAGCCAGGTCGCCGTAACGAACAGATGGGACCTCGATGTGGATATCGATGCGATCCAGCAGCGGCCCCGAGATCCGCCCCTGATACTGGCGGATCTGCTGCGCTGTGCACCTGCAAGCCCGGCGGGTGTCGCCGAAGTAACCGCAGGGGCAGGGATTCATAGCTCCTACCAGCATAAAACGGGCGGGATAGCTGGCCGTGATGGTGGCGCGCGCTATGGTCACAACGCCTTCTTCCAGGGGCTGCCTCAGAGCTTCCATGGCATTTTTTCTGAATTCGGGCAACTCGTCGAGAAAGAGGACCCCATGATGGGCAAGACTAATCTCACCGGGCCGGGGCGTGTGGCCTCCCCCTACGAGGCCGGCATCGGAAATCGTATGGTGGGGGCTACGGAAGGGTCGTGTGACCAGAATCGTTTCCTTTTTGTCGAGCAGGCCGGCCACGGAAAAGATTTTCGTCGTTTCGATGGCCTCTTCGAAAGACAGGGCGGGCAGGATGGAGGGGATGCGCTGGGCGAGCATTGTCTTGCCGGAGCCGGGAGGGCCGATCATGAGGATGTTGTGGCCCCCGGCAGCAGCAACCTCCATGGCCCGCTTCGCCTGCTCCTGTCCATGGATTTCTTTGAAATCGAAAGGATAGATCAGACTCTGCCTGAAGATCGCGCCTACGTCTACCTTGAAGGGAAGGATCGTTTTCATGCCGTTGAGAAACTCGACCGCTTCTGGAAGCCCTTCCACGGGGATCACATCGATGGACTCGACCATGGCGGCTTCCTCGGCGTTTTCCCTGGGCACCACGACGCCCCTGAAACCTGTTTCCTGGGCCTGAAATGCCGCCGAAAGGACGCCATGTACCCCCTTGACACTGCCGTCCAGGGAAAGCTCTCCAATAAGCAGGTAGTCGGTCAGGGCGTCCGGCTTGACGATGCCCTCGGCCGTCAGAATCCCGATGGCAATGGGTAGATCGAATCCCGTCCCCTCTTTCTTGATGTCGGCCGGCGCAAGATTAACGGTAACCCGGGTATGGGGAAAACTGTATCCCGAATTCCTGATGGCGGTTCTGATCCGGTCCTTACTTTCCCGAACGACGAGATCGGGAAGGCCTACCGTCGAAAACTGTGGAAGTCCAGGAGAAACGTCCACTTCCACCACAACGGGATGGGAATCGATGCCGATGACGCTGGCGCTGGTGTTCTTGGCTATCAAAATGCGTGTCCTTATCGCAAGGATTCGTGAGGGGACATATATCAGAAAAAGTTCTGTTATGGCAAGCGGTTGTTGGCCAGATTGCCTGGACCGGTCTTCCGGATTCTCCCTCCTTGACTGCGTGAGGAGGCTGTGTTAAAGATATGGCAAATTTCAGTCTAGAAATGTCGTGCTCCGAGAGGCTTCATAGCGTGGTACCATTGTCCCATCTGGATGAAAATGGCAAGGCGAGGATGGTCGATGTGACCTCCAAGGATGTGACCCCGAGGGAGGCCGTCGCTCGGGGAAAGGTCATCATGAACCCGGAAACGGCGGCACGAATCGGCGAGGGGTCCGTTCCGAAGGGCGACGTTCTGGGTGTTGCCAGGATTGCGGGAATCATGGCGGCAAAGAGGACGGGAGAACTGATTCCCCTGTGTCACCCTTTGGAACTGACGGGCATAGATGTTCAATTCGCCGTTGACGCCGGCCGGGGTGAAATTGCCATTGAAGCGAAGGTAAAGACTGTAGGGCGAACGGGGGTGGAAATGGAAGCCCTCACGGCAGTTGCCGTAGCCGCCCTGACGGTTTATGACATGTGCAAATCATCAGACAAGGAAATGGTCCTCGGGGACATCATGCTGATCAGCAAAGAGGGAGGGAAGAGCGGTTCCTTCGTGAGATCGGGGCTTTTCTCATCGGAGGCGGGAAAGGCCATATCCGGGTAGCCTATGTCAAAGCAGGTCTATAGAATCCGGAGGGGCTATATGATCCCCTTCACCGTTGATGTGATTCTCCTGGCCACACTTTTCATCCTCTCTTTTTTTTACAGGAACCTTCCCTTCGAAAGGATCGCCCTGGGTTTCCTCCTTCTGGGGGTGCTCTATGTCTATATCGAGGTATTCTCTCGGGAAGTCTCCCCGGGACCTGAAGGGCTCCTCATCAAGAAATTCTTGAGACGAAAAGCCTTGCTGTGGGAGGATATCACCCATGTCGGTCTGCTCATTATCGGCAAAAAGGTTTATATCCTGCTCACGACAGTCAAGGGCTTTCACATCCTGTCCAACGCCTACGAGCGCTATACTTCCCTGCTTTCAGAGCTCGTCCGGCATCTGGACAGGGAGAAGGTGGAACAGGAGGTACGGATGCAGATCGAGCATCCCATACCGTACCGCTCGGATATCATCGGCGCGTGGTTTGCAGCGGTCGCCATTTCCGGGATTATCTTATTAAAATTATTGGCATCTTGATTGCTCAACCCTTGAGAAGTCCCGAGAAAGGAATCTGGTCTTTTATGAATCCCATGAAATCCTCCTTCGAAGTGCCCGGTGGGGATGTAAGTGCTGCGCCGGTTTCCACCCTTGAAAACGTCATCGAGAAAACCCTGGAGGATTTGTCCACGGTCCTGTGCTGCAGCGGTTCGGCGAAGAGCCGCTTGTATGAGGATATTCTTTGCATGGTCGAGCGGAGCCTTTTCAAAATAGCCCTCCGGAGATCCAACAACGTGAAGAGCACGGCGGCAGCCTATCTTGGCATCAACCGAAATACCTTTCAGAAGAAGATGGACAAACTGGGAATCCAATGCGAGAAAGGCGAGGCGCCCTAACCGGGCGGCATTTCCCGATGGCGGATCGGTGCGGCCTTTTTGAGGATGATGAAATTGACTGACAGATGAGGATTCGGCCTTGGTGAAATCGGACAGACGTTTATTGCATCGTTTGATAAACCTGATGGAAAAGGGGGTAGGAGTCTCGACCCCCTTTTCTTCTATTGAAAGAGGCCTCCATTGAAAGAGATGATCTTCAGGATGATTCGTTTTCTCGGAAGATGGCGCCTTTACATCGGCCGCGATCCCGAAGGGGTGCCCGGCGATGCCGTCATCCTGTTCCCGCTTCTGCCCACGGTGTTCTTCTGCGGATTCGCGGGTCTTTTGAACATCAGGCGAAGCAGCGTGCCGGAAACGGAGGGTTTCGATCGGCGCCTTGGTAGATTGTTCGACAGGATCCTGGCGAAGGATATGGAGTCCCTTCTCATCGGTACCATAGCTGCCGAGGAGTATCTGGAGGGACCGGCAACCCTGAAGGAGATGGCGGACGTCATTTTTCTCATGAAGCGCAGGGATGCCTGCTGGCATCTCTTATCCCGTTCCGATCGGATCACCGGGCTCGCGGATCTGGAAGAGCGGATGCGCTCGTTCCTTTCCCGTCAGGAAAATCTCATCGAGGAGAGGGCGGGCTACTTCCCTACGGGGGACATGGAAATCGTCAGCAGCCGGCTCGTGGCGCTGAAAGACGTTCAGTGGGATCTGCGAAAGGATATTCTCGACAATCTCGATCGGATCCTCAGTCTCGCAAGGGTCGATTCAGCCTGTGCGCTCACGCCGGAAGGCTTCGAGAAGTACAGCAGCCTCAATTTCCTCCTCAACTGCCTGGACCGCCTGGAAGTGAGGGGGAGAGACTCCGCTGGGATCCAACTGAATTTCACCGTGGCAGACCATGACGCCCTGTCGGATACGCTTGAAAAAATCACGGACGAGGGGAAGGGACTTTTCGAGGAGTACCAGCGGAGAACCCGTCCCTCCGATCTGCACAACGGGTCCATTCACGTCTCCACCGGCAGTGCAAAGACAGCCGACGCTGCGCCCGATCCCGGCTCCGATCGATCTTTGGCCTTCACGTACAAGACGTCTTCCGTTATCGGGGAGCTGGGCAAGAATGTGAAAACCTTGAGAGAGACCATCGCCTCCGACGGCCTCCTTCGGGAGATGGCGGGACTCCCCACCCTTTTCCAGACGGCCTTTGCCCATACCCGCTGGGCCTCCGTCGGCTCCATCACCGAGGAAAACTGCCACCCGATCGACAATTACACTCCGAACAGGGCGGGTGTTGCCGGCGCCGAGCAGGGGCAGGTCAAAAACTATCCCCGCTACGGGTCGAGAAACTGGTTCATCAGCGCCATCCTGAACGGAGACATCGACAACTACAGGAGCCTTCGCGACGCTCTGGAGAAGGACGAAGCCCTGATCGCGCCGGAGGTCACCACGGACACGAAGGTCATTCCCCTGCTGATAGAGAAACACCTGCTGGCGGGCCATGACCTTACGGAGTCCTTCCGTTTGGCCCTCAATGAGTTCGAAGGGTCCCATGCCATCGCCGTGATCAGCGATGTCGAGCCGGGGAAGGTCTTTCTCGCGCTTCGGGGAAGCGGCCAGGCGATTTACGTGGGCATCGCCCCCGATCAGTACCTCTTTTCCTCCGAGCTCTACGGTCTGGTCGAAGGGACCCCGCTGTTTCTCAAGATGGACGGAGAGAAACCCTCCCCCTCGGGGAAGGACGGCACAAACGGCCAGATCTACATCCTGGATCGGCAGTCGGCGGGGGGACCGGAAGGCATTCGGGCCTTTTATTACGACGGGACCCCCATCACGCTTCGGGAGGAAGATCTTCAACGGGCGGAGATCACGACCCGGGATATCGACCGGGGCAGCTACGATCATTATTTCCTCAAGGAGATTACCGAATCGACCCAGTCCGTCCGGAAAACCCTGAGGGGCAAGTACCGGATCGCAAGGAGCGACAGCGGAGCGGAGAAGGTCGTCTTCAATCTCGGTCGGGACATCGTTCCCGAATCGATACGGGACGGGTTTGTTTCCGGCCGGATCCGGCGCATCCTCGTCATCGGCCACGGAACGGCGGCCGTGGCCGGCCAGGCCGTCGCCGATGCCATGAACCGCTACCTTGCAGAGACGCCGCTGCGGATCGAGTCCATGATTGCCTCGGAATTGAGCGGTTTTTTGCTGAGGCAGGACCTCAGCGACAGTCTGGTCATACCGATCACCCAGTCGGGGACGACGACGGATACGAACCGCGCCGTCGCCATGGCTGCGCAGCGGGGCGCCCGGATCATCGCCATCGTCAACCGGCGCCAGTCCGACATCACGGGCAAGGCCGAGGGCGTTTTCTATACGAGTGACGGCAGGGATATCGAGATGTCCGTCGCCTCCACCAAGGCCTTCTATTCCCAGATCGTGGCCGGACACGTCCTGGCCCTCTATCTGGCGCAGCTGCTCGGGAGTCTGCCGGAGTCGGAGATCGTCCGGGAGATTCGAAATCTCGAGAAGGCCCCGGAAATGATGCAAAGGGTCCTGGAGCGAAAGGACGTGATCCGGGAATGCGCGGAACAGACGGCGCGCCAGAGGCTCTGCTGGGCCGTTGTCGGCAGCGGGCCGAACAAGGCGGCCTCCGACGAGATTCGAATCAAGCTGAGCGAGCTGTGCTACAAGACGCTCTCCACCGACGTGGTCGAAAACAAGAAACACATCGACCTGTCCGCCGAACCTCTCATCATCGTCTGCGCTTCGGGATCTCCGGAAACCGTCACGGCGGACCTGTTGAAGGATGTCGCCATCTTCAAGGCCCACAAGGCGGCCGTTATCGTTTTCGCCGACGAGGGCGAAGACCGCTTCGGCGACGTTGCGGACTTCGTCGTCCCGATCCCACGCACGAACCTGCCCCTGCCCGTTATCCTGAACACGCTGGCCGGTCACCTCTGGGGCTATTTCGCCGCCTGCGCCATCGACGGGGATGCCCTCTACCTGAGGGAATTCCGGAGCGAACTCAGCGCAAGGACCCTGGATCAGCGCACAAGACCGTATCCCTTCTTCGACAGGCAGGCGGACCGCTCCTTCCGGCGGCTGATCGGGGAGTTCAGCCGGGGCTTCAATCAACGGCGGGACAGGGGGGATTTGTCCTTTGTCGGCGTCAAGACCCTCTCCGATCTTGTCCTGCTGCTCAAGTACGCGACGGGTAAGCTGCCCATGGAAGATTTCTGGGATGATTTCCATGAGGCCGACGATCTCACCACCCCCGTCGACCTGCTCGATGTCACTATCGGCAGGGCCATCGACGAGCTTTCCCGGCCCATCGACGCCATCCGCCACCAGGCGAAGACGGTGACGGTCGGAACTTCCCGCAAGGAACAGCCCTTGACGGGACCCGTCTTCGATCTGATCAGGGAACTTGGCTTCAGCGAACGGTCACTCATCAGTCGGAATGTACTCGCCATGGTAAGGGTGCAGCCGGCTATCGCAGGGATCAAGGGCTATACCCTTTATAGCATCGACAAACTCGATTCCGACGGTCTGCCCGGTGAAGATACGATGATTTCGATTGTCAAGAAGACGGGCGTCTCTCTGACAATGCCCTCCAGAACGGAGGGATCGCCGGTCCTCATGGGAACGAAAAGGACCATCATGGCCCAGGGGAATTTCTATGTCGGCCTGGGGAAATCGGACGGCGCCTCCATTGTCATGGTCCCTTTGACCTCAGAGGCGGCCGGTTCGAAAAACCTGCTTTTGATTCATGTGGAATTCGACGAGGCAATGCCTCTCGAAGGGCGGAAGAATGTCCTTGGGGATCGCCTGGGAGAGATTCGCAATCTTGTCAATGAATTCAACCTTGTTTGGGACGACCGCTATCTGGAGAAGATTCCCCTGGGCATCCTTTTCGGAGAGCCCGTTGAGATCATTGCGGGGAGGATCAAACAGTTTCTGGCTGGGGGGGATGCAAATTGTCAAATTTGAAAACGAAATTCATCTTTGTGACTGGCGGTGTCCTGTCTTCGCTCGGCAAGGGGCTGGCCGCCGCCTCCATCGCCGCCCTGCTCGAATGTCGCGGACTCAGCGTGACGAATCAGAAGCTGGATCCCTACATCAACGTCGATCCCGGCACGATGAGCCCCTTCCAGCACGGCGAGGTTTTCGTCACCGACGACGGCGCCGAGACCGACCTGGATCTGGGGCATTACGAGCGGTTTACCAGCACGCGGATGTCGCGGGGCAACAACCTGACGACGGGGCAGGTCTATTTCTCCGTGATCACGAAGGAGCGCCGGGGAGACTACCTCGGGAAGACGGTGCAGGTGATTCCCCACATCACCGACGAGATCAAGGATTATATCAATCGGACGGCCTCAGGGTTCGACGTGTCCATCGTCGAGATCGGAGGCACTGTCGGCGATATCGAAAGCCAGCCCTTCCTGGAGGCGATCCGGCAGTTCCGCAACGAGGCGGGACGACAGAATGCCATTTTCATCCACCTGACCTGGGTTCCCTTTATCAAGACGGCGGGCGAGGTCAAGACGAAACCCACCCAGCACAGTGTCAAGGCGCTCCGGGAGATCGGTATCCAGCCCGACATCCTGCTTTGCCGGACGGAGAATTTTCTCGCTGAGGACATCAAGGCGAAAATCGCCCTGTTCTGCAACGTGGAGGTCGCTGCGGTCTTCACGGCCAAGGACGTGGAATGCATCTATGAAGTTCCTCTCGTATTCCACCGTGAAGGTGTCGATGAAAAGATTGTGGAACTCCTAAACATCTGGACGGGCAGGCCCCATCTCGATGCCTGGGAGGACGTGGTTCGAAAGATCAAATCCCCGGCCCACGAGGTCTGCATCGCCATTGTGGGGAAATACGTGAACCTGACGGATTCCTACAAGAGCCTCAACGAGGCCCTGGTTCACGGGGGGATCGCCAATGACTGCCGGGTGAGGCTTCACTTCGTCGATGCCGAAAAGATCGAGAAGGAAGGGATCGGCGACAGGCTGGACGGTGTGGACGGCGTGCTCGTGCCGGGCGGGTTCGGAAATCGAGGGATCGAGGGAATGATCATGGCAGTTGAATATGCCAGGGTGAATCGGATTCCCTACTTCGGCATCTGCTACGGGATGCACATGGCTGTCGTAGAATTTTCCAGGCACGTCTGCCGGATGGATGACGCCAACAGTTTCGAATGCAATCCCGACTCCGGTCATCCGGTGATCGATCTGCTGCCGGAACAGAGAACGGTGACGGACATGGGCGCGTCCATGCGTCTTGGGGCCTATCCATGTGTCCTGGAGGAGGGTTCTTTTGCCTTTGGCGCCTATGGAGAGAAAGAGATCAGCGAACGTCACCGCCACCGTTTCGAACTGAACAACGATTTCAAGGATATTCTCACGAGGTCTGGATTGCGAATTACGGGAACGTCTCCCGATGGGCGGCTGGCAGAGATCGTCGAGATTGCGGACCACCCCTGGTTCGTAGCCTGCCAGTTTCATCCCGAATTCAAATCGAGGCCGACCAGTCCCCATCCCCTGTTCGATAAGTTCATCGAGGCGGCCCTGAGGTACAAGACGGCGGGAGGAGCACGGCCGGCCGTATACCCCTGCGAATCCCCAGCCTGATCCCTCTCCCTGCATGCCTCCAATTTGCCGGGGGAGGGAAGGGCGGTGATTCTTTGAAATCCCTCCCCCTCGATGGGGGAGGGTCAGGGTAGGGGTGAGGGACGGTGAGACGAACATTTACGAGGTTGTCTATATGACGCCCTTGTAAAAAAGGGGGAATTACCCATTTTTGATCTTTTGTCGTCAGTCCCGCGAAAGCGGGAATCTATTGTTTTCAATTAATTGCATAGTTCCTGGATTCCTGCCCGCGCGGGAATGACGACTTCTTACGAAACCGTCAATATTGACGAAACCGTAAAAAGTCTGATTTGACCCATTTTTGTCATTCCCGCGAAAGCGGGAATCCAGTGAATTCGATATATTCTGGACCACCGCTTTCGCGAGGGTGACATGGTCTGTGACTTTTTACGGGAACGTCAATATTGCCTGTTGCACAATCGGGCGGTGTATTGTACATATCACAGCCGCTGTTCAACCCGCGCAGGCGGAACGTTCGCTGTCGGGATCGCGACAGAGCGGTCTTGCCGCTTGAGCGAAAAGTGTCTTCGAATGGCGGAAAATTGCAAGCGTCAATCAGGAGGGATCTATGGGCAAGCTGTTTGGTACCGATGGTGTAAGGGGCGTCGCCAATGAATATCCCATGACGGCGGAGATGGCGATGAATATCGGTCGAGCGACGGCGCACCTTTTCAAGCGGAAGGGGCACGTTCCCAAGATCATCATCGGAAAGGACACCCGTCTTTCCGGGTATATGTTCGAAAACGCTCTCGTTTCGGGGATCTGTTCCATGGGCGTGGATGCCATTCTCGTCGGCGTCATTCCCACGCCGGGCATCGCCTTTCTGACCAGCAGCATGAGGGCCGATGCCGGGATCGTCCTGTCCGCCTCCCACAATCCCTTCCAGGATAACGGCATAAAAATCTTTTCCGGCGACGGCTTCAAGCTTCCGGACGAAACGGAAGCGGCTATCGAAGATCTCATCTTTTCGAACAACATGCAGCAGCTCCATCCGTCTGCCGAAGAGCTGGGCAAGGCCTATCGGATGGAGGACGCCCGGGGCCGGTACATCGTTTTTCTGAAGCACACCTTTCCCAAGGAATACACGCTCGAGGGCACCAGGGTCGTTCTGGACTGCGCCAACGGCGCCACGTACCGGGTGGCTCCGGAGACCTTCTTCGAGCTGGGTGCCGAAACCCATACCATTTTCGACCACCCCAACGGGAAGAACATCAATGCGGACTGCGGCTCCCAGCACACGGAAACGCTCATGGCAGAGGTTCTCAAGCGCAAGGCCGATGTCGGATTCGCCTTCGACGGCGACGGCGACCGCCTCATCGCCGTCGATGAAAAGGGGAAGATGTTGACGGGGGATCAGGTGATTGCCATCTGTGCAAATATCATGAAGAAAGACGGGACATTGGCCAACAACCTCGTGGTGAGAACGGTGATGAGCAACATCGGACTCAGCGTGGCCCTGGAAAAACTCGGCATCGACTCCGTCATGACCAAGGTAGGGGACCGTTATGTACTGGAAGAAATGCTTATGAGGAAAGCCACGATCGGCGGCGAAGATTCCGGCCATGTGATCTTTCTGGACCATCATACCACGGGAGACGGCATTATCACGGCGCTCCAGGTCATGGCCGCCATGAAAAAAGAGGGAAAGCCCCTGTCGGAGCTCGCAAAAATCATGGATGTATTTCCCCAGTCCCTGATAAATGTCGACGTGAAGTCGAAACCGGACATTGAGACGGTTCCCGAAATTGTCAAGATCGTCAAGGAAGTGGAGGACGGGCTTGGAACCAAGGGCCGGGTCCTGGTTCGCTATTCGGGCACGCAGAACATGTGCCGGGTCATGGTGGAGGGCCCGACCATCGAGGAAACGAACAGGTATTGCGGGCAGATAGCCGATGTCGTGAAGGCGAAGCTGGGATGATCCGGCGGCGGTGGAAAGGCACGACAGATAGGGAGAGGAACTGATGCCGTTCAAGGTGTTCATCACAGGCGACTTCGACCATATGAGTGAGGTCGCCGCCGGCCTCGTCATCGACAGCATCAACGATGCGCTCGAGAGAAAAGGGGCCTTTACCCTCGGGCTGGCTACGGGCAACAGTCCGACGGGACTTTACAAGCATCTCGCCAAGGCCGCCAATTCGGGAGCCTACGACAGCGGAAAGATCGCGAGCTTCAATCTCGATGAGTACATCGGCCTGCCGGGGAAGAATGCCCAGCAGCGTGCCCTTCATTCCGAGAGCTACAGCTTCTTCATGATCCAGGAGCTCTTCGGTCTTTTGAACCGCAAGTTCAGGGAAGTCCACGTCCCCTGGGGGACTCTGATCGATCAGGAGCGTCTCGTCGCGGAGTTGGAAAGCCATCCGGGCGATTGGGAGGAGCAGGGAACGGACAGGGGGAAGGCCGTTGTTATAAAGGCCAACGCCAGATCGCCCTACCTGAAATGGATACGGGAGGAAATCCTCGATGCCTATGAACGCAAAATCGAAAAGGATGGCGGTATCGATCTCCACGTGATCGGGGTCGGCGGCCGCGGCCACGTCGCCTTTCACGAATCGGGGATTCCCTTTGCGGGAAACAGGATGCTCCTGGTGAAGCTCGACGACAATACCGTCGCCAATGCCGTCGCCGACGGGCACTTTCCCAGCCTCGATCAATGCCCGCGATATGCCGTTTCGATGGGCGCCGAACTGGTCTATCGAGCCAAAACCGTCCTGCTGCTCGCGAACGGTCCCAGGAAAGCAGCGCCCGTGGCGGAATCCCTCCTGGGCGACACAACCGACCAGGTCCCTATCTCCTACGGCAAGAGATACGCACGGCAGGGAGGCTGGATGATCTATGTCCTGGACAGGGCGGCCGCAGCCACCGTCCTGGAAAAGGCGGACGCCATCCGGAAACAGGGGATCGAGATCGAAGACCTGGGCGACAGGGGCGCAACGCAGCTTGTGAAAGACCTCAAATTCTTCAGGAACCCCGCCACCGGCCAAATGGAATGACCTGTGCACGTATAAGGGTCTGATCCTGCCGGCACCGTTTATCTTTTTTTTACAGCGTTTTCTTCCGGAACGGATCCGGCACCTGCCGTCCGAACTTTCGGATGTCTGCTCACAGTCGTTAGCGAATCCACGCTTTACTGAAATCATTGAGCATGAATATTGATGAAACCGTAAAAAACCCTCATGCCCCGTGTGGCGCCACGAAGCATGAAAATCACCCCCACCCAAACCCTCCCCCCTCGAGGGGGAGGGAAAAAGGGGGATTTTCGTAATAAGTCCGATTTGACCCATTTTTGTCATTCCCGCGAAAGCGGGAATCCATTAAATTCAATATATTCTGGACTTCCACTTTCGCGAGGGTGACATGGTCTGTGACTTTTTACGGGACCGTCAATATTGCGTTTACCTGTTGCATAATCAAAGGGTGCATAGTGGTTATGTCAAACGCATTATTCTT
>JAFGIO010000045.1 GCA_016929555.1 Deltaproteobacteria bacterium | reverse complement strand
TTGATCACTTCACTTCCCCAAGCATAACCGTATCTATCCGCGAAAGGTTTGAAATTGTCAAGATCGAGATGGCACAGGGAGAAGGGTTTTCCCGCCTTCAGACGCCGTTCGATCTCCTCCTCGATCACCAGGTTGCCGGGCAGACCGGTCAGGGGGCTTGCATCCAGGTTTTTTGCCTCCAGGACCTTGAGGCGGTCCGTCATGATAGTGAAGGAGTCGGCGAGTTTTCCGATCTCGTCGTGGCGGCGGATGTCGAGATCCCTGTCAAAAATCCCCTCTGCGACAAGCCCCGTCGCCTGCTCCAGTTTCCGAAGGGGACGGGAGATATCGTAGGTGATGAGAATCGCCAGGATGAAACCCGACAGCAAACTGACGATACTGAGGAGCATGGTGATTCGCGATGCCTCCGTACCCTGGGCTTTGATCTGGTTCATCCTTGCGGTCATGCTCTTCTCTGCTTTCCTTTCGAGGGAATGAAGCGCCTCCGCGATGCCGTCGATGATGTTGCGGCTGTCGTGATCGGAGAGGATCATTGCTTCTTCGAGATTGCCGGTTTCCACCAGGGACACTTCCGATCGGAAAAGATCGTCGTAGCGGTCATGGTCGATGGAAATCCTTTTCAGGATCGCCGCAACATGAGGAGGCTGCCCTACCCTCAGCGTATTCAAGTTGCCCGTGAATTCCCGGCTTCTGGTCCAGAAAAGTTCCGCGATGGAGGGATCCCGCAGGATGAGGTATTTCTTTTCGGCGCTTTCCTGGGCGAGCAGCGCGTCGATCATTCCTTTGCTCGTGTTGAGGATGAGCGAATCCTGATTGATGATGGCATAGGTCAGATTGTTGAGACTTCGCAGACTGATGATGGCATAGACGCTGGCCAGGACGGTCAGCAGCGCCATGGCCAGATAGCCTAGGAGCAATTTTCGGCTGATGGTCATTTTCATGCGCTTCACTCCGGTTGTCCTACCGGAAGGTTTTCGTAAGCGATGAGTATCATATCGACCTGATTTCCGCAAAGGGAAACGGCAGGCTGCGATGTGATAAAGGTTACCGAAGGTCCTTTTCTTCTGGTATAATCCAACGGACAGGATTGGCAGAGAGACGGGATATGCGTGAAGGAATGGTTCCGATCAAGAAAGGATTGACCGGCGGTTTCGACAAGGGATGGCGGGGGTTTCTCTGGATGATGAAGATCATCGTTCCGGTCTCCCTTTTAACCTCCCTTCTGGCCTGGAGCGGCTGGATGGAAGAGCTGGATTTTTTGCTGCGACCCATGATGGGGATGATCGGTCTTCCTCCCATGGCAGCCCTGCCCCTGATCATCGGTATGGTGGGCAGCATATACGGCGGGATTGCGGCGATGGTCGTCCTGCCTTTCAGTCCGGAGCAGATGACCCTGATGGCCATCTTTCTGCTGATGGCTCACAATATGATCCAGGAGGGCATCGTTCAGGCGAACTCCGGTATCCATCCCCTCAAGGCGACGCTCTTTCGCATCGCCGCTGCCCTGATCACCGTTATGGCGGTGGCACCGCTTCTCGGCAGTTCGGCCGCCGCCGCGCCGCTTCAAGGCGGCATCGCCGCAGAAGCCCTGCCGCTGATCGACGTGCTCAAAGGTTGGGGATTGACCACCTTGAGACTATCCCTTTCGGTCTTTCTGATTATCATGACCATTTTGACCCTGCTGGAAATACTCAAGGAGACAGGCTTCATTCATCCGCTGGTCCGCATCCTTTCCCCCTTTTTGAAGCTGATGGGGCTCGATGATCGGGTCGGTTTCCTCTGGATGACGGCGGTAATCTTCGGGCTGACGTACGGCGGTGCAGTCATCGTAGAGGAAACGAGAGAAAACAGCCTGACCGCGGAGGATCTGGAAACGCTCCATTTGTCCATCGGCATCAACCATTCGATGGTGGAAGACCCTCTCCTGTTTATGGTCCTGGGCCTGAGCGCTTTCTGGCTCTATGTTCCTCGACTGATAACGGCCATCCTTTCGGTCCGTCTGCTGCGTCTCTATCACAGGCTGTCGGGACCTCGCGGATGATCGGCGCCATCCCCAAGGTGCTATCCGAAGCGGGGGCTGAATCACCCGGCAATTCCCGATGGAACGCCACGATCATCACCCTTGTGGCCGTTGATGACTTCTGTTATAAAGAAGCCATGAGATCGCAGCAGCGCCTCCATTGAACCTCAACCGCTGGAAACGGCATGAACCCGCAGAGGAAAGGATCGTTCGATGATATACAATGAAGAGTTCGAAACCCTGCCCAGGGAGGTGCTGGAAGCCCTGCAGATGAAGAGGCTGCAGCAGGTCGTCCAGAAAGTCTATCATACCGTCGGTTTTTATAAAAAAAGCTTCGATGAGGCAGGGGTCAAGCCCGATGACATCCGGACGCTTGCGGATATCGAACGGCTTCCGTTCACGACGAAGCAGGACCTGAGGGACAACTATCCCTTCGGGCTTTTTGCCGTTCCCATGAGCAGCGTCGTCAGGCTCCACGCCTCGTCGGGCATGACGGGACGTTCGACGGTTGTGGGGTACACCAAACGGGACATTGATACCTGGTCGGAGCTGATGGCGAGATGCTTCGTAGCGGCCGGTCTCACAAAAAACGATATCATCCAAAATGCTTATGGGTACGGCCTTTTTACGGGAGGACTGGGGATACATTATGGCGCAGAACGGTTGGGTGCCAGCGTCATCCCCATGTCCGGCGGAAATACGAAGCGGCAGATCATGCTCTTGCAGGATTTCGGCCCTACAGCCATCTGCTGCACGCCGTCCTATGCCCTGCACCTGGCCGAGCAGGGTCAGGCGATGGGGGTGGACATGGGCTCGCTGAAGCTTCGGGTGGGTATTTTTGGCGCCGAACCCTGGACGGAGAAGATGCGCCAGGTCATCGAAGACGCTTTGAATGTAACGGCGCTGAATATCTACGGGCTTTCCGAGGTGATGGGGCCCGGCGTCTCCATGGAGTGCGTTGAGGAACGGCGGGGTATGCACGTCTTCGAGGACCACTTCATCGTGGAGGTCATTGATCCCCAGACCGGCAAAGTCCTGCCGAAGGGAGAACAGGGCGAGCTGGTTTTCACCACCATCACGAAGGAGGCCTTTCCGCTGATCCGCTATCGCAGCCGGGATATATCGTCCCTGATCGCCGAACCCTGCCGATGCGGGAGAAGCCATATCCGCATGGATCGCGTCACGGGCCGCAGCGATGACATGCTGATCATCAGAGGCGTCAATGTGTTTCCCTCCCAGATCGAAGCCGTTCTCGTGGGTATCGAGGATGTCGAACCCCATTACCGTCTCATCGTCGACAGGGAGGGTCCTCTGGACACCCTCGAGGTGCAGGTCGAGGTCAGTGGATCGGTGTTTTCGGATTCGGGAGCCGTAAAGGTCCTGCAGAATATCGAGCGTCGGATCGTCAGGGACATGAGAGATTATTTGGGGATTTCGGTGAGGGTCAAACTGGTGGAACCTAAAACGCTTGGGCGATTTGAGGATAAGGCCAGCAGGGTGCTAGACAAACGGCAACGCTAAAATCCCTGCAAGCCCCTATCAACGGATCAAGGAGGCAGGCGAATGAAGGTAGAGCAGATATCCGTATTTCTCGAGAACAAACCGGGCTCTTTGGAGCATGTGACCAGGGTCTTGAAGGATGCGAACATCAACATCCGCACCTTGTCGCTGGCCGACACCTCCGATTTCGGGATCCTGCGGCTCATCGTCAACGATGTGGATAGCGCGAATCGTGTGCTCAAGGAAAGCGGTTTTTCGGTGAGTCGGACGACCGTTGTCGCCGTCGAAGTCCCCGATCGGCCCGGGGGACTGCACGGCATCCTGGAGGTGATTCTGGCAAATCAGATCAATATCGAATACCTGTACGCCTTCGTGGAGAAGAGCGGCCAGAACGCCGTCATCATCTTTCGGTTCGATGATCCCGATAACGCCATCCGGGTGCTTCTGGACAACAAACTAACGGTCATCTCGGGGAATAAGATCTACGCCTTGTAATCCGACTGGTTTCGACGGTGCAGGTCTTGCAGATCAGCCCTTGATGCAGGCCAGAGCCTTCAACTTGGCCACCTTCCTGGACAGGCTGGCGCCGTGGACGACATCGACGACTTGATCCAGATTCTTGTAAGCCTCCGGTATTTCCTCCCGGAGGGTCCCCTTTCCGCCCGCCATGACCAAGACTCCGCGATCGGCCATCTCCCGAGCGATGCCCCGGCCCCGGCTTGCCTTGACGGCCTGGGTGCGGCTCAGGACCCTTCCGGCGCCGTGGCAGGTACTGCCGAAGGTTTCTTCATAGGCACGCTGCGTTCCGACCATGACGTAGGACCCCGTACCCATGTCGCCGGGAATCAGGACCGGTTGGCCGACGGCCCGGTACTGCTGCGGCAGCGCTTCGTGGCCCGGCGGAAAGGCCCGCGTGGCACCCTTTCTGTGGACGCAGAGCCGGACGGGTTTTCCCTCCAGCGGCAGCGTTTCGATCTTGGCGATATTATGGCTCACGTCGTACAAGAGTTGCATGCCGAGATCGCGGGGGCTGGCCTGTAAAGTTTTTTCAAAGGTTTCCCTGCTCCAGTGCATCAGCATCTGGCGGTTGGCCCAGGCATAATTGGCAGCGCAGGCCATGGCCGAGAGATAATCCTTTCCCCGTCCGGAATCGAGATAGGCGCAGGAGAGTTGCCGGTCGGGCAGGGGAATTTCCATCTGCCCCATGTGCTTCACCATGGCAGCCAGATAGTCGTCGCAGATCTGGTAGCCCAGGCCCCTGGAACCGCTGTGGATGAGCAGGGTGATTTGCCCCTCCGAAAGTCCGAAGGCGGCAGCGGCCTGGCGATCGAAGATCTCCTGCACCATTTCGATTTCGAGGAAATGGTTGCCGGAGCCGAGGGTGCCGAGTTGCTCCCGCCCTCTTTCCAGAGCCCTGTCGCTGACCTTTTCAGGGTCGGCGCCGGCCATCATGCCCCGATCCTCGGTCGCCTCCAGGTCCTCGGCCGTGCCGTATCCCTGTGCGACAGCCCAGCGGGAGCCCTGCGCCAGGACCTTCTTTTCTTCTTTGAGGGAAAGTTTCAGGGGGCCCTTTGAGCCGACGCCGGAGGGGATGTTTTGGAAGAGGGCGGTGGCGAGTTCACGAAGCCGAGGTTGGATGTCTTGCAGACGCATCGCCGTCCTGATCAGCCGGCAGCCGCAGTTGATGTCGTAACCCACGCCGCCGGGTGAAATGACGCCGGTGTTCATATCGAAGGCGGCGACGCCGCCGATGGGGAATCCGTAGCCCCAGTGAATGTCGGGCATTGCCAGGGAATACTTGACGATGCCGGGAAGGTGAGCCACGTTTGCGACCTGCTTCGCGCTCTCATCGGCGCCTTGGGACTCCATCAGGAGCCGGCTCGTGTAGATCACGCCGGGGACGTTCATCTTCCCCGAGCGGGGGATCAGCCAGCGGTACTCGTCGATTTTCGTCAGAGCCGGCACTTTCTCAGACATCGACAACGATCCTCCCTTGCCAGCCTTTCGCGGTCTGCCTTATCGATGCCTGATGATAGGTCACGGCCTTGATTTCCTTCTTGATGGTGTGTTTCGAGGCGTCGAAGCTCTCGCCCCTCGCCTCTCCCCGGAGAAAACCCTCTTCCATGTCGGTGATGGAAAAATCCGACAGGAGCAATCCCTTGCCGTTATAAAGGTAAAGGACCTCCCGAAGGTAGTTCACCAGAAGGTCCTCCCTGTCTGTTCCCGAAACGGCCAGGGTCCATCTCCCGTTCGGTTTCACCCGATGCAGATCCGTCAGTAGCTCGAACAGGGCGAGCGCCGCATGGGTGAACAGCTCGGGCAGGGACCGGCCGTAGATCTCCAAACCCAAATCCGCCGTGTGTTTGAAGACTTTATAGTGTTTCATGCCTCGATCCTGGCCGGAACCGCTGCCGGTTTAAGGAGACGGTCGAAGCCGGGGCTCTTAATAGTCGTAATCGCCCATATCGGGAGGCATGCCGCCGGGCATGGCTGCGGCGGTCTTTTTCTTCGGGGCCTCCGCCACCATGGCTTCCGTCGTCAGAAGCAGCGATGCCACCGAGGCGGCGTTCTGAATGGCGAAACGTACGACCTTCGTCGGATCGATGATGCCCGCTTCGAGCATCTTAACGTACCGGCCCTCATCGGCATCGAATCCGTAATCGTCTTTTCCCTGCTTGACCTTCTCGGTGACGATGCTTCCCTCGTAGCCTGCATTCATTGCGATCTGTTTGGTGGGTTCTTCGATCGCACGTTTGACGATATTGAGACCGTGAAGTTCGTCCTCGGGAAGCTTTGCCTTTTCAAGGACGTGCAGGCTCCGCAACAGGGCGACACCGCCGCCCGGGACGATCCCCTCTTCGACGGCGGCACGGGTGGCGTTCAGGGCGTCCTCCACCCTCGCCTTCTTTTCCTTCATTTCGATTTCCGTAGCCGCCCCGACCTTGATGACGGCAACGCCGCCCACCAGCTTGGCCAGTCTTTCCTGCAACTTCTCGCGATCGTAATCCGAGGTGGTTTCCTCGATCTGGGCGCGGATCTGTTTCACCCTGCCCTCAATGTCCGCATGGCTTCCGCCCCCGTCCACAATGGTGGTGTTCTCCTTGGCGACGGTGATGCGCTTTGCCCTGCCGAGATCGCGGAGCGTCAGGTTCTCCAGCTTGATGCCGAGATCTTCCGATATGACCTTCCCGCCGGTCAGGACAGCAATATCTTCGAGCATCGCCTTCCTTCTATCCCCAAAGCCGGGGGCCTTTACGGCGGCGCATTTAAGGGTTCCCCGGATCTTGTTGACAACCAGCGTTGCAAGGGCTTCGCCGTCGACGTCTTCGGCGACCAGCAGCAGGGCCTGTCCCGTCTTGGATATCTGTTCCAGGATGGGCACCATATCCTTCATGATACTGATCTTCTTCTCGTGCAGCAGGATATAGGGATCTTCCAGTTGCACCTCCATTTTTTCGGCATCGGTTACGAAGTAGGGGGATATGTAACCCCTGTCGAACTGCATGCCCTCAACGATGTCGAGGGTTGTTTCCATACTCTTGGCCTCCTCCACCGTGATGACGCCTTCCTTGCCGACCTTTTCCATTGCTTCGGAAATCATCTCCCCAATGGTTCGGTCATTGTTGGCGGAGACGGTACCCACCTGAGTGATTTCCTTTTTGTCCTTGATGGGTTTGGAGATCTTTTTCAATTCGTCCACGATGATCTGAACAGCCTTGTCGGTACCGCGCTTGAGGGACATGGGATTCATGCCGGCCGCTACCAGCTTCGAACCTTCGCGGTAAATGGCCTGTGCCAACAGGGTTGCTGTCGTTGTGCCGTCGCCTGCCATATCGGACGTTTTGGAGGCAACCTCCTTGACCATCTGGGCGCCCATGTTTTCGAACTTGTTTTCCAGTTCGATCTCCTTTGCAACGGTGACCCCGTCCTTCGTGATGGTGGGAGCCCCCCAGGACTTCGACAGGACCACATTCCGGCCCCGCGGGCCCAGAGTGACCTTCACGGCGTTCGCCAGGGTGTCGACGCCCGTTAGGATTCTTTCACGCGCTGCAGAATCGTATTTGATTTCTTTGGCTGCCATTCTTCAATCCTCCTTCTCCTTTAAACCAAGATTCAATGTTTTGACGGTTCATGGGCTATCTTAACCAAACTTATCGGAAATATAAAGAAGTTTCATCGGGGGGGGCGAACGGCACGGCAAGGCTCTTTGTAGAGAATGGCTCCTCGGAAACCCGGCAGGTTCAAGATCGTTTCACAGGCCCTTACGGTGGCGGTCTGGATGATTTCCCCCTCTGTAGAGAAACTTTTCAAAGAAATGACCGATCTGATCTTTGCAGAACCGGTTTGCCGAGCAGGGTGCTGCCCGACCCCGTTCCGGATTGGCGGGGCCGGGCAGCACCCGAAACAGCTGCTAAAGTTTCTGGCATGCCTATTGCGCCTTGATGGGAATCTTTTTCCCCTTGGCTTCAGCGGATTCCCTTTTGGGCAGGGTGAGATGGAGCAGACCGTTTTTGAACCGGGCTTCGGCATGCTCGGTATCGACACCCGGAGGCAACGGGACCACGCGGTTGAAGGAACCGTATGATCGCTCCATGTGATAATAACCCCTGCCTTTGTCTTCCTTTTCTTCTTTCTTTTCACCTTTGATGGTCAAGGCGTCTTCCGTCAGAAAGATCTCCACGTCCTTCTCATCCATGCCCGGAAGCTCGACCCGGATGTTTATTTCCTTGTCATTCTCGGACATGTCGAGTGTTGGCATGAAGGATCCGAAAGGACCCTCGACGGTGTCAAAGGGTGAAAGCGAAAATCCGTGGAAGAAATCGTCAAAGGCACGGTTCATTTCCCGCTGAAGGGCATAGAAGGGGTTTTCCTCCCTGTGCCGCATTGCGTGATCCGACCTTCTCCAGATAGAAGGCACGAGATTTTTAATATCCATAACCTTTTCCTCCTCTTTTCCGTTTTGTTGCTATGCCGATTGAATGGCGATCTTCCTGGCCTTTACGGGCTCTGCCTTGTAAAGCATCACCTTCAGTACGCCGTTATGGACCGACGCTTCGATCCGGTCGCGGTCAACGGCGTCGGAAATCGTGAAGGCCCGCTCGTAATCGCCCGTATCGTATTCGGCATAGGCGATGCTGTGATCCTTGAAGTGAAGCGGTTCCACGGTACCCGTAAGGGTCAGGGCATTTTTCTCAAGGGTTATATCCACAGTATTTTCGTCCACGCCCGGCATATCTGCGAGCAGGACGATCGCATCCTTCGTTTCATAGATATCGACCTTCGGCACATAGACCCTGCGATTGCGTGTACGCTCCGTTTCGACGGGGTTCTGTGCCGTCTGTTTCGTTACATCCTGCATTTCCTTATCCATAATCTGCTCACCGTCCTTCCTATTCGGCTTTTATGACTATTTTCCTTGGCTTTTCCGATTCCGCCCTGGGGAGCTTCAACTGGAGCACTCCTTTTTCGTAGCGCGCTTCCACCTTGTCCGCCTCTACCTGGAAAGGCAGTTTGATGCTTCTCCTGAAAGAACCGAAGTTGCGCTCCTGACGGTGATAGCTCTTTTGATTGTCTGATTTGTCCGATTCGTGGACACCGCTGAGGTCGAGAGAATCGCCGATGATCGAGATATCCATCTTTGCCGGATCGATACCGGGCAGCTCCGCCGTAACCAGAGCCTCGCTTTCGTTGAGCCATACGTTGATCGCTGGGAAGTCATAGCTGGGTGCCTGACCCACTCCCGAAAAAAGACGATTCACTTCTCGCTGCAATCGTCTCATCTCGTTGACGGGGTCGACGATCCGTCCATACCTCCAAATTTCCGGCCAGAACATAAACTCACCTCCTAATAGGATGATTCTTTTGTTTTCGTCTGTAAATCGAAGGATGCAGCGTTGAACAATTTTCAAGGTCTCTTTAACGTAGCTTATTGATATTGCTGACTTCCTTCTTTTTTGTGCCTAATATAGTCACCAAAACAAGGTTGTCAAGACCACTTTGGGGGGG
>JAFGIO010000044.1 GCA_016929555.1 Deltaproteobacteria bacterium | reverse complement strand
TCCACCCGTTTTCCTACCACAATTCACAAAGACAACCAAGACCTATCCGGTTGATGCAAGGCATCGCTCCCTCTGCCGCCATTCGGATAATTCCTTCATCCCGAACACCGCAACGGCTCGGCGCCTCCGTTTTTCATCTGGCAAATATCGATCATCTGTGGGATACTTCCGCCGCATCGTCGGTTGCACCTTGGGCTCAGTTTATCAGCATCTCAATAATACATGGAGGAGGCGTTATGACTGATTCGATCTATGAGAAGGTAGCCGATGCCGTCAACCAAAGAACGGGATATCCCTGTTTCAAATGCCCGGAGCTTTTCGCGATCCTGGAATTTCTCTACACGCCCGAGGAGGCGGAGCTTGCCGTGAAGATGCCGATGATGCCGATGCCTGCGGACGCATTGGCCCAGAACATCGGGGAGCCGCCGGAAAAGATCAGGGCGATGCTGGAAGGCATGGCGGACAAGGCGCTCGTTTTCACGGACGACTCAGGAGACATACGGAAATACGTTCTCGTCCCCCTTCTTCCGGGAACCTTCGAGGTTCACTTCATGCGGGGAGGAACGGATGCAAAAACCATGGAACTGGCCCAGCTTTTCAAGAACTACTTCGATGTCGTCGACCGGGTGCGGGCGAAGAAAGCGGCCGCGTCCGTGAGGTCCCGGGCCTATACCTCCGTTCCGTTTTCGCGCGTCATCAGCATCGAGGAGGAAATCCCGTCGGGCGTGTTGATCCACCCCTACGACAGGGTCTCCAAGTACATCGAAGAGTCCGAACTGGTTTCGATCGGCGCCTGCTACTGCCGCCACTTCGGGGAACTTACGGGCAATCCCTGCACCAAACCGAAGGACAACTGCTTTTCCCTGGGCCCACAGGCCAAGTTCATGATCGAACGCGGCTTCAACAGGGCCGTGACCAAGGAAGAAGCCCTGCGGGTTCTCGCCGAGGCGGAAGAGGCGGGGCTCGTACACTGCTCGAGCAACACCAGCGAATCGATCAACTTCATCTGCAACTGCTGTTCCTGCCACTGCGGCATCATGGAAAGCATCAGGGCGTCCGACAGCCCCAATGCGGCGGCGGAGTCGAGCTTCATCATGCGCCTGGACGAGGACGCCTGCATCGGATGCGGCGACTGCGTGGAGAGGTGCCAGGTGGAGGCGATCACCCTGGAGGGCGACAGGGTGGTTCATAACACCGGACGATGCATCGGCTGCGGCCTCTGCATCTCGACCTGTCCCTCGGGCGCCCTGACGCTGGTGCCCCGCGAAGGAGCCAAGGAACCGCCCAAGACGCTGGCGGACCTCACCGTCGCCATGATCGTATCCTTCCAGGAGCAAAGGCAGCAGCGTCAACTGGAAAAGGAAAAGGCCGCCGGCAAAAAGTGAAGGGATCTTTCGCCGGTATGTTGCGCGGAAATATGTGTTTTACTCAAGCGAAAGGCCGTTTCTGAAGCCAAGCCCGATTCTCGACACCGGTTTGTCCGGTACCGACCAAAAAATAAACCGCCTTGGGAGTGAGGATTCATCATGACTGGAAACACCCTATGGATTGAAGGAGAAAAGGGCGCCTCCTGGCTGCAGGACGACTCGTTCATCGATCCATCGATCGCCGAACGGGCCTGCACCTCGGACATCTCCCTTCTCCGGTTGAAGGTGAAGCATCTGGAGCGGGTCGCCGGCCTCCTGGAGGGAAAAGGCTTCAAACTGAATCGCTCCGAATCCGCCCTGGCGGTATCGAATGGCGGCACTGTCGATATTGGGAAGATCGCTGCGCTGATCCGTCAGGAAGCCCTCGATGTCGATGTCGTCGCCATCTTGCCCTGCATCTATCAGGGCTGATGACCCCTAGGTCTGCCGGTCCGGCAGGCGCTTTGGATTCCTTCGCGATCGGGTGTAACGTATTCGGAAGATGCGGTTCCAACGAGTGACCGGGAGGTGAACCTCAGACAGATTATCGATCGGCGCCGGTGAGCCGATCGATGGATAGCTCGGATAGCGGTTGGAAAAGGAGGTTTCTATGTTTGAGAAGCAATGCTGGTGGGTCACAGGCGCCTCGTCCGGAATCGGCGAAGGCCTTGCAAGGGAGCTTGCGGCTCGGGGTGCGAGCCTCATCCTCTCCGGTCGAAATGTCGCCGCACTCGGGGCCGTAGCGAAGGATTGCGCGGACGCGCTCGTACTTCCTTTCGAAGCGACCGATTTCGATCGGATTCCGGGAATCGCCGAACAGGGGTGGTCTTGGAAGGGCCGAGTCGATGGGCTCATCAACAACGCGGGGATTTCGCAACGCTCGCTCGCTGTCGAAACCGTTTTTGCGGTTTACCAGCGGATGGTCGCGGTCGACCTGCTGGGGCCGATTGCCATAACACAGGCGCTGCTGCCCAAGATGGTGAAGGCCGGGGGAGGGCAGATCGTCGCGATTTCGAGCGTGGCCGGCATTGTAGGCGCTCCGCTGCGTTCGGCTTACAGCGCAGCCAAACATGGACTGATCGGCTATCACGATTCGGTGCGCGCCGAGAACGAGCATCTCGGGGTAAAGGTGCTCGTCGTGACCCCGGGATCGGTCGCGACCAAGGTGTCGATCAATGCACTCACCGCCGACGGTTCGCAGCGCGGCGTCAGCGATACGGCCATCGACACCGGCATGTCTCCGGCGGACGCAGCCAAGGAGATCCTGGCCGCGATCGAGGAGGGCAAGCGCGAGTTCATCATGGCGACGGGCATGGAGCGTGAATTGGCGCTTCTGCGCCGCAGCAATCCCGAGGCCATGTTCGAGCTCATATCGAACGTCGTCCGCGACGGATATGCCCAGAACATGGAGGCCGACAAGGGAAAAGGCTGAGCCTGTCGGACCCTTTTCTTCGGATTGTCTTTTTCCGTTCAGGACCCCTCAGGGGATTTTACCGGCCTCTGCGTAGACGGCATGCAGTTCAAAATGACACCGTAACGCGCTGCCAGGGTATGGATAATAGACGAGGCTTTCTCGCAATTGTCTCGATGGGGTACCACCCGACCGAGGAACCGCTGAAAGTTGCAGACAAACTGTGGGGGGAAATCACAGAGGCATATACTGTCGATCCGCTTCCATGCTTCGATGACACCGTCGGATTCGTTGCTGCATTTGGCATGGGAAGCATTTTCAAGGCTCGTCCCGAAGGGGATCCCTTGACCTAAGCCAAATTCGTCTGGCACGACCATCCCGAAAGGGACATACAACTTGGCCTTCAAATTGTTCTTACTGGAATCCTGAGTGTTTACTATGACGAAAGCAGGAGCAATCGCAGGCGTCCAGGCTTCACTCGTTTTGAGTCTAGGCGTCCCCGTGAACGGATTCTTGGTGAAATAGACGTCAATGGCCTTAGATAGATTGAAACCGCACAATGCCTTGCACACGGAAGGGATATCGCTGCGCTTCATCCCTACTGGTGAAGGCCACGTTCGCCTGAAAAGATGAAATGAAAGCCCAGGCCGAGGCAATCAGGACCATATGTGCGGCACTTTCCGGCCGGGGGGCGTCCGAAGCGTCGGACATCGCTCGCCGGGAATACCCATTCATCCCGATGCCGCCTGCGGTAACTCGAAAGTACACCGAAGCGCAGGCTCTCCGCATATTCGTACGCGATGGCTTCGTCGACCGCTACTCAGGAGACTTTCTTCTATTCCCGCCGGTTCTGCGCGTCCTAACGGCTCTGCTGCCGGACGACTTCCCCTTTCATCGAAACTGGAAAATGGAGGAAACCCATCAAGCATATTGGGAGCTCTTCCCGACCTTGGACCACATCGTGCCGGTCGCCCGAGGTGGTCGAGACGACGAAGAGAACCTCGTATCGACTTCTATGATCCGTAACAGTGCGAAGTCGAATTCAACCCTGGAGGAACTCGGTTGGTCTCTCCACCCACCCGGCGACGTGACGCAATGGGATGGAATGCTCGGTTGGTGCACTGAATTCATCGCGATGAATGACAGGCTATTGAAAGACAATTACATAGCGAGGTGGCGTCGGGCGGCCCTGGCCTACCGGCGGACCAGAAGGCCACAGCAAATGAAGCCATGAAGCGGAAGGCTGCTGTCAGCCACAAAAAACCTGACGTGTGCGTACATGTGTGCATACTAATTATACAGCGCCATGTTTGAATGGGATGAATCGAAGGCAAAGGCAAATAAGTCCAAGCACGGGATTTCCTTTGCTGATACGTTTGCGGTCTTCGAAGACCCGAACGCCATGACGGTCGAGGATTTTCGGCATGATGAGCAACGATATGTCACCATTGGAATGGATGCATTTGGCCGTATATTGGTGGTGGTCTACACTTGGCGGGGAAGCAATATCAGAATCATTTCCCCACGCAAGGCAGTGCGCTATGAGGTGAAACAATATGAAGGCCAAATATGATTTTAGCAAAGGCAAGCGGGGGGCTGTGATTCCTTCCCCCGGGAATAAGGTTCGGATCACGATTCGTCTCGATCGTGACATAATCGATTGGTTCCGGTCCAAGGTTGAGGAACAAGGTGGAGGCAACTACCAGACGATGCTGAATGATGCACTCCGATCATACATGGAACATCATGAGCAGCCGCTTGAGGAAGTAATCCGCCGCGTGGTCCGAGAAGAGTTACAGGCTGCTCAATAGCCGCAATGGCATACCATTACCTGCACCCGACCGGTGTTCCGCTATACTCCGCCACGGCAGGTGAGAAATGTGTTTCTCTTTTTCATCTTGAAATGAGCGACGACTTTTCTTCTGTTTTGCGGAGCGGGAGATTTCGACGGCCTGCGAACGGAAGCAGGGTATCGATGGAGCGAATCGATCATATTCCCAGATAGGCCTTCTTGACGTGTTCGTCGTGAAGGAGCTCGGAGGCCGTGCCGGAGAGGGCGATCCTGCCGTTTTCCATCACGTACCCCCGGTGGGCGACCTGCATGGCCATGTTGGCGTTCTGCTCCACCAGGAAGATCGTCGTGGCGCCCTCGCCGTTGATCTTCCCGATGACCTGGAAGATCAGCTTGACCATCATCGGGGCCAGCCCCAGGGAGGGTTCGTCGAGGAGCAGCAGGCGCGGCCTCGCCATGAGCGACCGGGAGATGGCGAGCATCTGCTGCTCGCCCCCGCTCAGCGTGCCGCCCGCCTGGTGCCTTCTTTGCGCCAGAATCGGAAAAAGCCCGAAGACATAATCCAGATCCTTCCGGATGCCCGCCGTGTCGCGGCGAAGGAAGGCCCCCATGTCGAGGTTCTCCTGGACGGAAAGCTGCGGGAAGATGCGGCGGCCTTCCGGAACCTGAGAGATGCCAAGGGCGACGATCTCATCGGGACTCAGGCAGTGAATCGGCTTGCCCTGAAAGAGGATCTCGCCGGAGCGCGGCGGCACGATTCCGGAGATGGACATGAGGGTCGTGGTCTTGCCGGCGCCGTTGGCGCCGATGAGGGTGATGATCTCGCCTTCGTAAACCTTGAGGGTAATGCCCTTCAGAGCCATGATGTTTCCGTAGAAGGTCTCCACATTGTTCAGCTCAAGCATCGGAGTCCTCCCCCAGGTAGGCCTTGATCACCCGTTCGCTGCGGCGGATCTCCTGCGGCGTGCCCTCGGCGATCTTTTCCCCGTAGTCCATAACGCAGATATGATCGGAAACGCTCATGACCAGGCGCATGTCGTGCTCGATGAGCAGGATGGAGATGCCCTCCTCGCTTCGCAGCCGCAGAATGAGATCGTCGAGTTCCTTCGTCTCCTGGGGATTCATTCCCGCGGCAGGCTCGTCGAGCATCAGCAGGAAGGGTTCCGTCGCCATGGCCCTGGCGATTTCGAGACGGCGCGCCTCGCCGTAGGGCAGGTTCTTTGCCAGTTCGTTCACCCGGGAGGCCAGACCCATCTTTGCCAGAATCTCGTAGCTGCGCTCTACGATCTCTGCCTCCTCCCTCAGGGTTTCCCTCCCCCGGAGAACGGCCCCCAGGACGCCGGCCTTCGAACGGCAATGGCGTCCGATCATGACGTTTTCCAGGACCGTCATGTTGGGAAAGATACGGGTATTCTGGAAGGTTCTCGCCAGGCCCAAGGAGGTGATCCGGTCCACCTTCAGGCCGTTGATCCTTTTGCGTTTCCCTCCGGGAGGGGCAATGAAGATGTCGCCCGCCGTGGGCTCATAGAACCCGGTGATGCAATTGAAGAAGGTCGTCTTGCCGGCGCCGTTGGGACCGATGAGGGCCATGATCTGATCGGTTTGGACGACAAGATCGATCCCCTCCAGGGCCCGGATCCCGCCGAAGTCCATGGAGAGCCGGCGCACCTCCAGAATCGTCTCCCCCTTATTTTCCTGCTGTCGCTCCATCTATGCTCCCGCCCCGGAATTGATAGGTCCGGCGGATCCCCGTAATGATGCCTTGGGGCCGGAAGATCATCATGATCACCATGGTCGTCCCGAACAGCAGCATCCGGTAGTCGCTGAAGGCCCGGAGATATTCCGGCAGTAGAATGAGAAGGAAGGCCCCGAGGACCACCCCCAGGATGGACCCCATGCCCCCCAGGACAACGATGGAAAGGATCATGGCTGATTCCAGGAAGGTGAAGCTCGCCGGGTTCACGAAGGTGGTCTTGGCCGCGAAGATGACTCCCATAAGCCCCGCCCAGGTCGATCCCAGGGCAAAGGCCAGCAGTTTCGTCCTCGCCTTGTCAATCCCCATGGCCTGGCAGGCGATCTCATCCTCCCGCAGCGCGATCAGCGCCCTTCCGATCCGTGAGTCCCTGATCCGGCCGAAGACGAAGATCGTGATCAGACACAGGCCGATCATGAGGTAATAGAGATAGATGGTGGCGGTATCCAGATTGAGGTCGAGCCCGAGCAGTCCGGGCCGGGGAATGTTGGAGATTCCGCTGGGGCCGAAGGAGAACTCGTTCCAGTTTTCCAGGATGAGCCGGACGATCTCGCCGAATCCGAGTGTCACGATGGCCAGATAGTCGCCCCGCAGGCGCAGGACGGGAAAACCCAAAAGTATGGCGAAAAGGGTGGCCAGCAGCCCCCCCAGGGGAAGAACGACCCAGAAGCCCAGGCCGAAATGGTAATGGAGAAGAGCGTAACTGTAGGCGCCAACGGCGTAGAAGGCCACGTAGCCCAGATTCAGAAGTCCGGCAAGACCGACGATGATGTTCAATCCCAACCCGAGGACGACGTACATGAGCGCCGTCGTCATGATACTTGTCTGATAAACGGAAAAGAGAAAGGGAAAGGCCGTCGCAAAAAGAGCGGTCAGGACTAGGGCCGGCATACGGAATCTTGGATTGCGAAAAAGACTGCCCGCCTTATCGGCCGGAGCGAAGGCCTCTGTCTTCTTGCCGGGATCGCCTGTCTTCCTTCCGAAGTAGAAGGACCACAAGAGGGAAAGGATGAAGCTGCCCGCGGCGATCCACATCATGTTCAGCCATCGCCATTCGATGACATTCTCGATCGTATTGACACGGATCACGAGAATCGGAAAGGTGAGAAAGACAAACCAGGCCGATGTCAGAAGCGCCTTCTTCATTTCCTGCCGAAATGTCATTGCCCGGTAGCCTTTCTCATAACCATCCCGACCTCACAGGATCCTCATACCTTCTGCACCGATGCCTTCCCCAGGATGCCCGCAGGACGAAGGATGAGAATCAGCACGAGCAGTGCGAAGGCAAAGGCGTCCTCGTAGTCGCTGGAAACGTAACCGGTGGCGAAGCATTCCGTCCAACCCAGAACGAGACCGCCGAGCACGGCCCCGGGGATGCTGCCGATACCGCCCAGAACGGCCGCTGTAAAGGCCTTGATTCCAGCGATGAAGCCGATGTAGAAATTGATCCTCCCGATATGGGACGCGATCAGGACACCCCCGATGGCGGCCAGGGCCGACCCGATGATGAAGGTGGCCGAGATTACCCGATTTACGTTGACGCCTACCAGCATCGCCATGTTCCGGTCCTGGGCGGTGGCGCGCATCGCCTTTCCCATCCTCGTGAATTTGATGAGCAGCGTCAGCGCCACCATGACGACGGCTGTCGTCGCGATGATGATGAAGTCCGTCGACCCCATGATGTGGGCGGTGGATTCCAGGAAGGGAAGCTCCGGCAGCAGGTTCGGGAAGGGGAGGAAGTCGGAGGTTTGCGCGAGCATGACGTAATTCTGCAGAAAGATGGACATGCCGATGGCGCTGATCAGCGGCGAAAGCCTCGAAGCCCCACGCAGCGGCTTGTAGGCGATCTTTTCCACGGTGAAACCGTAGGCTGAAGCATAGATCACGGCTACGATGCCCGCCAGGATCAGGACCGCCGGACCGCTCATGCCGAGCGTCGTCAGAACCGAAGCGATGATCAGGGCCGTGAAGGCTCCGATCATGTAAATCTCGCCATGGGCGAAGTTGATCAGCTCGATGATACCGTAAACCATGGTATAGCCGAGTGCAATCAGCGCATAGATGCTGCCCCGGGTGAGTCCGCTTAAAAATATCTCCAGAAAATAATCCATGGTCTCGCCACATGGGCCGGAAGGCGGCCGGTGGAGCGTCCGGCCGTCCTGGCCGATCCCGCGGCTACCTCACCTGAACGTAAACACCCTTGCGTACCTGATACATGGAAAATCCGACGCCGATGGCATCGCCTCGGTTGTCGAACTTGATCTTTCCCAGCGGGGTGTCCACGTAATGGGAGCGCAACGCCCCGGCGACGGCCTTGTATTTCGTCGAACGCGCCTTTTCGATGGCGTTGAGAATGGCCTGCATGCCTGCGTAGGCGTTCAGGAAGAAGGCCCCGGGATCGGAGCCGTAGGTTTTTCGATGGGCCTCGATGGCCGCAATGGCCAGGGGATTTTTCGTCGTATCTTTGGGGCCGGTTGCGTAGACGCCCTCGGCGTATGTGCCGGCCACCTTGATGAAGGTATCATCCTTGACGCCGTCATCGGAGATGAAGGTGGTCTTCATGGCGCGCCTTCGCATCTGGGAAACGATGGAAGATGCCTCGGGATGATAACCTCCATATATGACGGCCTCGGCACCGGAGCGTTTGATCTTCTGCACGACCGAGGAATAATCGACAGCGCCGGGGGTGATGCCTTCGTAAAACACGACGCTGGCCTTCCCGGACTCCTCGATGAATTTCTTGGCGTATTCCGCAAGCCCCTTTCCGTAGTCGCCTTTGTCATGAAGGACGGCGATCTTTTTGACCTTCAGGACATCGAGAGCGAAATCGACCTCCAGCCTGGCCTGAGCGTCGTCGGAGGCAATGGTCCTGAAGAAGTTCGGGTATCGTCCGCTCTGGGTCAGCTCGGGATTGGTGGCCGAAGGCGAAATCACGACGATCTTGGCATCCTTGTAGATACCGAGGGCCGCCTTGGTTGCGCCGCTGCAGATATGCCCCAGCACGGCGGTTGCCTTTTGGGATGCCAGTTTCGTCGCCGTGTTCGTAGCCACTTCCGGTTTGCAGACGTCGTCTTCCACGAGCAGCTCGACCTGCCTGCCCAGGATACCCCCCCTTGCGTTGACTTCTTTGACGACCAGTTCGGCCGCCTTGACGGAAGGAATTCCGTAGGAAGCAAGATCCCCACTGTGTGCACCGGCCACACCGATCTTGATCGTCTCGGCGGCCGTTGCATTTCCGTATGATATGGCGGTGAAAAAGAGGCCAAGAACCCAGAAAAGCGTCATTGAAATGATGGGATTCCTTTTCATGATCTCCTCCTTAAAAAACCGGTATCGACTTGCACCTTCCTACTGTAAAAGCCGCCGCGAGTCAAGGCAAAAGGGCCTGGCCAGGTGCGGCGGAACAGCGGATGAACCGGCGGCGATCAATCGGTCTGTCTGCTTCTCTTCCTGAAAATCAGTCGGATGGGGACCAGATCGAGAGCGAAGGTCTCCCGGATCCGGTTGGCGAGATAACGCTCGTAGGAGAAATGGACGGCCGTGGGCTCCTGCACGAAGAATACGAATGTGGGAGGCTTGACGGCCGCCTGGGTGACATACAGGAATTTGTTCTCCCGGCCCCGATGTCGAGAGGGCGGATTGGCATCGAGAAAATCCCTGATCCCCTTGTTGAGTTCGCCCGTACCGATGCGACGGGTGTATTGCGCATAGACCCGTTCCACCAGCGCGAAGATCCGCGGCACGCGCTGTCCCGTAAGGGCGGAGATAAAGATGATGGGCGCAAAATCCATGAATTTAAGCTGGTCTTTGATATCCTTGACATACTTCCCGATCGTCCGGTCGTCCTTTTCCACCCCGTCCCATTTGTTCACGACGATGATGCCGGCGGCCCCTTTGTCAATCGTGAGCCCGGCGATCTTGGCATCCTGCTCGGTGATGCCCTCCATGGCGTCGATGAGCAGAAGCGCCACGTCGCACCGGTCGATCGCCCTGAGGGCTTGGACGATACTGTGCTTCTCCAGGGAGGCCTGGATGCGGCTCTTCCTTCGGATGCCGGCCGTATCGATCAGAAGGTACTTCCGGCCTTCCCAATCGAACGGCGTGTCGATGGCATCCCGGGTGGTCCCGGCTTCGGGATTCACGATGGTGCGTTCGTAGCCCAGGAACCGATTCACCAGGGAAGATTTTCCCACGTTGGGCTTGCCGATGACGGCGATCCCGATTCTTTCATCATCCGTACGCTCTTCCGCCTCGGTTAGATGATCGGCCACATCGTCCATGAGATCCCCGAGGCCTGACCCCTCAAGGGCCGATAGGGAATAGAGCCGCTCGACACCCAGCCTGTAGAAATCGTAAACCCCCTGCTGTTGCTTAGGACCGTCCACCTTGTTGACGATGAAAAAGACGGGCTTGGTCACGGTCCTGAGGAGCCCCGCTATCTCGATATCCGCCGACAGGAGCCCGTCCCTCCCGTCGAGGATGAACAGGATGACATCCGCCTCCTCGATGGCCAGACTGGCCTGTTCCCGCATCTGGATAAGGATTTTTTCCGTCGAGGCGGGTTCGAACCCCCCCGTGTCGATGAGAATGAAGGGTTTGCCGTTCCAGAGGCAGTCGGCGTAGTTGCGGTCTCTCGTCGCCCCCGGTTCGTCGATCACGATGGCCCGCTTCCCCCCGGACAGGCGATTGAAAAGGGTCGATTTCCCGACATTCGGTCTGCCAATGATGGCAACGACGGATTTCATGCCCGCTTGTCCTTTTGCGAAGCGAAAGCCTTTCCGGCGGACGCAGCGGCACCAAGGTATCTTTCTTTCTCGCTGTAGATGCAACCGCAGTAAGGTTGCCGATACATGCCCATCTGTTTGGAAAGTCGGATGCCCTCCTTCCAGCCGTCCCGGAAATCCCGATAGCAAAAGGCGGTCCCGTACTGTACGGCCAGACTTTCGGCGATGGTCCGGATCAGGTCGTGATTCTGATACTTGCTGTAAAGAAGGGTCGACGTAAAGGCATCGAAGCCCGACTCGGCCGCTGTCCGGGCGGTCTCTCCGAGCCGCAGGTGGTAGCAGTAGCTGCAGCGGTCCTGCTCGCGGAAGGCTACGCCCCTGAGGAACTCTTCCATGGGATAGCCCTCGGATACCCGGAGGTCGAAGGCTGCGCTGTGCGCGTACTCTTGAAGTGTCTCCAACCGCCTGCGATATTCGAGACTGGGATGGATATTGGGATTGAAAAAGAATCCCGCGACTTCGTGCCCCTCCTCTCTCAAGGTCCGCATGGGAACGATGCTGCAGGGTGCACAGCAGATATGCAACAGGATCTTCATGGCATTCCCTTTAAAAGAGGTCCTTCTGGCTGGAGGCCGACCAGGGACGGTCGAAATGTTCGTAAGCCAGACGCGTCGCGATCCTGCCCCGAGCCGTCCGGATGAGGAACCCCTCCTGAATAAGATAGGGTTCGTAGATATCTTCGATCGTACTCTTTTCCTCTCCGATGGCGGCGGATATGTTGTCAATTCCCGCAGGGCCGCCGCTGAATTTGTCGATCAGGGTCAACAGGATCGTCCGATCCATCTGATCGAATCCCCGCCGATCGACCTCCAGTTCATCGAGGGCCGTCATGGCCATCCGCCGATCGATGACGCCCCTCCCTTTCACCTGTGCGAAGTCCCGTACGCGGCGCAAAAGCCGGTTGGCGATTCTCGGCGTCCCCCGGGACCGGCAGGCCATCTCCTGCGCCCCTTCGTCATCGATATCGATGCCCAGAATCTTCGCGGAACGCCGGATGATCACGGAGAGCTCCTCCGGGCTGTAGAAGGCATAGCGAAAGCTCATCCCGAAGCGGTCCCGAAGGGGCGATGTCAAAAGTCCCGCCCTCGTCGTGGCTCCGATCAGCGTAAAGCGGGGGATTCCCAGTTTCATAGAACGGGCGGAGGGTCCCTGACCGATCATGATGTCGATGTGGTAGTCCTCCATTGCGGGATAGAGGATCTCCTCGACGACGTGGGGCAGCCGGTGAATCTCGTCGATAAACAGCACCTCCTGTTCGTGAAGGTTCGTCAGGATGGCCGCCAGATCGCCCGGCCGCTCGACGACGGGCCCCGAAGTCACCTTGATGTCGACACCCATCTCCCTGGCCACGATATAGGCAAGGGTCGTTTTGCCCAGACCGGGCGGTCCGTATAGAAGGACATGGTCCAGGGCCTCATGGCGGCCTCTGGCGGCTTCAATGAAAACGGCTAGATTGCTCTTGATCTTTTCCTGCCCGATGTACTCGGCGAAATTCTTCGGACGGAGCGTTACCTCAAAGCCCTGCTCTTCTTCCCGGACATCGGTGCCCACAGGCGTGCCTTTTATCGCCTTTGCCATAACCCTCTTTCAAACTGCGAAATGATTGTCCCCGCTGCACGTTCCGGAGCGGTGCGAATCATGTGGACAGGATCTTCAGCGAACCCTTGAGAATTTCATCCAACGTGAGCTTCCCGGTCGATTCACGGAGAATCCTGTCGAGGACATCCTGGGCGATTCGACTCTTGTACCCCAGATTGACGAGCGCCGACAGGGCATCCTCCCGGATCCGTTCATCGGCGCTCAGACCGATTCCTTCCCTGCGTCCCGCATCGCCGGCGCCGAGCTGGACCATCTTTTCCTTGAGTTCAAAGATCATCCGCTCGGCCGTTTTCCTGCCGACACCGGGGATGCCGACCAATCGGTGCAGGTTGCCCTCGGAAACGGCTCCGATCAGATCGCCTGCGGAAATGCCCGAAAGGATGTTCAAGGCGAGCTTTGGCCCGATGCCGGCTACGGACAACATCAACTGGAAAAGATCCCGTTCGTGAGAACGTTGAAAACCGAAGAGATTGATCGCGTCATCCCGGACGGATGTGTATATCTCCAGGGTGACGGCCTGCCCTGCCTCGGGAAGTTCGTAATAGGTTGTCAGGGGAACGAATACCCGGTATCCGATTCCCTGGGTGTCGATGATGACGTGGGTAACGGATTTATAAGCGAGAATGCCGGTGATGCGGGCAATCATTTCAGAGGGTTTTATCCTTCCCGGTATTGGCGTGGCAGATGGCAATGGCCAGTGCATCCGAGGCATCCGCAGGGGGCAGGGCCGGGAGTCCCAGTATCGCCTTGACCATATGCTGAACTTGGGACTTCTCCGCCCTCCCGTAACCCACGACCGCTTTTTTGACCTCCAGGGGCGTGTATTCCACAACCGGAATGTCGTGGCGGGAACCGGCAAGAATGGCCACACCCCTGACCTGGCCCTGCTTGATCAGACTTTTGATGTTCTTGCCGTAAAAAATATCCTCTATGGCGATGACATCGGGGGAAACCTGCCGGATGATGCCGGCGAGATGATCGTAGATCCGGACCAGGCCCGCCGATAGGTGGATATGATTCGCGTTCCTGATCTCCCCGTGGAGGACATCTCTGAGCCCGTCCTTCCCCTTTTCAATAACGCCGTATCCGGTGGTGTGAATACCCGGGTCTATGCCGAAGATTATCACGCTTCCTTTCCATGGTCCATCTCAGGAAGGAAGGAATTGATCGACCTTGCCTCCCCGGAATATCCGTCCATCCCGATCAGCTCATTTTCTCCATGATCTCGTCGGCGATGTCGAAATTGGCGAAGACGTTCTGCACGTCATCGTTGTCTTCCAGTTTTTCCATGAGTTTGAGCATCTGCTCTGCCTTCCCGCCTTCGAGTTTGACCGTGTTCTGGGGAATCATTCCAAGGCGGGCCTCGATGCAGGGGAGGTTCTGTTGATCGATCGCCTTCTTCACGGTCTCGAAGGCGCCGGGATTGGTGATGACCTCGAATTCTTGCTCCTCCTCACGGACATCTTCGGCGCCGGCCTCGATGGCCAATTCCATGAGGACATCCTCGTCAACGGCCTGCTTTTCCAGCAGAATGCTGCCCTTTTTCTCGAACAACCATGCGACGCAGCCATTCTCACCGAGATTGCCGCCGTGCTTGGAAAAAATATGCCGGATCTCCGCAACCGTCCTGTTCTTGTTGTCCGTCATCACCTCGACAAGCACGGCAACACCGCCCGGGCCGTACCCCTCGTAGGTCACCTCTTCATAGTTTACATCGCCGCCCAACTCGCCCGTTCCCTTTTTGATGGCCCGCTCGATATTATCCCTCGGCATGTTTTCTTCCTTCGCCGCTAGGATGGCCTGCCGAAGCCTGGGATTTCCCTCGGGGTCGCCGCCAAGCCGGGCAGCCAAGGTGATTTCCCGAATGATCTTCGTAAAGATCTTACCGCGTTTCGCATCGGCAGCCCCTTTCTTCCTCTTGATGGTACTCCACTTCGAATGGCCTGACATAGCGCATCGCCCCCCCGGGTTCGTTTTGATCGCGTTCCCAAAGTACATAGCACAAGGGAAAAAACCTGTAAAACAAAAAAACCCCCTCGAAAATCGAGGGGGTTCATGTATTTATCCCGGCGGCTTCCTACTCTCCCACACAGTCGCCCGTGCAGTACCATCGGCGCAAGAGAGCTTAACTTCCGTGTTCGGGATGGGAACGGGTGGGTCCTCTCCGCTATAGCCACCGAAATATCT
>JAFGIO010000043.1 GCA_016929555.1 Deltaproteobacteria bacterium | reverse complement strand
GAATACTTCCGCATCCTGCGCGGCTTCGGTCAATGCGGAAGCATCACGGCCATGCCGAAGAACGGCCAGAAGACGACCATGGATGCCATGGTGAGCCAACTGGAGAGATGGCGGACGGACCTCCTTCTCGAGACGAAAGTCGAGGCCATCGCCTGCATCGGCGGCAAGGTCGAAGGCGTCGTTGCAGCAGGACCGGACGGGGAACGCCTTGAGATCGAGGCACCGGTGGTCATATCCGATGCCGGGCCGAAAGAGACGGTCAAACTTGCAGGAGAAAGCGTCTTTGATAAGGGCTTCCTCGACGAAGTGGGTGACTTGTGTCCCACGCGTGCGGCCGTAACCATCTTCGGCTACGACCAACCCCTGCTCGACTACGAGAGCCACGTGCAGTTTATCGAAACCGATCGCCTCGGCACGGCATGGGAACCGACGCACATCTGGCCTGACTACGCGCCGCCGGGCAGGCATGCCCTGTACACGTACTCCACGCTGAAAACCGAGGACACGAAGAAGGAACTGTCCATCATTGTCGAACAGTGCAAATCGCAGTTTCCCGGCCTGGAAAAGGCGGAGATCGTCGCCACTCTCGTCTTCGAGAAGGATTGGCCCGTCTTGCGCGCGAGGCCGGGCAGATGTATGGGCATGAAGACGCCCCTCAGGGGGTTATACCTGGCGGGAGACGCGGTCAATGTGAGCGGATGGACCTGCGGCGAAGGGATTTCCTTCAGCTGCCGAGCCATCGCCCAAGATATACAAGCCCGATTCCCGAAGGGGAAAGAATAGATAAGCTTGCAACGGAGCGTTGCAGAACGGAGGCAGCGATGAAAGAAGTAGCCGTACTCGGTATCGGCATGCATCCCTGGGGGAAGTGGCCGGAGAAGAAGTTCGTGGAATACGCGAAGGTCGCGGCGGAAAATGCCCTGCAGGATGCCGGCCTGACTTGGAAGGATATCCAGTTCATCGCCTCGGGCGCCACCATGTATTCGGGGACGGAGGGTTTGATGGCTGGAGCCGCCCTGGCGACGGAGATGGGTTGGACGGGGATTCCCGTCGTGAACAACTTGAACGCCTGCGCAACCGGGGCCTATGCCCTCGATATCGCGCGGGCCCGCATCCTCGGAGGTCTGAGCGACGTCGTCCTTTGCATCGGCGCCGACTGGGCGCCCAAGGGTTTCTTCGCCCCGACAAGCAATGATCCCCATGACCTCGATGTCCTGCGCTTCATGATGGGCATCACGAACCCATCCTATTTCGCCCTGTACGCCATGCGGCGGATGCAAACCTACGGGACGACGGAGCTGGACCTGGCAAAGGTCAAGGTAAAGAACAGCCGGCACGGGTCGCAGAATCCAAACGCTCGGTTCCAGAAGGTGTACACCATCGAGGAGGTTTTGAACTCACCCATGGTGGTGTCGCCCCTGCGCCTGTTAGAACTCTGCTCGACGAGCGACGGCGCAGCCGCCATGATCCTGACCAGCATGGAATACGCCCGGAAGCGGCAGACCGATCCGGTGAAGATCGCCGCCATTTCCACGGCGAGCCCCGTCTATCCCGACGCGATCATCAATGTACCCCAGGTGAGCACGGATTCGACGTTCAGCGGAGAACCCCAGATGAGCTTCCAGAAGAGCGTCGCCTTCCGGGCATACGAGGAGGCGGGACTGGGACCGGAAGACATGCACTGCGCGGAGGTCTACGACCTGAGCTCCGCCTATGAGCTCGACTGGTACGAGAACATCGGCCTCTGCAAGCCCGGCGAAGCGGAGAAGCTTCTCAACGACGGCGATACGAGCATCGGCGGCCGCATCCCCGTGAATCCGAGCGGCGGGCTCGGTGCCTTCGGGGAAGCCCCTCCAGCCCAAGCCATCGCCCAGGCGTGCGAACTTGTCATGCAGGTGAGGGGCACGGCGGGAGCGAGACAGATCGAGGGCGCCAGGGCCGGCGTGACGGTCAACTTCGGACTGTTGGGAAACGCCTCATCGGTCATCGTGAAAAAGTAGGTTTGGGCTCTTACCGGTTTGTCGTTCCGTGACGGGAGGAGGGCGTCATGTCCGGAGCGGATCTTGCCGATCACCCGATTCGTGCTCGCTTTCGGAGACGCCCTCGCCGGCGCTTCACTTACCTCTGCCCGCAGGGTACAGGTCCTCGTTCGTTACCTTGAAATCGCAATCCGCGATGGAAAAGCGGCAGGCGGCTTTGCCGGGCAGATCGTCGGAACCGAAGAAGCGGGGAAAGTGGCTGAAGTTACAGTTGCTTCCCATCGCGCCGATGTTTTGGCTCCGCGTCACGAAGGGGAAGATCGCGAAAAGGCGATGATACTCCTCGGGAACGCGAAACGAGGCATTCCACTTTTTCTGGATAAGCGGGCAGAGACGAAAGAGGACTGTCATGTCCCACCCGTAGGGATTTGTGCTGTCCCAGACCGGCTTGATCAGGCCTTCCCAACGATCGCGCCACGTCGCCCAACCGCTCGGATAGAACTCGTCCGGCATGCGGAGAACGCGGCCGGCGTTTGCAGGGATCATTCCTTCGGTTCGTGGCGTCATACGGTAACTGCAGACGGCATAGGTATCGGCATCGGCCTGGAAACGGATGTTCGCCCACTCGAAGTAGCGCAGGGCATCCCGGCACAGAAGGACGTCGTCCTCCAGATGAATGACAAATTCACATTGTTCAAAGGCCTGTTCGAGGCAGAAGTACGTGTTCTCGGCAATGCGCTCGTTTTCCTTTATGCCCCGTTTTACCTCGTCAGCCGTCGGAACATGGTGGGGCGGCAATTCCCGAATCTGTCGATCGCGTATGCCTGAACGTTCGATAAGATCCAGTGTTGCCGGGTTGCCGGGTTCCACGAAAAACAAGACATGGTACTCGTCGATTCCGTCCGTCCTCCCGAGGGCGTTCAACATCTTCGCGATATACTCCAGCCGGTCGTTTGCCAGCACCGAGATCACCTTCATCGAACCTTCCCCGGGCAAGAAAAATCGTCCCAGGGCGGCTCGATCCGGCCGCCGGGCGCGGGGCGGGAGGGGTTTGCAATGAAGCGGGCATGCGGTGTCCGGTCCATGTATCCTGTAGCCGTGCCTTCGATTTCCATAAGGGGTCCTCGCTCTTCAACCGAATGCGGTCATGTCGATTCCTAAACGCATCGATAATTGTGGGGTAAGACGTTCCGTCCCATGGGCGTCTTACCGGGATCGTCTTCGATAAGGCATTCATCATGGCGCTGCCGGTCGTTCCCGATCGTACCCCGCGGCAAAACTTATCCCGCTGGGCTTCATTTCTTGTCCCGGTGCATCCATCAGTATAAATTGAAATTCCTTCAGCAATATCGCATAGACATCATCAAAATCAAGGACCCCCGCATCGTTATCACTGTAAAATCCAAGCCTTGCCTGGTATTCAGACGGGGGCACCTGCTTGTAGATAACGTAAAGATTTTTGAACTTTTTGAGGTAGGTCTCTTCTATCGGCTCTGAAGTGCAGAATATAATCGCGACGGGAAGACAGAAATGGTTCTTTTCCGCCACATCCACATAGTACCTCTCCATTTTCTCAATATCCGTAATGATTTGCGTCAAATAAATCAGGAGCGTGTTTTTGTCCCTGATATTCATGAAACGTTCTATGCGCCTGCGCATTTTTGCCAAGCCCTCGGATGTATGAATATCGATATGATGAAATATGCACAACCTGTCCCAGGAATGTATATCTCCGTCCATGCGGGTCGGGAGATAATTTTGACTCATCTTGAGCGTCACTCCCGTATAATCCTGTCCCATGTAATGGAGATCCTGTTTAGAAAGTTCCGTAAAGAAACGGTCTACACGCGAGGTATTCTTGGCGTTGAAGAGACGGAAATCATTGGAACGATTGTTGAATAACACAACATCGTTTGTATAATCTTTGAAATCACTCGTTATGTTGATTATCGCCGTTTCGTAATCGCAGTACATCCATTCAAAGGGAGAATTGAACCGGCCGAGTCCATACGTGCGGAGAAATCCGGTGCAGTTACAGCGCCTTCCCATATTGACGACGTAGTTTATTTCCTTCACGGCAATCTCTCAAAGCTCCTAAAAGCCTCGCTCTCGGCAAGTGCGAGTATAAGAATGCTGTTTCGGTATGTCAAGAAAAACAGCAAATACAGCTAAACCGTTGCATAAACGCTATTCATGCTGTTACAAAGACCTGTGCGGAGAAAACGGCTCAAGGAGTTTGACGGACCGAGGGATGAATATTGGATCGAAGGAGAAGAAAATGAAGATACTTGCCATTAATGCAAGTTACAGAGGCGATCAGGGATACACGCGGTTTCTTGTTGACAAGCTCCTGGCAGGAGCCGGCGCAGCCGGGGCGGAATGCGAAGTCGTTACGCTGGCGCACAAAAAAATCAACCGCTGCCTGGCCTGCGACAAATGCCAGCAGAGCGGAAAAAACTATCTGATCTGCGTGCAACGGGATAAAGACGACGTGCAGGATATTTTCCGGAAGATGGCAAGCTCCGATCTGATCATCTTCGGAACCCCGGTTTATGTAGTGGGCATATCCGTACTGCTGAAGATGCTGCTGGACCGCCAATACGGAACCGCCGATTGTGGAAAACTCATCATCAGCAAGAGCGGCCTCATATTCCATGAGTCGGACAGAAAGATCAGCGGCAAACCCATCGTCGCCCTGATCTGCTGCGACAACATAGAGGATGAAACCCCGCGCAGCCTTATCCAGTATTTCAAGGATTACGCGAAATTCCTCGATGTACCGCTGGCGGGGGTCCTGGTAAGGAATGCGGGAAGGGCGGCGGGGCATGGTAAGGACAAGATGCGGGAGCAGTTTTTTCCCAAGCTGGCGCAGGTCTATAAGGCCTTTGAACAGGCCGGACGCGAACTCGCCACACAGGGATACATCAGCAAAGCGACGCAGAGGAAGGCCAATCAGGAAATCGTGCCGATGAAAAACTTCAAACGTCTTAAAAAAACAATGCCCTATAAAGAACAGATCCTTCAACACGCAAGGACACAAATGATTTTGGCCGAAGCTTCTTCCGCGCCGGATAAGACATAGCTCCTCGTCCGTCGACCATGAAAATCCGCGAGCATGGGGAGGCTCTTTCCCCGTTTGGGTGGGAATAGGGTTGGGGAATAATAATGATTGACGGTTCCTATCATTTTTGTCATCATGAAACCAAATGGATCAAGGGGGGGGTAATATGTCGAATCTGCTATGCAATCCCTTTTGCAATCCCGATATGCTCCAGAGGCTGGAGAAGACCTTTGTCAGGGAAATAGCGCCTGACATTTGGATGATAGAGGGTTTTTGCACCACGATGTTCTTTCTCGAGCCGCCTTCCGGCAATATCTTTGTGATGCGTGACGGCGACATGGTCCTGTTGATGGATACCGGACACCATCCCTTTTATCGCCCCAGGATACTGGATGTCCTGAAGAAGTTCGTCAAAGAGGGGGCCAAGGAACTCGTTCTGGTGATGAGTCACGGTCATTGGGACCACGGGAAAAACAACGATGTCGTTTACCAGGCGGGGTATGAGAAGGTCAGGTTCCTGTTGCCGGAAAACGAATTCGCCACTTTGAACATCCAGAAACACATGACAGGCGATATGCAGAAGGCCATGGCATTTTACGATCCCTGCGAGAGTATGCCCGAGGCCTTCCGCAACCTCATCCAATGGGCCAAAAATTTTCCCGAATTCAACGAACCCCTCTATCAGGATACCTGGTCCAAGATACAATCTCTGCCGGAGAAATACGACCAGCAAAAGACCTTTGAAGCGTTTACATCCCTCCTGACAAACGTACTGTGCCCCGATTTGAGCACATACATTATCGATAAGGCCGAGCCCCTGCCGCTGAACAAGCGGGTCAAGAGAAAATATGGAAATACCGTGGTCCAGGGATGGCCCGTGGGGAGGTTCTTCCTGATCCATGACGCCTCACAGAGCCCCGGGCATATCTGCATCTACGATCCCCTCAATAAATTCATCATTACCGGCGATGCGACCCTTGAAATCAATCCGCCCTTTACAGACACGGATCTCGGAAATTGCATCAATATCTGCCGGGCTTGCCTGAATATGGCTGAAGAAGGGTATATTGCCATGGCGACGGACAGCCATAGGACCCCTCAATGGGCACATACCTTGGACCTGTGGGGGATACAGCCCATGGCGCCGGTCGAGCTCGTCGATGTGGCGCGCGGAAACGACGAATGCGTTGCCCACTTTCGAATGTGGCTGGAATACTACTGTGCGCTCTGGGATGAAACGGTCAGGGCACATGCCGCCCTAGGCGAAGCGACCGTTGTCGAAATCCTCGATCAGTTGAAAAAATCGACCAACAAATACGTTCTCTTCAAACTGAGCTTCAAGCCTCCCGCCGTACCCATCCGGCCCGAAAACCTGATCGTCAATGTGTTGGCCGAGACCGGTGCCGAGAGGCAAGCGCTGAATGACCGCATCTTGTTCAAACCGGCCATTACATAGGCTGTCGGGACCCTGCTTTTTCACGGAGGCATCTGTTTTGACCGGGCCGGCGATCGGAATCTTTGCGTTTGGGTGAAGCAACAGGAATAACAAAACAAACGAAGGAGGCCAGCATGAAACATGCAGTAGTTATCGTTGGAGGAAGTGCCGGCGGCGTCCAGGCGGCCATCTGCACGCAGAAACATCACGGGATAGACGACGTGCTGGTGATCCGCCAGGAGGACACGGTCATGGTTCCCTGTGGCATACCTTACATCTATGGAACGCTCCGTGCTGTCGACAAAAACGTCATGCCGGACAAGCTGCTGGGTGCGGCGAAGCTGAAGATAGGCGAGGTTACCGCCATCAACCGAGAAGCCAAGACAGTCAGCCTCAGCAGCGGTGAAGAGATCGGCTACGATAAACTGGTGCTCGCTACCGGCTCACAGCCCGTTCAACCGCCGATTCCGGGAATGGACAAGGAAAATGTATATGCGGTGAGGAAGGAACCCGAGTATCTTCACAGGCTCTATATGGCCATGGATACAGCCGAGCATATCGTGGTCATCGGCGGAGGTTTCATCGGCGTGGAATTTGCCGACGAGTGCCGCAAGAGGGGTCACGAAGTCGCCATCGTGGAGATCCTGGATCATTGTCTCGAGCTGGTATGCCCGAAGGATCTGTGCGTGAGAGCGGAGGATGTGCTCAAGGCCAGCGGGGTGAAGGTGTTCACGGGTAATGCGCTGAAATCGATCGGTGGGAACGACCGGGCCGAGTATGTGACGCTAAATGATGGTCAGCAGATCAAATGCGACATGGTCATCGTAGGCATAGGAGTCAGTCCGAACAACAAGCTGGCTGCACAGGCCGGTCTCGAGATCGGCCCTACCGGCGGTATAAAGGTGGACGAATTTCAGCGGACCGGTGATTCCAACGTCTTTGCCGTGGGGGATTGCGCCGAGAAATACTCTTTCTATAACGGGGAACCTGTACCCATCCGGCTGGCCTCTGTTGCCACGCGCGAAGCCAAGATCGCCGCGGCGAATCTGTTCTCTCCGAGGTGGCGCAATGTCGGCACCATAGGCGTGTTCTCGACCGTTGTGGGCGACATGGCCATAGCCATGGCGGGACTTAGCGATATTCAGGCAACCAAGAGGGGCTACGACGTGGTGATAGGGGAAGCGGAAGCGGTATCGAAGCATCCTGGGACCATGCCCGATGCGAAACCAATGAGAGTGAAGCTTTGCTTTGACCGCAGGTCGGGCAAATTGCTGGGAGGCTGCGCATGCTGCACCATGAGCGTCGGCGAAGTGGGCAACCTTATCGCCGCGGCCATCGTGAACAATATGACCATAGAGCAGGTGGCACTCTTCCCGATGGGTACGCACCCCTGGCTCACGGCTTCTCCGCTGGCGTATCAGCTTACGGATGCGGCAAGCAATGCCCTGCATAAAGTGATAAAATCATCCTAACCCGGTGCGGTTCCCCCGGAACTGCCCGATAGACGGCATCTCAACACGGCAATTCCATCGCGGAGCGGTTCCGGGAAGCGATCGTCGTCTTGGCATTTTCGGTCGGCGGTTGTCCCTTTGGTTTCGATGTTGCCAGAATGCCAGGAATGTCAATAGAAAAAACGACAAGATCAACCCGCAGGGGGAAGGGATCGGCCTGGCTGCCGACTTGTCTGGTCACCGGATCGCCATCCCGCTCCGCGGGGGAGGTGTTCTCATGATCGTCAGTGCACAGCTCAGCGTGTATCCGTTGCGCCAGGAGAGCCTGACGCCCGGCATCCGCATCGTCAACGACGCGCTCGTGGATGCCGGCCTGTCGCCGGAAGTGGGCCCCATGAGCACGGTGACCGTCGGCGAAGCGGACCTTGTCTTTGCCGCCTTGCGGGACGGATTCACCCGTGCCGCGACCCAGGGCCACCTGGTGATGACGGTAACGATTTCAAACGCGTGCCCCGTTTAAGGTCGGCGGCGATCCACATCAGCGATCCGGTCGCCGCCTTGGACGGCGTCCAGGCGCCGCGGCTGCGTGGAGGACGGTGTCCGCCGTGCCTCTTGTGAAGGTGGCGGTTTTCCAGTTTGTTGAAATCCCCAATCGAGAAAGGGAATCTATTCAATAAAGGAGGATTGAAGATGGCAGTAAAGACTTACCAGCAATACTACGATCGATTGGTAAAGATGAAGCCCAACATCTACATGGCCGGCGAGAAGGTCGGCAGAACGGACGAGAGGCTTGCCCCGCAGATCTGGGTTATAAGGGAGACCTATGACAGGGCGAATGACCCGGATTGGGAGCGTCTGTGCACCGCGACGTCGCACCTGACAGGCGAGAAGGTAAACCGGTTCACCCATATCCACCAGAGCGTGGAAGACCTGCTCACCAAGCAGGAGATGACCCGGTTGCTGTGCCATCGGGTGGGCGGGTGCATCATGAGGTGCATGGGGACAGACGCCATGAATGCCCTCTCCGTCATTACCTACGAAATGGACCAGGCGTTGGGCACGGAGACGAACCAGAATTTCCTGAAGTACCTCCGGTATTGGCAGGACAACGACATCTGCGCCAACTGTGCCCAGACCGACACCAAAGGCGACCGGATGAAACGGCCGCACGAACAGGCCGACCCGGATATGTATCTTAGGATAGTAGAAAGCCGGCCCGACGGCATCGTGGTGCGGGGAGCCAAGCTTCACAATACCACCGCACCGGTGAGTGACGAGATCGTCGCCATACCGACCAGGTTCATGACCGACAAAGACAACGACTACGCTGTTGCCTTCGCCGTGCCTGCCGACTGGGACGGAGTGAAAATGCTTGTCAGGCCCGCGGGACAGCACAAGCGGAAGTTCATCGAGGCGCCGAGCGCCCGGAGCGGCGATGCAGAATCCTTCACCATTTTTGACGATGTTTTCGTCCCGCGCGAGCGCGTCTTTCTCGACGGCAAAAGCGATCCGCGGCAGACGCCCTTCGCCGGTTTTCTCGCCCTGCTCTTCGCACACTATCATCGACATTCCTATACCGGCTGCAAGCCGGCCATATCCGAGGTTCTGGCCAGTGCTGCCGCCCTCGTCGCCGAATACAACGGGATTGATAAGCAATCTCATGCGAAAGACAAGATATCCCACATGATAGGCACCGCAGAGCTGGTCTTTGCCGCCGGTCAGATGAGTGCCTATCGCGGAGAGAGGTCGCCCTCGGGCACGTATCTGCCCGATGAGATCCTGACCAATGCGGGCAGGAGGCTTGCCGGGGAACAGATCTATGACGAG
>JAFGIO010000042.1 GCA_016929555.1 Deltaproteobacteria bacterium | reverse complement strand
GTGGCAACCCTTCAGGGCGAAAGCCCTGATCCGCTTCAAGGGATTTCGAAAAAGGCCTGCCACCGTCATCTTTCAATCAATCATCGAGACAAACTGCTGTACCGTGAATTCGAGGGAAGGCCCCGGAATGCCGAATCCTTCACGTCTCTTATTTCGCCCTGTCGCAAGTCCCATCGGAAGGAGAATGGTAACTAATGGATATTATTAATTATACAGACGAACACCGCATGTTTCGGGATTCCGTCAAGAAGTTTCTGGAAAAGGAGATCATCCCCCATGTGGAGGAGTGGGAAGAGGCGGGCATCGTTCCGAGAAGCGCCTGGAAGAAGATGGGGGAGCAGGGCTTCCTCTGCATGGGCGTTCCCGAGAAGTACGGCGGATTGGGGCTTGATTTCCTCTATTCGGTCATCCTCATGGAGGAAATGGCAAGGACCAACTGCAACGGGCTCGCGGCGTCTCTCCACAGCGACATCGTCGTGCCCTACATCGAGGCCTTCGCATCGGAGGAGCTGAAACACAAGTACCTCCCGGGCTGCGTTTCCGGAGACATCATCACCGCCGTCGCCATGACGGAACCCAACACGGGAAGCGATCTGGCGGCAATCAAGACCACCGCCGTCGAGGACGGCGACGACGTGATCATCAACGGCCAGAAGACCTTCATCAGCAACGGCATCAACTGCGGGCTGGTTGTCCTGGCCGCCAAGGATCCGGCGACGGACAATCCCCACAAGGCCGTCGATCTCTACCTCGTCGAAGAAGGAACACCCGGTTTCGAAAAGGGCAAAAAAATCAAGAAGGCCGGCTGGCACAGCCAGGATACGGCGGAACTCTACTTCTCGGACTGCCGGATTCCCAAGGCGAACCGGCTGGGCGACAAAGGAACCGGTTTCGTGAAACTCATGACGAAGCTGCAGCAGGAACGGCTCGTCTGCGCCGTCGGCGCCGTCCCCATGGCCGAGTATATGCTCGAGGTGACCATCAAGTACTGCCAGGAGCGGACGGTCTTCGGAAAAGCCGTCTCCAAGTACCAGCACAGCCAGTTCGAAATCGCGGAGATGGCCACGGAGATAAAACTCGGCAGGACCTTCGTCGAAAAGCTCATCATGGATCACATGGAAGGCAAAAATATCGTCATCGAGGTCTCCATGGCCAAATACTGGACGACGGACATGGCCTGCCGCGTGGCGGACCGCTGCCTTCAACTCCACGGCGGCTACGGATACTGCGACGAATACCCAATCTCCCGCGCGTGGCGGGACTCCCGGGTGATGCGGATTTTCGCCGGGAGCAATGAGATCATGAAGGTCATCATCGCCCGCTTCATGGGGCTGTGATCACCTCTATTCCATGGTTAGAGAGGTCGCGATGAGCGAAGATCCCTTCAAGGTCGAAAAAGAAGGTTCTGTTGCCTGGCTGATCCTGAACCGGCCCGATAAGCGCAATGCCATGAATCAGGCCTTCTTTGACGGCATGATCCGGCACTTTGCCCAATTGGACGCCGATCCCGGGGTCCGGGCGGTCATCATCCGGGCGGAAGGGAAGAGCTTTACGGGAGGCCTGGACCTTTCCGGAGGGATCGAAACGCCGAAAGGGGGCTCGCCCTACGAGAGGGAGTCGTTCCGGAGGTGGATCATCGACCTGCAGAACAGCATGACGGCCGTCGAGAAGTGCCGCAAGCCCGTCATCGCGGCCATCCACAGCCACTGCATCGGCGGAGGCGTGGATCTCACCAGCGCCTGCGATATCCGGCTGGCCACGACGGACGCCGTCTTCTCCATCCGGGAAACGAAGATGGCCATGATCGCCGACATCGGAACCCTCCAGCGCCTGCCCACCATCATCGGACAGGGCCGGTTCCGGGAGCTGGCCCTGACGGGCAGGAACTTCTCGGCGGCGGAGGCTTACGAGATGGGCTATCTCAGCCGGGTCTGCAAGGATCGGGAAGAACTTTACCGGGAAGCGAAGAAGATCGCCGATGAGATCGCCGCCTGCTCGCCGGTGGCGGTGCAGGGAACGAAAGAGGTGATCCTCTTCACGCGCGATCACGGGATCCAGGCGGGCCTCGATTACGTGGCCCAGAAGAACGCCGCCATCCTGCCGAACGACGATCTTTTGGAGGCCATCCAGGCCTTCCTGGAAAAGCGTCCATCGGAGTTCAAACAGCAGTAAACTCAATAAATTATTTAAGAATAAGAAAGGGTGAGAAAACATGGCAAGTACAATCGTCGATGAAAGGGATCAGAAGTTTATTCTCTATGAGATGCTCAATGTGGAAGACCTGTGCAAGCATCCGCGCTACGCGGACTTTTCCCGGGAGACCTTCGACATGGCCTTGACCGAGGCAGAAAAGCTGGCCAAGGAAGTGATTTACCCCTGCATGCATGAGGCGGACAAGGAGGGAGCACGGTTGGAGAAGGACGGCGTCCATGTGCCGAAGGTTTTTCACGAGGTATACAAGCACTACTGCGAGGGCGGCTGGCTGAGCATGAGCAAGCTGCCGGAACATGGCGGACAGGGATTCCCCGGCGTGATTTCCACGGCAGCCGGCGAATGGTTCGGCCACCATGTGGGCTTTATGATTTATCCCGGACTTACCGCTGGTGCCGCCCATCTCATCGAGGTTTACGGCACCCAGAAGCAGATCGACAAATACGTCTTCAAGATGAACAGCGGCGAGTGGGGCGGGTCCATGGCCCTGACGGAGACGGAGGCCGGCACCGACACGGGAAACCTCAAGACCAAGGCCATCCGCCAGCCCGACGGCACCTTCAAGCTCCAGGGAACGAAGCAGTTCATCACATCCATGGACCAGGACCTGACGGAAAACATCATCAATCCGGTCCTGGCCCGCATCGAGGGGGACCCGCCGGGCACGAAGGGCATTTCCATTTTCATCGTGCCCAAGTTCCTCGTGAACGACGACGGATCCCTGGGCAGGCGCAACGACTACTTCGTGTCGAAGATCGAAGAGAAGATGGGAATCCACGCCAGCGCCACGTGCGCTGCCGTTCTCGGCGACAACAACGACTGCTACGGCGAGCTCCTGGGTGAGGAACGTGCGGGTATGAAGGTCATGTTCCAGATGATGAACGAGGCCCGCATCGGTACGGGCATGCAGGGCTTCGTCGTCGGATCCGCCGCCTATCTCCATGCGCTTCAGTATACCAAGGAGCGCAAGCAGGGATCGTCGCTTATGGAGATGAAGAACCCCCTGGCCCCGCGCGTTCCCATCATAGAGCACCCCGACGTGAGGAGGATGCTCCTGTGGATGAAGGCCCAGGTGGAGGGGATGCGGATGCTTCTGTACTACGGGGCCTATCTGGTGGACAGGGAACATATCCTCGAAGACGAAGCGGAAAAAGACAAATGCTTGGGCCTGCTGGAGGTCCTGACCCCCGTCATCAAGGCCTACTGCTCCGACATCGGCTTCCGGGTGACGGAGACGGCCATGCAGTGCTACGGCGGCTATGGCTACTGCGCCGAGTATCCCGTCGAGCAGTTCATGCGTGACGCGAAGATCGCCTCCATCTACGAAGGTACCAACGGCCTGCAGTCGCTGGATCTGGTGGGCCGCAAGCTCGGCTTGAAGAATGGAACGTACTTCCTGAGCCTCATCAATGAAATGAACGCAACCGTAGCCAAAGCCCAGAAGAGTCCGGCCTTGAAGGATCTGGCGGCCGACGTGCAGGCGGCGGTGAACGCCCTGGCGGAGACGGCCATGTTCTTCGCGAAATGCGGCCAGGAAGGCAAGTTCCTGGTGCCGCTGGTCAACTCCTATCCCTTCCTCATGATGATGGGAAAGGTCGTTATGAGCTGGATGCTACTCTGGGAGGCCGATATCGCCAAGGAAAAACTGGACGGTCTCTGCAAGGAAAAGGGCATCGACCCGGCCGATGCCGTCAAGGTGAATGCCCTGGCCAAGGACAACATGGATGCGGCCTTCTACACGGGAAAGCTGGCCGCGGCCAAGTATTTCATCAAGCACATATTGCCGGAGGTGGACGCGGCGATAAAGTCCATCAAGAGTGAAGACATCTCCCCGCTGGACATCGTCGACGAGGCCTTTGCCTCCTGAGGATACATCGATCCGGCGTCTTTTTTTGAACCAATACTTTTGTTATAGGAGGTCATTATGGCAGACAAATCGAAGCTGGGCATGGAGTTTCCCCCGTACACCTATGTCGTGGAGAAGGGGAAGATCGCCGAATTCGCCATGTGCGTCGCCCAGAAGGACAGCAAGGCCGACGTCAATCAGATCCACGTCGATTCGGCAGCGGCCAAGAAGGAGGGCTACAAGGACATCATCATCACCCCGACCATGTCGACCTGCTTTTCCCTGTGGGCCGGCGGCGGTCTGGGAGACCTGCTCGGAGTCCTGGGAATCGACCTGGCCAGGCTCCTCCACGGAGAGGAGGAGTACGAGTACTTCGGCGAGATCAACCCCGGCGACACCATGACGGGCAAGACGAAGGTCGTCCAGATGTACGACAAGGAAAAGAAGAACCAGCCCGGAAAATTCATGGAATTCACCGTTTTGGAGACGGAGATCCGGAACCAGAGGGGCGAGCTGGTGCTCAAGTCACGGACAACCACGGTGGAAAGATAGGAGGACGGCGCTATGACACATCATGTTTCATACAACGATATCAAGGTCGGGGATGAAATGCCCTCGTACACGTCCCAGCCCATCACGCGAACCCATATCGTGCGTTATGCCGGGTGCTCGGGCGACTTCAATCCCCTGCATCACGACAACACGTTCACGAATATGATCGGCATGCCCCGGATCATTTCCCACGGGATGCTGGTCATGGGAATCACCGGCGAGGCCATTACCCAGTGGATCCCCAACAAATACCTCCGTAAATTCAGCGTCCGCTTCGCCGGCATGACGGAGCCCGTGGACCTGGATGATCACGAAAACACCAAGGCCAGGGCCACCCTGACCGTGACGGGCAAGGTGACGGAGAAGTACGAAGAGACGGGCGAGAAACGGATCAAATGCGACATCACGGTCGCCGATGCCCTGGGCGGCGTGAAGATCACCGGCAGCTTCGTGGCAGCCCTTCCCTGAGGCGATACGACAAGAAAGTAAAGTCATCACCCTTCAGGCGGGGTTTTCAGACCCCGCCTGTTTTCTTTGAAGGGTTTGGGTTGGCCGCACCCCGGACCGCCTGCTTTAAGCACACGTCTCTTCCGTTCCATCGACAATCCTATTTGCGCCCGGAAAAGGGGGAATGCTTATCGATGAACTCCATCGCACTGTTGACGGCCAGTTCGGTTCCCACACCGGTTCCGCCGGCCTCGGCTCCCACGATGTAGAGGCCTTCCAGGGGGGTCTTGATCCCGGGTCTCTTGTCGCCGCACTGTCCGGGCCTCTGTCCGATGCCGATGCCCGCGCCGCTTTCACCGACCATTTTATCGAGTTGATCCACCGTCATCGTATTGGTCCAGAGGGCATCGTCCCTCAGGTTAGGGATGTATTTCCGGGCGGTTTCGATCATGCCCTCCGTCATCTGCTCAAGAATCGTTTTCGGAGTGCCCAGCGGCATGGGCGAGGCGATGCAGACCAGCTGCTTGCCTTCGGGACCGACGGAAGGAGAAAAGTTCGTCGGAATGACGACGAACAGGTTCAACTCCTCGGGCATGATGCCGTTGGCCATCTTTTCATAGTAGCCCTCTTGATCGGTGGTCCCGAATTGCGTCAACATCTTGATGTCGGTCACCTTTTTATCGAGGGCCACCCTCACGACGGGACCGCTCCACGAGTATTGGAGTCCTCGAACGTAATCGACATAATCCTTGGGGAAATATTCGGAGCCGGCCAGCGCCAAAACGGTGCTTCTGATATCTCCGTTGGAAATGACCACATCGGCCTTGTACACCTGATCCCCTGCAACAACGCCGCTCACCTTTCCGTCCTCCACCTCGATCTTGTCGACCCGGACCCCGCTCTTGATCTCACCGCCAAAGCGCCGAACTCCTTCCGCATAGGTGTTCGTGATAACGGCACAACCGCCCTCCGGGTATCCCGAGGAGCGCGCCTGTGCCTCCATTCTCAGACAGCGCATGAACTCGCCTGCGCTGGTAAGCCAGGTTGGAAGGCACACATAGATCGTGCTGATATTGCAGAAGCAGGCGAGGATCAGAGGATCCTTCGTATAGGACAGCAAGAATGTTTTAAGATCCACGTCGTCATAGGATTTGACCTGTTCCTCCGACATCAGGTTGATGTCCTTCATGATCGTCGTCAGGGCGTTGAAGTCGGCCTCCGAAACCATATCCTTGAGGTCGCGGGGGAAGATAAAGGTCTTGCCATGATAACTGCTGAGCGGGCGAACGGTTGTGTAGGAAATGGGATTGGCGATCCCGACACGCCTCAGAACCTCGCCGATCGGACCCTTGTCGCTTCGGGATATCACGTGAACCCCCAGGTCCACGTTGAACCCGTCCCTTTTGAACGACGACAGTCTCCCACCGAGAAATTTGTTCTTTTCTAACAGAAGGACCTTTCTGCCTTGCTGGGAAAGCATGAGGGCCGTTGCCAAACCGCCGATACCCGATCCGATGATGATCGCGTCATATTTGTTCATTCCAGTCTCTCCTTTACTCATAAAATCATGCCAAAAACCGCAAGCTTGCCTGCAGGATCCGTGACATCGCTCATTATCGCGGCATGGTATACCACAGAATCCCCGCTCGGGCCATAGGAAGAACCTGCCCATCGACAATATTTTGACCTTGAAAAAGGCATTGACAGCTACTCTGGGGTATGCAATGCGATTAGCAACAACCATCCAAATGGGGAAGAAGCGAGGATCATGGGAAGAAAGCTTTTCAGGGGGTCGCAGAAAATATTGCTTAGGCGTCTGTCACCGTCGGGATGTGCCGGATCTTCCCAAAGGCAATGAAATGGGCATCTATGTCGAGTTCGACGGTATTGTCGGGCTTTTTGAACAGGCCCGGCGCGAAGGCCGGGATTTCCTGTTCGAGCACGAAGTCTACGAGCTGATCCGCCTGATCGGCGGGGAAACCATACCCCGCTATGTCCTGCTGGCAAGGGGGGAGCGTCTGACCGGCGATAAGCTGTCCGCCATTCCGGGAGAAAAGGTCGTCATCAAGGCCGTATCCCCTTATATCGTTCACAAAAGCGATGTCGGAGCCGTTCGCATTGTCCCCAAGGAACTGGACAGGGTGCTTTCCGCGGTACGGGCGATGACCTACGAAGTACCGGAGACATATGTCCGGAGCCTGGAACATGCGCCGGATCGAACGCCGGATGCCTACAGGGGCCTGGCGGGAGAATCCCTTCTCTCGGCCGTTTCACGGGACATCAGGGGCCTTCTGCTCGTTCAGCACATGCCCGTCTCCCAAGAATTCGGCAACGAACTGATCGCGAGCCTCCGGGTCACAAGGGAATTCGGCACGATCATCAGCGCCGGACTCGGCGGAACCGATACGGAGCTTTATACGGACAGCCTGAAAAAGGGCCGGGCGGTAGTGGCGGCATCGACGGAGATGACGGACGGCGATTCCTTTTTCCGCCTATTCCAGGAAACCATTTCCTACAAGAAACTGGCGGGGTTGACCCGGGGCCAGAAGCGCATCGTCACGGACGAGCAGCTCCTGGAATGTTTTTCAGCCCTCATTGCCCTGGGCAACTATTTTTCACCGTCGAAGGCAAAGGCCCCCTTCGTCATCAGGGAACTGGAGGTCAACCCCTTTGCCTTCGCCAATTATCTCATGCTTCCGCTGGACGGCCTTTGCCGGTTCACGCTTCCGGACGAACCCGTCGTTTTTCCCCGCCCGATCGTCAAGATCGAAAAGCTGCTCCATCCTGAAACCATCGGTGTCGTCGGTGTATCGGAGAAGGAAATAAATGTCGGCCGAACCATCGTTCGCAACATCCTGGCGAACGGCTTCGCCCCCTCGGCCCTGAACATCGTTCACCCCAAGGCTCCGCAGATCGAAGGCGTAACCACCGTTCCGGCCCTCAACGCCCTTCCGGGAAAGCTGGACCTGTTGATCCTGGCCGTCCGCGCGGAACAGGCGGCGGAGATGGTAGGGCAGATCATTGACGGCGACCTGGCAGAAAGCGTCATTCTCGTTCCCGGCGGACTGGGAGAAGTCACGGGCAGCGAACAGAGGAGCCGCCTGATCGGGGAAAAGATTCACCAGGCCCATTTGAAACCCGATGGAGGCCCCGTTTTCATCGGCGGCAACAGTCTTGGCATCCTGTCCCATCCGGGCCGCTATGATTCGCTCTTCATCCCGGAATCCAAACTTCCCAAGCAACGGGGCGATTATCCGCGAAAAAGCGTCTTGATCAGCCAGAGCGGGGCTTTCATGATCGCCCGGATGAGCAAGCTCCGCTGCATGGACCCAGCCTATGCCCTTTCCATCGGGAATCAGATCGACCTGACGGCCGGCGATGTCTTGAACTTCATCAATCGAAGGCCCGAGATACAGACAATAGCGGCATACATAGAGGGTTTCAATGACCTGGATGGGCTGGTCTTCGCCAGGGCGGTCCGGGAAGCGGTCCTGATGGGGAAAGAGATGGTCCTTTACAAGGCCGGCCGCACACAGGAAGGGAAAACGGCCACCTCCGGCCATACCGCCTCCATCGCCGGGGATTACATGGTCTGCGAGTCCTGCATGCACCAGGGAGGCGCCATGGTTGCCGACAACTTCACGGAGTTCGAGGGCCTCTTCAGCCTAGCCCATGCCCTGCACGAAAAAGCCGTTTCGGGAAAGCGCCTGGCCGCGGTCTGCAATGCGGGTTTCGAATCCGTGGGGGTCGCGGACAACATCCTTGGGGAAGATTTCACGATGGAGATGGCATCGCTGGCGGAAGAGAGCCGGTCGCGCCTTTCGGAAATACTTCACGAGGCCGGTCTCGGGGCGCTTGTAGAGGTGAAGAATCCCCTGGATCTGACGCCCATGGCTGCGGAGGAGGTTTACGAATCCATTATCGAGGCGTTGTTCGAAGACGGGAACGTGGATGCAATCGTTGCCGGCGTAACGCCCCTGGCGCCGCTTTTGCGGACCCTTCCCGAGGAGATGGCGGCCGGTGATTTCGCAGGAGAGCAGGGAAACATACATCAGAGACTGGCAAGGCAGGCGGGACGCTTCGACAAGCCGCTGGTCCTTGTAATCGACGGCGGATCGCTCTACGATCCCCTGGCCCGCGCCTTCGAAGAGGTGGGCCTGCCGGTTTTCCGCTCCGCGGACCAGGCCGTGAGGATTCTCGGGAAATATATCGACGGACGGCTGCACGCGCAAAAGTTGAGATCCACCGCAAGCGGTGCCGCTTAGCGGCTGTCATCGAAAACCAGCACGACGAAACACGAATACCCCCCTGAATCCATTTCGGGGGGAGGGGGTCTTTATCAAAACAAAAGGAGGATCGATATGGAAGAGGCGTACGCAAAGAAACCCTGGCTGAAGTTCTACGACAAGGATATTCCCCCAAGTTTAACCTATCCGAGCATCACCTACGGCGATTACATCCGGCCGATCTTCGAGAAGTTCCCGGACAGGGTGGCCTTCTATTACCTGGGCATCGAGGTCACCTACCGCGAGCTGGATGCCCTGTCCAACCAGTTTGCCGCCTTCCTGATCCAGCACGGCTGCAAGGCCGGCGACACCGTGGGCTGCCACCTGCCCAACGTGCCTGCCGCTTACATTGCCGCCATCGGCATTCAGAAGGCGGGATGCGTTTTCACCGGCGTGAGCGCCCTGCTCACCCCCGATGAACTCCAATACCAGCTCAACGACTCCGGGACCAAGGTGCTGGTCACCATGGATCTGCTCTTCGGTGCCGTCGGCAAAGTCATCGCCGACACGGGCGTCAAGGCTGTCCTGGTCACCTCCGCAACGGATTACCTTCCCGCCCCTCCCGGCGGCGCGCCCCCCGGCGACCTGGAACGTTTTCCCGGCATCGAGGTGGCCCGCTTCGCCGAGGCCTTGAAGGCGATGCCCTCCGACCTGGTCCGGGTGAAGATCGACCCCGGCGACAACATGCTGATGATGTTCACGGGCGGAACGACGGGTCCACCGAAAGGCGCCATTTTGACCCACAACAATATCGTCCATCACTGCGTTCAGATGAGCACCTGGCTTCACGTCGTCGCGGGAAGCAGCGTCATTCTGACGGCCTTCCCCATGTTCCATCAGGCGGGGAATTTCCTTTCCCTTTCGCACATGGCGATGGGCTCTTCACTGGTCGTCGTCCCCAATCCCCGGGACCTGCAGGCCGTGATTGCCGCCATCAAGCAGTACAAGCCGACGATTATCGTCAACGTGCCGACGATCTTTCTGGAGTTGATGAAACTGCCTGAGTTCCGGGCCCTCGATTTTTCAAACATCGATTTCTTCATGAGCGGCGCCTCGGCCTTTCCGGCAGAAAATATCAAGGAATTTGAGGATATCGTCGGCAAGAACAAGCTCGTCGAGGTCTGCGGCATGACGGAGACGAGTCCCGTCATCACGTCGCTACCCCACCTGGGCATGAAGAAGGTCGGCTCCGTGGGTCTGCCGCTGAGCGACACGGAGATCCGCCTCGTCGATCCGGAAACGGGAAAGGTCGTCGGCGTCGGGGAACCGGGCGAGCTGGTTGCCAAGGGTCCCCAGGTCTTCACGAAAGGCTACCACAACAAGCCCGAAGAGACGGCCCACGCCCTGCGGGACGGCTGGATCTACACCGGCGACATCGAGGTCATGGACGAAGACGGCTACTTCTACATCGTGGACCGTCTCAAGGACATGGTCAGCGTCTCGGGCTTCAAGGTCTTCACCCGCCAGGTCGACGACATCCTCATCGAGCATCCCGACATCGATGTGGCCGCCACGGTGGGCCTGCCCGATCCCAAGCGGCCGGGCTCGGAAATCGTGGCCTCGGCCATCATCCTGAAGCCTGGGCTCGAAAAGGACGAGGCCATGAAGAAGAAAATCACCGCCTACATGAAGGAGAAGGTAGCGCCCTACAAGGTTCCCAAGATCATCGAATTCCGCGACAGCCTCCCCATGAGCGCCGTCGGCAAGATCCTGAAGCGGGAGTTGAGAAAGATCATGGAAGTCAAATAAAAACCTTGGAAGGAGGCGAACGATGGAAATCCTAGACTTCAAGACCATGATATTGGAAACGATAGAGCCCGGCATCGGCCTCCTCAGCCTGAACCGGCCCGGGAAGCTCAACGCCATGAATCTCGACATGATCGACGATTTCGACGAGCTCTTCCTCAAGCTCCGCCGGACCGACTGCCCGACGCGGGTCCTGATCGTCACGGGGAAAGGTCGCGGATTCTCATCGGGCGCAGATCTCTCCGACGCCTCGTCCAGCCAGGCGGCGGAGGCCTTTTCCGACCCCGAGATCTACATGAAACTGGTTCAGGAGCGATACGGCAACATGATCACCGGGTTGCGCAACATCCCGCAACCGGTCATCGCAGCCGTGAACGGAGCGGCAGCCGGCGGGGGATTCGCCCTGGCCCTTGCCGCGGACATCCGGGTGGGAACGCCCGAGGCCTGCTTCATCGCTTCCTTCATCAACATCGGCCTGACCGGCGGCGAGCTGGGAACGTCCTATTTGCTTCCCCGCGTTGTGGGGCTTCCCCGGGCGGCCGATATCCTCTATACGGGAAGGAAGGTCTGGGGGGAGGAGGCCGAAAAGATCGGTCTCATCAACAGGCTTGTTCCGACGGAAGAACTGATAGAGGCGGCCCTGTCCTACGCCAGGCCCATGATCGAAAAGACGGCGGGCGGTCTCCGCTACACCAAAGTGGCCCTCGACCGGAACCTCTGCGCCCCCTCGCTGGAGGCGGCCATGGACCTGGAAAACCGCAACCAGGCGATCATGATCTTTGCCAAGGAGTTCTTCGGCCGCATCAACGCCTTCCTCAAGAAAGGTTGAACGGAAAGAAACCCCCATGCAGCAAGACGATGCAGGGGGGTTTCTTCTCCATTCTACGATGCGATCGCTCTGGAATCATCGACCGGCAGGTAATAGGGACCCCGGTATTTTGGGGCCGCCGTCGGTTTACATATCTTTGTCCAGCCCTTTCAGGCGGACGGCCTTCACGTAGCGCCTGTTGTAGTAAGGCTCGTCGAGGCTGCTGATCCGGACTTTCCGAGACCGGCCGGCAGCGGCATGGACGAATTCATTGTTGCCGATGTAGATGCCGACGTGTCCGATCGGACGGCGGGTATTGAAGAACACGAGATCGCCCGCCTCAAGTTCACTCCGTGATACCTGCATGCCTACGCGGGACTGTTCGCGAGCCGTTCTGGGCAGGATGACATCGAAAATCTGATAGATTTTCTTTACGAAGGCCGAGCAATCGATTCCTCTGACACTGGAACCCCCGAAACGATAAGGGGCGCCGATAAAGCCCTTGGCGACCTTCACCAGAAGCTGGCGCTCCGGGCGGCTGTGCCATTTGCCGAGCAGATCCGAACCGGTTTCCCCATCATCTTCCATAACCGTAAGGCTGGTTTCATCAAAAACGTCCTCCTCCAGGTCATCATCCAGATGTACAGCCGGATCCCCTGAATCGACGCCTGCAACATCATCGGCCTCTTCCGTCGCGGCGGCATCCTCTCTCACGGGCCCCGGCCGCTTAGGAGGCGAAGATAGGGCGAGCTTCTGGCCAATGCGAAGCCTGTTGGACCGCAAATGATTCAGGCGTTGGATATCGCCGATGCAAACGCCGGTTTTTTTCGCGATGCGGTAGAGGCTGTCGCCTTTTTTAACGCTGTAATACCGAGCGGTTGCCGCCTTTACGGAAACGTTTCCGGCCTGGGAAGCGGACGGTTTTTTGCAGGATTTTGCTTCAGGAGACTTCCCTGATGCGGGAATCACCAGCCGGTCACCCGGCATGAGGAAATTGCCTTGCAGATGATTTGCATCACGCAGTTGCTGGATGGAGACGTGAAATTTCTTGGATATTTTGGAGAGACAATCGCCGCGCTGGACTTTATAGGTATCCGCTGCCAGCGTCGGCCGGCAAATCAGGAAGGAAACGAACAGGACCGTTAGCCCCATCCAAAGGAAAATCCGCCGTCTCTTCATGAAGTACCTCCTCTTGGGTAGTCGGGGGTCCCCCCACTCTGATCACGGTGCAGAGATTTTGGCCATGGATGACTAACTGCACGCAAATGACAGCTTTGCTTACTACACGAATGAAATCCATCTGTCAAAAAAATTTTGGCGATTTCGTTAAAAGTCAATTATTATCAAAATGTTATCGTTGCCTCCAATCCCTATTTCCCCCGTGCGGCCTTGAAAATTTCAAAATGCTTCTGCCGACAATAGCTTCTCCTTTTTTGTTTCTATCAGGGATCCAAGTATGACGACATCGTAAAAAGCGGAGCATCATTTCTCATTTTTCGGTAATCATTCGCATCATAAGGGAATATTCCTATGATAAAAGGCGCGATCACCTTGAAGCTTATTGTCTTTTCCCTCAGGGTCATGGTGAGGGACAATATGATATCCTCCCAATGCTGGTACACATAGGAGCATCTCGCATCCAATATTACTCCCGTTCCATCGCGATAACTGATGGGAAATGTCTCGCATACCGGGGGTCTCTTGGGGTCATCGTGCACACGACATGCCTTTGTTTTTTCGTCGTACTGAGGGCAGGCGGTATTTTGCAGCCTGTATCGATCCCCCTCTTTTTTCAGCGATCCCCCCTTATCGAGCTTGTCAACGAGCTTGCGAAAAAGATAGGCATAGACCTTTTTTCCACACCCCATTTTCGCGGCAACCCCATACAAAGCCGCAGCTTCAACCTGCGGACCGTATAGGAACTTCAACTGTTCCTCATTAACCGCGATGGAAAGGCCTTCAAACAAACAGCAGCTTTTCTTGCATTCGCCAAGGCAGAACGCGCTCAACTCGGTGCTCTTTAGGTTTGCAATTGCTTCTTCTATGGAGTTCATACCCGGCAATAGATCCATTCCGCTTTGAACCGAGTTTTTCAACAGCTAATGCGTTGTATCGGAAACGCGTCGATTGGGTTTCGATATTCCCAGTTTGTACATGCGCGAGAAGAGCGTCTTGGGATTCATGCCGAGTATCGAGGCCGCTCCGCCGTGGCCGCTTACCTTCCATCGTGTCGTAGAAAGAACCTTTTCGATATATTCCTTCTCCATCTTGGCGAGGGGGGGGTACTGAACCGCAGGCGTCGTCTTCTGGACGAGGGTGACGGGGATCTCCGGCAGGCGAAGAACATTGCTGTCTCGCTCCGTTAAAATCACGGCCCGTTCGATGTAATGCTCCAATTCCCTCACGTTGCCGGGCCAATCGTAGGCAAGGAGCTTGTTCAATCCTGTTTCCGTAATGCGTCTGATGTTCTTTCCCATTTTTTTTGCAAACTTCTGAAGGAAGTGGATCGCCAGCAAGGGAATGTCTTCCCTCCTTTCCTTCAGCGCCGGTATATGAATGGGAAAAACATTCAAACGGTAGTACAGGTCCCGTCGGAATCTTCCCGCTTCGACCGCCTCGCGAAGGTTCCTGTTGGTGGCTGCAATGACGCGGAAATCGGAAGCGATGGGCCTGCCGCTTCCCAGCCTCTCAAAAAACCTTTCCTGGAGAACCCCCAGGATTTTCACCTGGACGGCGTTCGGCAATTCGCCTATCTCGTCGAGGAAAACGGTCCCGCGGTGAGCAATCTCAAACCGTCCCTTGTGTCTCTCGACGGCGCCGGTAAAGGCGCCTTTCTCATGGCCGAAAAGCTCCGATGGGATCAGTTCCTGGGGGATGGCCGCCAAGTTGACATGAATGAAAGGGGCGTCGCGTCTCGTGCTCATTTTGTGAATGGCTTTCGCGATCAGTTCCTTTCCCACGCCCGTTTCGCCCGTTATCAGGACGGTGCTGTCCGTACCGGCTACCTGATCCACCTGGGTCATGGCTTTTTTTATTGCCTCCGACTGTCCTACGATTCCGACCGAAGGGCCGCCCAGATCGATCTCTTTCTTGCTGGAAATGGGTTCATTATTGCGTTCCTTCAATATTCTGATCTCTTCATAAAACGTAAGATTCGAGAGACCGATGGCTATCTGCTTCGCCAGGAACCGAGCATAGAGCAAATCCGTGTTCGAGAACGGACCGCCGCCCAGATGACTTTCAAGGTACAGATAACCGTAAAGATGCCGCCCCAGACGGATGGGCGCGCAGATGAGGCCTGTAATATCGACATCGGCAAAACGACCCTTATCGGAAACTCCTTCAAGAATCACCCCGTCACTGCCGTAGCGCAATGCTTCCTGTATTTTTGCGCTTATCTTATCGACGCATCCTTCACCGATATATTCGGGATCGAGATACCGGCCCGCCATAGGAACAATATCGCCTTGTCCGTCGACAAGGAAGATCCCCCCCCGTCTGGCCACAGTGATGTCCATGGCAAGATCGATCATCTTATCCAGAAAGATCGATTTTTCCGGTATCACGCCCAAGGTTTCACCGATACTGATCGTTCTCTCCATAATGATCTCGATTCTTCGCTGCTGCGGCAGAAAGGTGATGAGTTCTTCAGGAAACAACTGTCTGTTTAATTTCGAGAAGGATCGCCAGGCCCTGTCGATATATATCTGGCCGTGTCTCGTGTCACCCCGATCGATGTAATACCGTCCCAGGGCGAGATGTGTTCTCGCGAGCTCGATCTGCGCCCCCGCCTTTTTCAGGCACTGATCGCTCTTCATCAAATCGGAAAGAATCCTCGGCGTATTGCTCCGTAATTTGATGTCTCTCTGTGCCCTGTATCTTAGGGCAACGCCTCGCATATAGATGTTATCCCAGGTAAGAAAGTCACGGATGGCCCCGTCATAATTGATAATGTCGTGCCGGAAGCCTCTTGTCTCCAGGGCATCGAGACACTCAAAGACCCAGGAAGCATTGTAGCGGGTCCACCCGACGGCGGAAAGATGATCCACGCCCACCTGCAGGTGGGAGAAAGCTTCCTCGCACTGATTCTTGGTAGCGAGGACAAAGGCCCGGCAGCAGTGGGCTACGGCAAGCACATAAGGACCCAATGTTTCATTCGGATAGGAAAACAACTCCTCCAGGCATGACTCGGCTTCGGCGGTATTCCTGGTTTCGATAAGGGAAAGAATCCTCATGAGGTTCGCAATGATGAGGACTTCATTCATCTTCAGTGCCTGCGCCTTGGACCGGGCCGTCTCAATGACATCCAGACCGCGGGCCACACGGCCGCAAATCACATAAAGCAATCCAACGGCGGCGACGGCCTTCAGTGTAAGTTCATCATCGTCGAGATCTTCGATGTCGCTGAGCGTCTCCTCATAGTGGCGAACAGCCTCTGCAACCCTCCCTTTCCAGAAGAGAAAATCACTCGCAGAAATGGAGGCCTCCTTGAGCAGCTTGGCATCACCGATCTGTTTGGCGAGTTTCCGTGCCTCGGCAAGGTGCAGGAAAGCTTCCTTGTGGCGGTCTGCAATGATCAGCGCGCGTCCAAGGCTGAGGCAGGCCCGTGCTGCATGTTCGGGAAGATCGTTGTTCATCGCGGCCGACCGTGCCTTACGCAGCAATGCAATCTGTTCCTTGACTGGAAGGAGATGTCCGTTGAGTGTGATATTGGCGATTGCGCTGTTTATAAATGCTTTCGTATACTTCGGGCGAATGCGGCCGGTCATGAATCGCCTGCACAGAAAATCGTAGAATTGCGCGGCACTTTCCTTGTTTCCGCGGGCAAGCTGCAGAGCGGCCGCTTTATCGATGTATTCGAATCCTTCCGGGACGGCTTCCTCCAACCTCATGTAAAGTTCCGCAAGGGCGATGATTCCCTCCGGTACATTCGCCGAAGCCATCGAGTAGAGACGAATGATTTTATGGAGGATCGGTTTCGTGTCCTCGGCCGATATTTTTTTCCTCTCTGCGGCAACGAATGTGGGGTTGTTGAGGAAATAAAGACCCTTGCCATGGCTTGCTTTTTCAGTTATAATTTTCCGGTCTTTTAGCCCTTCTATGGCCCGCAGAACGCTCAAGGCCGATAGACCCGTCAACGAGATGAGCATATCCAACGAGACGGGGGGCGGGTAGTAAACGAGGTACGAAACCACTTCGTTCGTTTCCTCGTTCATCCCCGTATATTGAGAATCCTCTCCCATAGTTCAAGCTCCTTGAAGAAGAAAAGAGGCGCAGCGGCTCTCCTGAAGTAGGAATTTTTATGATATATCAGACAAATTTGTCAAGATCTTTGATCGACAACATCAAACAATCAATAATATCAAGTAAGATGCGAGTTGGCGCGGTTCTTGACTAACAATGATGTGCGGGATAATCGATGATTCCGCATGCCTCCAAGACCGAACTAAATCAAACTGACCTTCAATTGTCGTAATCACCGCAATCAAGGTGGTGTTTCATGAGAATTGAATCCTGGCAGTATGATCTCGTTTTTTTCTCTTTCGCCTTTCTCATATTGGTCGAGGGCCGCAAGATCTACGGGCGACAGGCGGCAGGCATCTTCCTTTGGGGCTCGCTGTTGTGGACAGGCATCATTGAAAACATCAACAGCATGCTTGGCGCCTATGACTATTTTGCCTATGCCAACTATTACTCCTTCGGCGGCAAACCGATCCAGGGCTATGGCGGCTGGATATCCTGGATTCTTTTCGTCCCCGCCGCCGCCTGCATCGGATGGTTCCTGCTCAGCATGCCCGCCTTCATGATTTCAGACCATCTCATCGGCAAGCGCAACATCTGGCTCAAGTCCACTTTTGCGGCTTTGATGCTCGTCAGCTGGGACGTCTTTTACGATCCCATGGCTGTCGTGAATGAATGGTGGCGCTGGACATCGCCCGGTTTCTATTGGCACGGCGTGCCCCTCGGAAACTGGATCGGCTGGTTCTTCCTCCTGTTTTTCTTCGGGGCGATTTACGAACGAACGATCATTGAACGGCGCGGATTCCGATGGCTCTCCAAAGCGGAGCGGCTGCTGTTCCGCTCCGACACAATGGATCTGTCCGGAATGGACATCTATCGGGTGGGCCGTGTCTTTTACGTCCGCCTGATCGCACACCTGCCTGTCTTTTTTCTCTGCGTCTTCCTGGTGGCCGGAACCAGCACCGCACTATGGAACAACCGGTGGGGTCCCTTCAACAGCGTCTTTCCCGGGGTGGGGCATGCCCAATACCAGACAGCGCCTAAAGGCGTCATTCCCCAGCAGCATACACCGTTGAACCGAATCGGACATCATCATTGATAGAACAGGAGGGAAATATTCCAATGCTCGCAGAAAACAACGGAAGCCCAACCCGCCCTCTTGAAGTAACGAGGGCCAAGTTCCGCATGGCCTCCTGGCTTTTGCTCTTCTATATCGTTACCTTGCTGTGGGCCTCCCTAACCTTTCCTTTTTTAGGACACTCTTCATCTTCTCAGAACGTTCTCCACGGAATCACCGTGGCGTCTCCCTTTTGGATCGCCGTAACCATTGCCCTTTGGACCCTGCGTCGAAAAATGCGGGGCAGAGCGGATCATTTCTAATCGGGTCAGAAGCGTTTGGTCAGGCTCTACAGGCAAGAAACTCTTGAGACAATAATTTTTTGAAGGAGGGTTGGTATGCCAGATTTGACTTATGATGCGGTAATAATCGGAGGAGGGAACAAGGCACTCGCCACCGCCATGTACCTGCAGAGGTACGGCGGCATGAGCGTGGGCGTGTTCGAGAGGAGGCACGAAGCGGGAGGCGGCTGGGCCACGGAAGAGTGTGCTGCACCGGGTTTTCTCTCCAACACCCATGCCCAGATGATCTTCCTCTTTATGCATTACCTGCCGGTTCATCGTGATTTTCCCGAATTCGACGCCGAGTTGGAAATGTACCTCATCAACAACGCCGGCATCTTCAAAGATACCGGCAAATGTCTCGGAATCTACACGGTGAAGCATGACCCCACTCAGGAACGGACGGCTAAGGAAATCGCCCGGTTCTCCCAGAAGGATGCCGATATGTGGCTCATCGGGTGGGATCTGCGGGAAGTCATTCTAAAGACCATCATAATGGGAATCAACAATCCCGCCTACGACGCCGAGAATTACATGATGGGACAGATGTTCAACATCGCCGAAGGGCTGGCGAAGCACGGCCTCGAACTGGATCCGATTTATTTGATGTACAGCAATCTGCGGGCGCAGAAGGAATTCTGGGAAAGCAAGGAGATGCAGTGCATCCTGGTGAGACAAGCTCTCTCCTCGGGATTCGACGTCACCCTTCCCGGCAGAGGGGGATTGCCGCTTTTTTACGCCGCGATGCAGCCTTACATGTGCTTCCACATCGGCGGCACCCACCAGGCGGCCCACGCCTGCCACAAGATCCTGATCGGCGACGGGGCCAAGGTTTGGACCCATTGCGAGGTGGAAAAAGTCATCATCGAAAACGGCAAGGCAACGGGCATCCGCCTCACCGACGGCCGGGAGATCGGAGCGCGCAAGCTTGTCGTGAGCACACTGAGCCCGACGCAGCTCTGCTTCGACCTGATCGGCAAGGAGCACCTGACCCCCAGGATGATACGCCGCATTGAACTCATTGAAAGCAAGCACACGACCATCGGGTGGTACAACTGGGCCCTCCATGCCCCGCCGGAGTACAATGCAGCCGATTTCAACCCGGACATCAATTATGCCTACTGGCTCGGGCTGCACCAGGTCACCGACCCCGACACCATGGCCCGGGAGGCCTACTGGCGCAGGCTTGGCAAGATGGCTCCTATCGAGGACCTCAATCCCGTTGCCTGGTGCCACAGCAGGTTCGATCCCCGGTACGCCCCTCCGGGAAAGGCGCAGGCATCCCACGAGAATTTCATGCCCCCCGCATCCGCATTGACCGAGAAGGAGTGGCTGAAGCTGAAGAGGCAGCACGCCGAGGACATGATACGCCTCTGGCAGACCTTCGCCCCCAACATGACCTGGGACAACGTCATCGGCGTTGCCACCGACACCCCCTACGACTGCTGCCGGCTGAAGAACATGGCCCCCGAAGGC
>JAFGIO010000236.1 GCA_016929555.1 Deltaproteobacteria bacterium | reverse complement strand
AGGGGCGGCCAGAACATCCTCGAGCCGGCCGCCTGGGGAAAGGTCGTCTTCTACGGCCCCTCGATGGAGGATTTCAGCGACGAGCGGAGGCTCCTGGAGGAAGCGGGGGGCGGCATGACCGTAGGAAACGCCGATGAACTCCTTCGGGGCATCCAATCCCTCCTGGCGCATCCCGAGGACCTTGCGGAAAGGGGCGAACGTGGCCGGGCCGTCGTCCTGGCCAACCGGGGCGCCGCCCGCCGCTACGCGGATCTGGTATTGGGGCTATGATTCTGGCTCCTGGAGGCAGGTCCTGCAATGCGACAGTCTCGATATCGCACTCATCTACTGTTGAAGACATCGTAAAAAGTCGAAAAAGCACCTATTTTGTCATTCCCGTGAAAACGGGAATCCAGTATTTTCAATTTACTACGTGGCTCCTGGATTCCCGCTTTCGCGGGAATGACGACTTTTTACGAGGTCGTCATTGTTGATGGTCCCGTAAAAAGTCGTAAATCACCCTCCCCCTTGAGGGGGAGGGGTGGGGGTGATTTTCATGATTCGTGGTGCCCCTCTGGGGCATGAGGGGTTTTTACGAATCGATATTGGGTTCATGATCCCTCGGCGCGCCGCAGGTACTCGTTCCACTTGTTGTCCACCCAGCGCTGCAGATTGCTCAACTGTTCCTCGCTGATCTTTCTGAACCGGCCCTGCCTTTCCACGTAGTTTGAGACGGGCAGGCGGTTGCCGCGCTCGGCCAGGGACCTGCTCCGGCCCGTGAGGCGAAACTTTCCGTCTTCGATTTCGCACAGCACGACCATGCCCGTCTCCACGGCGAGCCTGCCGATCTTGACGGTGTCCTTCGGCGGATAGCCCCAGCCCGGGGGGCAGGGGGCGGAGATCTGGAGGTAGCGGCTCCCCTTGATCCGCTTCGCCTTCACGAACTTGTCGTACAGGTCGATGGGATAGGAGGGGGAGGTCGTCGCCAGATAAGGCAGATCGTGGGCCTCCATGATCTTGAGCATGTCCTTCTTGTTCTGCTGCTTCGTCAACAGGGGCGTCGTGGTGGTCAGAGCGCCCATCGGCGTGGCCGAAGAGCGCTGGGTCCCCGTATTCATGTATCCTTCGTTGTCGTAGCAGACGAAGATGAAGTCCGTCCCGCGTTCGGCGGCGCCGCTTAAGGCCTGGATGCCGATATCGTAGGTCCCCCCGTCTCCCGCGACGGCCACGACGGTGATGCCGCTCCGATTCAGGGCGCTCAGTCCCGCCACGATTCCCGAGGCGGAGGCGGCCGTGCTGGCGAAGGTGCAGTTCAGGCAGGGAATGGCGACGGAGGTCGTGGGATACAGGCCGTGCAGCACCGTCAGGCAGCTCGCCGGGATGGTCAGGATCGTATTTTCCCGAAGCGCCTTCAGGGCGTATCGATAGGCAAGGGACAGCCCGCAGCCCTGGCAGGCCCGGTTGCCCGGCAGCATGTATTCCTCTGTATTGACTTTGAAGAGACGTTCGATCATGGTCAATTCCCCGTATGGCAGTTCAGCCAGGTCTGCCGCTTTTCATCGGCCTGCCCCGCCTCGATGATGTCGAGGGCGGCGACGGTCGCTTCGGCAAGTTCCCTGGCCTTTACGTCCCGGCCGCCCAGCCCCGCGATGACGTTGTGGATGGGCGCGGCGACATCGGAGCGGTAGAAGGCGGCCTTGAGATCGCTGCAGAGGGCCCCCTCATAGCCGTAACTGATATCCTTTTCGAAGACGACGATCGCCCTGGCCCGCCGGAAGACCTCCCGCACCTCCTTCCTGGGAAAGGGCCGGAATACGCGGATGCCGGCGACGCCGGCGGCGATTCCCCGGTCCCGCAGCATGTCCGCCGCCGTCGTGGCCTCCGTCGCCAGGGAGCCCATGGAGCAGAGAACGATCTCGGCGTCCTCCATTCTGTAAGTCCAGAGCATCCCGCCGTGGTTTCTGCCGAAGATCCCGGCAAAGGCCTCGCCGACGGACACGATCGTCTTCCCGGCCTCTTCCAGGGTATCCTGGAGCTTGTACCGGAGCTCCATGTAGCCGTCGCGGAGCACCCCCTCGGCATCGGGGCGCCGCCAGGGAAAGATGACGGGGTTGATGTTTCTCGGGTCCTCCGGCGACAGGATGGTGTGGGGTTTGTAGGGAGGCAGAAAATCGTCGACGGCGGCGGCGTCGGGGACGTCCACGGGCATCATCGTGTGGGAGAGGACGAAGCCGTCGTAGCAGACCATCACCGGCACGTAGAGGGCCTCGGCGATGCGGTAGGCCTGGATCACCGTATCGATGATCTCCTGATTGTCTCGGCAGTAGATCTGGATCCATCCCGTGTCCCGCTGGGAGACAGCGTCCTGCTGGTCGTTGAAGATCGACCAGGGGGCGCCCACGCCGCGGTTTACGCAGCACAGGACGATGGGCAGCCGCGAGCCGGCGGCCCAGTGAAGCTGCTCGTGCATGTAGAGCAGGCCGTGGGAGCTCGTCGAGGTGAAGACCCGGGCGCCGACCGAGGAGGCGGAAATGCAGACCGTGAGGGCCGAGTGCTCGCTCTCGACGCGGATGAATTCGGCCTTGAGCTCGCCCCCCTCGACGGCCTGGGAAAGGTTCTCCGTCAGGGATGTCTGCGGCGTGATGGGATAGGCGGAGACGACCTGGACGCGGCAGAGCTTCGCCCCGAAGGCCGCTGCCGTGTTTCCCGTCATGATTTGGACGTTGCTCATGCCTTGTCTCCCTCCGGAACCATCGTGATGGCCTTGGCAGGGCACTCCTCGGCGCAGATGCCGCAGCCCTTGCAGTAGTCGAGATCGATCTCGACGGGAATGGTGGCCCTGATGACGCCCTCGGGGCAGTAGAGCCAGCAGAGAAAGCAGGCGGCCCGCTTCTTTACGGCCGGGATGCACTTGCTCTCGTCGATGACGGGCCTCATGTCGCGCCAGTCTCCCGTTTTGCCGGCTTCCCCGACGGCGGGCCTGCACATGGCGGATATATTGTCGTCTTTCTTTTCCATCGCTTCTTTTTCCAAAATCAAGATCTCGTCATTCCGGAATCACACTTTCGTCATTCCAAAACTACACCCCCACCCCAGCCCTCCCCCTCGAGGGGGAGGGACACAGGGGAGGGGAAACGGACTTTTTACCAACTCTTGTCATTCCCTCGAAAGCGGGAATCCAGTATTTTCAGATATCAAACAGTTTCTGGATTCCCGCCTGCGCGGGAATGACGAATTCTCACTGTGCCATCTTCTTTAACGATCACATGAATAAGCTCCTAAGGCTTTTGCAGGGAGGTCTGCTCATAGGCATCCTTCAGGGCGGCAAGGTTGGCCGGTACCCCCGCGCCGGAGAGCTTCCATTTCAACCCTTCTTCGAGGCACTCCAGGGAGACGAGCTTCGAGGCCCTGGAGAAGGCGCCCAGAATCGGGGTGTTGACGATGGGCGCTCCCTCCCGGATGAGGTGATGCCGCAACGCGATGCCCGCGGCGTCCACCGTGGCGACGCGGTGATTTCCGTCGAGGTGGACCTCGTCGGCCGGCAGCGGCGTGTTGATGATGATGAGACCCTCCGCCTTGACGGAGCCGGCGATGTTGACGACCTTCAGAAGCGAGGAATCGAGGACCACGGCGATGTCGGCCTCCTCGATCTGGGCGAAGGTCCGGATCGGTTCGTCGGATATCCGGGTGGATGCCGTCAACGGGGCGCCGCGCCGTTCCGGGCCGAAGGTGGGCGCCGACGTGACCCCTTTGAATCCCTGCAGGTAGGCGGATTCGGCCAGTATCTGCGAGGCGATGACCACCCCCTGGCCGCCCCTGCCGTGCCAGATCACTTCGTGCATGGGCTTATCCTTTAACCATCGGAACTGACAAACCCGTAAAAAGTGCCTCTCCCCTCCCTTGAGTGGAGGGGATTACGGGAAGGGTGAGTCAAAGAGTAGCCAATTCGGCAGGTTTCACCCCCACCCTACCCCTCCCCCCTCGAGGGGGAGGGAAATTTACGACTTTTTACGGGACCGTCAGAGCTGCCTCCGGCATGAAAAAGGCCATGGATTTTCGACCCATGGCCCTTAGGATATGAAGATTCGATGCCGACTATGCCTTCCTAAAAACGACGGGTGCCGGGCCTGAAACCGGCACGGTAAGGGCGAGGTTCAGCGGAACGAACCTTCCGCTCGGAGCCGTGAAACCGATTCTATTCATAAACCTCCCCGCCATTTTCAGGATATTCCTTCAGAATTTCTGACGCTTCATAGAATAAAACCTTAGCGCTGTCAACAACAAATTTCCCCGGTTTTT
>JAFGIO010000041.1 GCA_016929555.1 Deltaproteobacteria bacterium | reverse complement strand
GATGGAGTACTCCTCCACCTGGGGGGTGAAGCGGCGCATGATGTTGAACATCCGCCGGGAGAAGAGGCTGTAGGTCTCGTAGTCGGACGGAAGGACGATCAGCCCCGGGCAGATCCTCTTCGCCTCGTGGAGGGCCACCCCGCGCTTGACCCCCAGCTTCTTGGCCGCGTAGCTGGCGCAGGCGACGATCCCCCGCTCGCCCCCGGTGATGAGGGGCTTTCCCCGGTACTTCGGGTGGATCGCCTCCTCGCAGGAGGTGAAGAAGGCGTCCCCGTCAACGTGGAGGATCGCCCGGGGCCAACTGCGGAGGCTGAAGACAGTCTCATTCATGGCGCTGCCTGTTCCCAATAAAAAATTGCTTGCCTTTTGACGATTCCGGATATAATAGAACCATCGTTCTATTGTCAAGCAGGTTTTTCAAAACCGGGAAAGCGTTCGCCCAAAAGTGACGCCCTCGTAAAAAGTCAATTTTCCCCTCCCCTGGCGGGAGGGGATGAAGGGGAGGGGGATGGGATTTAGGACTTTTTACGAGATCATCAAATATGGAATGCCGGAATGTAATCGTTATTCCGTTGCCGATCCCCAAGTCGTCATTGACAGGGCGGGGGGAAAGAGGTTAGTTTACCGCCGGTATTCCGAAAGAGATGAGGGACATCCCCTGAACGAGAAATTCATCAAATTCCTGGCTACCGGTTTCGGAAGCGGGCTTGCCTCCTTGGCGCCGGGGACGGCGGGAACGCTGGTCGGCATCCCGCTTTATTGGGTCTTTTCTTTTCAGCCCTGGCCGCTCTGGCTGATCACGGTCTTGGCTTTCAGTTTTCTGGCGTGGCATGTATCAGACCAAGCGGAGAAACTCTTCGGTCGGAAGGACGCGCCGTGCATCGTGATCGACGAGATCGCCGGTCTCCAGTGGACCCTTTTCCTGATCGAACCGACGGTTCTCCATGTCGCTCTGGGCTTTGCGCTGTTCCGGCTGTTTGATATCACGAAACCTTGCCCGGCGCGGCTCTTTCAGGACCGGCTCCCGGGCGGTCTGGGGGTCGTGGCGGACGACCTGGTCGCAGGCGTTTACGGCAATATAGTGCTTCAGATCCTGATCCACTGGTGGGGGGTGTAACTTTGTTGGATCACCTAATCGAACAACACCGAACGATACGCAGTCCCCGTCCAGCCGGAATGGATACGGACGCCGGATTCGTGCACCCGCTTGATCGAGTTCGCAAATCCTTCAACGGCTCGACCAACAGGACCGGCCGTTCCGAGATCGGCCAGTTCCTGACGCCTGTTGCGATCGCCGGATTCATGTCGTCCCTGTTTGAAACCGGCCCACGTCAGGTGAGAATCCTGGACCCGGGCGCCGGTACGGGCGTGCTCTTTGCCGCCTGCTTGGAAGCCCTGATTGCAAAAGCGGAGCGCCCCGAATCCATAGGGGTTGTTGCGTACGAGACGGACAGCGCCGTCATGCCGTATCTGGAAGAGACCATGGAAAAATGCCGGTCACTCTGTGAATCCGAAGGCGTTGACTTTCACGGAATCATCAAGGCCGAGGATTTTGTTTCCACGGTTGCCGCCGAAATCGATGATCCTCTGTTTCGCATTCCCGGAGCGCGATTCACCCACGCCATCCTCAACCCCCCTTACAAGAAAATGAACAGCCGGACAGCCTTGAGCCGGATGCTCTATTCATCCGGCATAGAGGTGTCGAATCTCTATGCGGTGTTCGTCTGGCTTTCGATGCTCCTGTTGGAGCAAGGCGGCCAGATGGTCGCCATCACACCCCGCAGTTTCTGCAACGGTCCCTATTTCAAAAAATTCCGGGCCGCTTTTATGCGCATGATGAGCCTGCGGCGGGTGCACCTGTTCGAATCGCGCAAAAAGGCTTTCGGAGACGACAACGTGCTGCAGGAGAATGTGGTCTTTCACGCTGTCCTGGAGTCTCAGAAGCCGGGGTCCATCCTGATCTCTGCTTCCGAGGCGCTTGACTTCGACAAGGCGCGCGTTCTTACGATTCCCTACAGTGGCGTTATTCACCCCGGCGATCGGGATATGTTTGTCCATCTGGATATCAACGAAGTCGAGGTTTGTGCTTCGGAACGAATGAAATGCTTCTGCTCATCTCTCGGCGATTTGGGGTTGTGCGTTTCCACCGGCCGCGTCGTCGATTTCAGGGCGCGGGAACATCTGCGGCAGACTCCGCAGCCGGATACCGTCCCGCTGATCTACCCGTGCCATTTTTCCAACGGCTTCATCAAGTGGCCTGCAGACGCGGGGAAAAAACCAAATGCGATCAGAATGACCTCGGAGACGTCAGACCTTCTTGTTGCAACCGGGTTCTATGTTCTCACGAAGCGGTTTTCATCCAAGGAACAACGAAGACGCGTCATGGCGGCGGTATTCGATCCCACACAGGTTGACGCCCCCTTTGTGGGTTTCGAGAATCACCTGAACTACTATCACCGGGACGGGAAAGGGCTGCCGTCCGATTTGGCGAAGGGTCTCGCCCTGTATCTCAACTCCACAATGGTGGATCGATATTTCCGCCTTTTCAGCGGGCACACCCAAGTGAACGCGGCCGATCTTCGGAAAATGCCCTACCCCTCCCGCGATCAGATCCTGCGTCTCGGCAGGGCTGTGGGCGATGCCATGCCCGACCAGGAAACCATCGACGCCATCATGGAAAAGGAGTGCCCGAACCATGGTGAATAAAGCAGACGGCCAGACGGCGGAGAAAAAGATCGAGGAAGCCCTTGCGATCCTCAACGACCTCGGCCTTCCACGGCAGCAACTAAACGAGCGCTCCGCTTTGACCCTTCTGTCGCTGCTGGGGCTGGGGCCGACGGACAAATGGGCGGATGCGTCCGACCCGCTCATGGGGATCACCCCCATGATGGATTTTTTCCGCGAGCACTATGGTAAGAAATACGCCCCAAACACCCGCGAGACAGTGCGCCGTCAGACGGTTCATCAATTCTTGCAGGCAGCCATGATCGTTGCCAATCCCGACAAGCCTTCCAGACTGACCAATAGCCCGAAGGCGGTCTATCAGATTGATCCATCGGTTTTCAAACTGCTACGAAGTTTCAAGAAACCGGGATGGAAGAGCCGGCTGCGGCAGTATCTTGGAACAGTGGATACGCTGAAAAAGGTGTATGCGCGTGAAAGAGAGATGCGACGACTGCCTGTCAACCTTGCGTCCGGGAAGAGAATCAGGCTTTCTCCGGGAGGTCAGAATGTTCTCGTAAAAAAGATCCTGGATGATTTCTGCCCCCTGTTCACGCCGGCAGGCGATGTTATCTACATCGGAGATACGCAGAAGAAATGGGCCTATTTCGACTCTGAAGCCCTTGCTCTTCTTGGCGTCAGGACAGAGGAACACGGCAAGATGCCGGACGTTGTCATACATTACCGGGAAAAGCGCTGGTTGGTTCTGATTGAGGCCGTGACCAGTCATGGGCCGGTGGACCCGAAACGCAGGCAGGAACTGAAGGCATTGTTCGCCGGTTCAACCGAGGGCCTTGTTTTTGTAACCGCATTCCTTGATCGAAAGACCATGGTGAAGTACTTGAATGACATCTCATGGGAAACGGAAGTCTGGATCGCCGAGTCTCCAACGCACATGATCCATTTCAACGGCGAACGTTTTCTTGGACCCTATGAAGAGTAATTGATGCAAGAGGTTTGATTTTGAAAACCGGCATACTGACCATCGGAAACGAATTGACGAGCGGGCGGGTGCAGGACGCCAATTCGGCTATGATCGCGCGCGCGATGCAGGAGCAGGGATGGCCGGTCGCGGCGATGCTCTCTGTCGGCGATGACGATGCGGCGATTCATGACGCGCTGGCCTTTCTGCTGGACCGCGTGGACGGCCTGGTCGTGACCGGAGGGCTGGGCCCCACGGCTGACGACATCACGACGGCTGCGGTAGCCAGGGCCTTCGGTCTGGAACTCTACACCGACGCCGAGGAACTTGGGCGTGTCCGGGCCTTTTTCGAGGGGCGCGGGTTTAGCTGGACCGAGAATAATGCCAAGCAGGCCATCTTCCCCCAGGGGGCTGAGATCATCCCCAACCCGAGGGGCACGGCGTCCGGCTTTGCCTTGCGGCGCGGGGATAAGATCGTTACGGTCATTCCGGGGGTGCCTGCCGAGGCGCGACGGATGCTCTTCGAGGGGGTAATCCCGATCTTCCGGAAGGCCTTTCCGGAGGCCGCCCTGCACGTGGAGACGGTTACCTTCAAACTCTTCGGGATCGGGGAGTCGGCCGTGGACGATGCGTTGGCCGATGCAGATTTCGATGGTCTTGGCGTCGGTCTCGGTTCCTACCCGAACTTTCCGGAGATACACCTTGTGCTGACGGCGCGGGAAAACGCCCCGGATGTCGCCGCCCGGATGCTCCGCGAGGCGGGAGAGCGGGTCGAGGCAAGGCTTGCGAAATATATCTTCGCAAAAAACGAGAAGACGCTTGCGGAAAACGTCGCCCGGCGGCTGACCGAGAAAGGGCTGACGCTCAGCGTGGCCGAGTCCTGCACCGGCGGCCTGATCACGGATCGTCTTACAGACATTCCCGGCAGCTCCGCCTTTCTCGAACGCGGGGCCGTAACCTACAGCAACGCAGCCAAGACCGCCCTCCTGAATGTTCCCGAGGAAGTGATCCGCGACCACGGCGCGGTGAGCGACGAGACGGCGCGCATCATGGCCGAAGGGGTGCGGACGTCGGCCGGCACAGACCTGGGTCTTGCCGTGACCGGGATTGCCGGGCCCTCCGGAGGGACGGAGGCGAAGCCGGTGGGAACGACCTTTGTTGCGCTGGCCGATGGTAACACAACGGTCTGCCGCTCCTATGCCTTCCGCTGGGACCGGCGGCGCAACAAGGTCGTGGCCTCCCAGGTCGCGCTGATGATGCTCTGGCGATATCTCTCGAAGGGGTCGCGCAGTGACGAATGAGAAGACCATCCGTTCCTTTCTGGCGCTCGATCCGCCGGGGGAGATCCGCCGGGAGATCGGACGGATTCAGGACCGCCTGCGGAAACTGATCCACGGGGATATCCGCTGGGTGAAGCCGGAGTCGATTCACCTGACCCTGAAATTCTTCGGCGACATCCGGGAAGGCGACATCGCGAACATTTCGGCGGTGGCAGGGAAGGCGGCAGCGTCGGCCGGGCCGTTTGATTTTGCGCTCGGCGGCGCGGGGGTCTTCCCTGACATGAAACGACCACGGATCGTCTGGCTTGGGATGACCGGAGAGACGGCGCGCTTGGCCGCCTTCCAGAAGGAGTTGGAGCGGGCGCTTCAGGAGATCGGCTTTCCGCGCGAGGAGCGGCCCTTCCGGCCGCATCTGACCCTGGCGCGGGTCAAGAGCCCGCAGGGGCTGACCGGGCTCGCGGAGGCGTTCAAAAAAGTGGAGACAGACACGGCTCAGAAATTTACCGTATCCGCGTTCAATCTGTTTAAAAGCGATCTGACGCCCCAGGGGGCGATCTACACCAGGCTTGCGGAGTATCCCTTCGGACAAAAGGGAGTGTAAAATTTGTCGGTTTCCTTCTAACAAAAAAATTCTTTATGGGGGGCGAAATGAAAAGCAGATCTTTTGAAGATATCCTAAGAGGCGTTCGATTGAAGTCCCTGCAACAGACGGCTGGCGATGCCGCAGGTTCCGCGCGTGCGAATCATTTTCCTATGCTTAACCGGCGTTGCCGAATATCCCATATTTTCTTCTTTATGATTCTATCGGTGTTCCCTCTGTTTTTCGGATGCGGGGCCGGCTCGTTACAAGCCGACCCCCAGGGAATGATCCCCAAGGCAAAAGCGGAAAGGAAACCCATGTTCAAAATAGCGGACGTTTACAAGACGGGATCGGTCTGTGGCTTTGCCTGGAACAGGCAGGGCGACAAGCTGGCGGTGGAGAACACCAAGGATACAAAGGCGGAAGGCCGGCCCTGGGGCAAGAACTTCGATGCCTTCGCCGACGTGCTGGAAGTCCGGAAGGGCAAGCTGCACAGGGTCCGGCGCGTCGATCTGGGTTATCCTCTCGGCCAGGGGACGTGCGTGGCGTTCAGCCCGGACGACCGCTACCTCGCCGTGGGCAAAACAGCGGTCGAACTCTTCGATCTGCAGGAGGGCTGCGGTGTCTGGACGGTCGAGACCGGCTCCGTGAGGAAGGATGACGATAGGGATGCCCCCTCGACTCATTCCTCCCTGGTCTTTTCCGGGGACGGCCGTCTGCTTTCATTGGGCTGGCAGGGAGGTATGGGGAGAGGCACGCTGTACTGGGGTTCATTCGATCCGGCCGACGGTGCCTACAGGGTGAACCAAAAAATAGTATCGCACACTTTCCAGCAACTGAATATGACCATCGTCGCCGACCGTTGGAGCGTGACTACAGAAACAACGCCCCCTGGCCAGAGGCCGCAGCGTCTGTGGATAGCGGTCCGCGACCTGGCCGATGGAGCGGAGGTGTCTCGTCTGGAACTGACCTCTACCCGCATGAAAGCAACGGGCATCTCCTCCGCCCTGAGTCCGGACGGCCGGTATCTGGCGGTTGGCGGAAAATCCAAAAACAGGGAAGATGCTTACAAACCGTATCTCTTGCAGATATGGGACGTCAAGGAGCAGCGGCTGCTGCATGAGTACATGCAGGACGGCAAGGAGCCGCTGCCCCCCGGCGGCATAATCCAGTCGCTGGACTTCAGCCCGGACGGCCGCTGGCTGCTGATGGAGCATATGCAAATAAACGAGAGGGACCCGGACGTGCATCTCTTCGACGTGGAGAGCGGCGAGAGGCTATGGAGTTCGGATCGGAAAATAGGTTCCGGGGATTGCCGGTTTTCTCCTTCTGGCGAGATGTTTGTCTGTAGGGGGGATGAAAAGATCACACTGTTTACGTTGAATAAATGATAATCACATTATCTGATGATAAAGGTCGGATAGATTTTTAACTCCATCAAGCGAAAGGGAGGTGCTTATGGCAAACGATGCGGATAGGACAAGGGCGGTGGATCTGGCCATCACGCAGATCGAGAAACAATTCGGCAAGGGCGCGATCATGAGACTGGGCGGCGGAGAGGTGATCTCCGACATTCCCGCGATCTCGACGGGATCGATCAGCCTCGACATCGCGCTCGGCACCGGCGGGGTCCCGCGCGGGAGAATCATCGAAATCTTCGGCCCGGAATCGGGCGGGAAAACGACCCTGGCCCTGCATATTGTCTCCGAGGCGCAGAAACTCGGCGGCTTGGCCGCCTTCGTCGACGCCGAGCATGCCCTCGACGTCACCTATGCGCGGAAGATCGGCGTCAACACGGATGACCTCCTGATCTCGCAGCCGGACACCGGAGAGCAGGCGCTCGAAATCGCCGAAACCCTGGTCCGTAGCGGGGCGCTGGATGTTCTGGTCATCGATTCCGTGGCCGCGCTCGTTCCCAAGGCGGAGATTGAGGGGGAGATGGGAGACGCCCAGATGGGGCTCCAGGCGCGCCTGATGTCGCAGGCCCTCCGGAAG
>JAFGIO010000235.1 GCA_016929555.1 Deltaproteobacteria bacterium | reverse complement strand
CGTCATCCCGTGCGCCTCTTCGAGTTCGCGCAGGCCGCCCACCAGTTCGGCGATCCTGCCGATGGGGACCACCACATCCTCATGGAGGTAGAGAGGGTAGCGCTCTTCGATTCTCAGAGAGACGGCTCGGCGGATCTCCCACATGCGGGCGCGCTTGAGGGAATCGGGGGCCATGATGACATCGGTCGCCCCGAGTTCCATGCAGATCCCACCGATGGCCTCCATCTGCTCCTCGATGATCTCCTGGACGCCGTCCGTTTCGATGATGAGCATGGCCTTCGCCTCCCGCGCCTCCTGGAAGGGGAGAAGATCGCCGGTAATCTCCAGACACCGGTCATCGAGAAATTCGACGGCGCAGGGGACATGCCCGCAGGTGAGCATGGCGGTGACGGTTTCCATGGCGGCTGTGAGGCGGGGGAAAAAGGCGACCATCGTTGTAACGGCGGGTGGAAGGGGAATCAGTTTGAGAATCAGTTTTGTGATGACGCCCAGTGTTCCTTCCGAGCCCAGGAGCAGATGGCGCAGGTCGTAGCCGACCACCCCCTTCCGCGTCCGCACGCCCGCCTCGATCAGCTCCCCCGATGAAAGAACGGCTTCGAGCCCGAGGACATAGTCCCTGGTGGTTCCGTATTTCACGCAGGCCGGCCCGCCGGCGTTCGTGGCGGCGTTGCCGCCGATGGAGCAGGTGTCCAGACTCGCCGGATCGGGGGGGTAGAAGAGTTTTTTTTCTTTCGCGGCGTTCTGGAGGTCGAGAGTAACAACCCCCGGTTCCGTTATCGCGATCAGGTTTTCCTCTTCGATGGCAAGGATGCGGTTCATCTTTGCCAGGGAGAGGAGAACGCCGCCGTAGAGCGGGACCGAGCCTCCCGCCAGGCCGGTTCCCAGACCCCGCGGGGTGACGGGGAAGGAATGCTCGTTAGCGAGGCGCAACAGAGCCTGAACCTGCCGCGCCGCGGTGGCCTCCACAACCAGTTCGGGGACACACGCGTCTTCAGCCGCGTCCTTTCCAAATTCCGCCAGCCTGCCGGGGTCCCGGATAACCGCGTCAGGGCCGACGGCCTCCGTGATTTTTGCGATGGTGTCGGAAGAAAGCGGCGTGTATGCGGGCATGGTCGGATCAATCCTGTCTAGCTGTATTGTTCGAAGCCGGGGATGTAGAGCCGGCCCTCCAGACGACGGATGACCCAGGCCGCGACCGAGGTCAAGAGAAGATAAATGGCTCCGATGACCATGAAGGTTTCGGTGAACCGGAAATTGTCGGAGGCGATAATCTTCCCCTCGCCGGTCAGCTCGATGCAGGTAATCATGTAGGCGAGCGACGAATATTTGATCAGATAAATGATCTCGTTTCCGCACCCCGGAAGGGCTCGGCGGAATGCCTGGGGGAGGGTGACGAAGAGAATCGTTTTGATCCCTGAAAAACCGAGGGCCCGCGCCGCCATCGTCTGCCCTGTCTTGACGGAGAGGAAGGCGCCGCGCACATACTCCGACTGATAGGCGCCGCTGCACAGCGAGAAACCGAGCACCGACGCGGCAAAGGGAGTGAGATAGATCCCGATGTGGGGGAGGCCGAAATACCAGATAAAAAGCTGGACGACCAGGGGAAATCCCCGGAAGACAAGAACGAACGCGTCACCCGCCGCTCTGATGGCTGTGTTTCCATACACCCGGAGAGCCCCGACGGTGACCCCGATGATAACGCCGAAGAGAGATGACGGGATGATGAGCTGCACGCTGACCCACAGACCCCTGGTAAGGGCGGAGATGATATCCGGTTGCAGAAAAAAGAGTTCATTCATAATCAGGATGAGGAGTTTGCGTACAATTCGGTTATTTTGGAGCAGAATTCCCGGGTCCGGGGATATTCGGCATCGTAGAGGATCTTCGCCGGAGGGCCGGTTTCCACGATCAACCCTTTCTCCAGAAAAATCAGTTCATCCGCCACTTCGCCGGCGAAACCGATCTGATGGGTCGACATGATCATGGTCATGCCGCTCGACCGCAGAGCCCGTATGGCGTCAAGGACCTCCGATATCAATTCGGGGTCGAGGGCGGATGTCGGCTCGTCGAGGAGCATGATCTCCGGGTCCATGGCGAGGGCGCGCGCGATAGAGACGCGCTGCTTCTGCCCGCCGGAAAGTTCCGCGGGGTACTGATGCATGTGGTTCCTCAGCCCGACTCGGTCCAGTTCATGAATAGCCCGCTCCTTCGCCGCCTTCGCCTGCATCCCCTTGACCCGCACCAGTCCGATCTGGACGTTGTGCAGGGCCGTGAGATGGTCGAAGAGGTTGAAGTCCTGGAATATCATCCCCACCTTCTGGCGGTAGGCATAGAGCTCCTTCCCCTTGGCGCGGATGATCTCTGTCCCGTCGAGCCATATGCGTCCCCTGTCCGGCTTGATCAGGAAATTGATGCACTGGAGAAGGGTGCTCTTCCCCCCGCCGGACGGCCCGATCAGGACCTTGAGTTCCCCTTTGTTGATCGAAAGGGAGGCGTCCTTAAGCACCACCTTTTCCCCGTAGCTCTTGGTCATGTGCTCGATTCTGAGGATGGGAACTGTGTCAGCCATATCGAATCCTTACGCGGAATACCCCGGAATGCGCACCTTTTCTTCCAGTATGCGGAGCCCCTTTGTGCCCAGATAGGTGAGAATCATGAACAGGAACCCAGCGGCAAAGTACAGAGGCAGGTGTTCATAGGTCCGCGACGCGACGAAATGGGCGCGGGCCATCATCTCCATGACCCCCAGGGCGTAGGCGACAGCCGAATCCTTGAGGACGATGGAGTACTCGTTCGACCATCCCGGGATGGAAAGGCGCAGGGCCTGGGGCAGAATAATCAGGGCGATCGCCTTTCTGTCGCTCATGCCGAGGGCGCGGGCTGCTTTTAACTGCCCCTGGGGGAGGGACATGATTGCTCCCCGGAATATCTGAGACTGGTAGGCCGAACTGATCAAGCCTAGAACAATGACGGAAACGGTGAAGGCTGACAGATTGATCTGCAGCAGGGAACAGAGGCCGAAATAAAAGAGAAAGAGGAGGACAAGAAGCGGAACACCGCGGAAAAACCACACGTACAGGCCGATGACACGGCGCAGCCACCGGCCGCCGTAGACCTGCCCCACGGCGAGGTGAATGCCGAATACCAGTCCCAGCATCATTGCCCCGGCGACAACCGCGATGGTGACGAGGGAGCCCCGCAGAAGATAGGGCAGGGCTCCGTACAGTACGATCAGGCTTTCCGTCATTTAATCTTCTCGCGCATAAAACAGGGAAGGCACCAGGATACCCCCCGATGCCTTCCCTGAAAGACGGTGGATGCGAGCGTCCATGGACGCCATATACCCGGATATTATGGCTTGTATTTTTCCTTCAGTTCTTCCCAGTAAGGGTCGGCCATGAGCAGTTTCAGCCCTTCATTCATCATCTTGAGAAGCTCGGTGTCTTCCTTGCGGATGGCGTAGCCGAAGTCCTCGCTGGGCATACCGAACCCTCCGACGATCTTGACCGCTTTCTTCCTCACGGCGTCTTTGGCGGGGGCGTCATCCATCGCCGCCGCGACGATGCGGCCATTCAGGACATCTTCGACAGCGAGAGGGGCCGAGTCGTATTCCACGAGCACAAAGTTTTTCCCCTTGGCGATCAGGTTGTCTTTCATCCACTTCGCTTCGGTGGTGCCTCTCTGAACGCCCACTCTGTTTCCGCCGGAAAGTAACTGATCAACCGTCCGTCCGCATGCCTTCGGGGCGACGATCACCTGGTCGATATTCCAGTAGGGGGTGGTAAAGTTGACCTGCTCTTTTCTTTTATCGGTGATGCTCATGCCGGAGGCGACCAGATCGATCTTCTTCGCCCGGAGGCTGGGAATAATGCCGTCCCAGTCCATGGGCTGGTGTTTGACCTTGAACCCCATCTTCTTCGCGATCCAGTCGACCGATTTTACGTCGAACCCGTCAGGGTTCCCGTTTTTATCGACATAGGCAAAGGGTGGAAAGTTGGCATCGATGCCGTTGAT
>JAFGIO010000040.1 GCA_016929555.1 Deltaproteobacteria bacterium | reverse complement strand
GGTCCGTCGACGGACCCGGCAGAGCTGCTGCTTTCCACGGAGGCAATTGACGCACTTCCCGCAATAGGTCGGCCGGATGCACACCCTTGTACCCACGGGAGGGCCGCCAGCATTGGAGCCCTTTTCGGCCACCACACCGCTGATTTCGTGGCCCACGATGTAGCCGTCAGGCAGCAGCCCGCCGGCGATCAGCGAATGGTCCGATCCGCAGAAACCGGTATTGGCCACCTTGACCAGAACCTCGTCGTCTCCCACCTGATAGTCGGGGACCTCTTCATAGACGAGCCCTTTGGATTGGCGATAGACGACGGCTTTCATGGTTTGTTCCTTGTGGTTTATGGGGACAGATTTCAAATCTGTCCCCATTCACCTTTCACCGATCTTTACCGACATTCCACTTTCAAACCCTCGATTTTTCCAAAATCTCTCAGATTTGAAGTGACGACCGTGTAGTTCAATGAAATCGCCGTTGCGGCGATGATGAGATCGTGGGCGCCCACGGTCAGGTTCTTTTGCGCAAGGGTCGCCCATATCCGCGCGTAAATGCGGGCGGTGGTCACGTCGAAGTCATGGAGGGGGAAAAACTCGATGATCTTTTCTACGAATGCTTGCCGCTTGATCTTTCTTGTTTCGGTGTTTGCGCGCTCAACTCCGTGAAGCAGCTCTGCCACGGTGATTACGCTGATGCCGATGGATTCATCCTCCCGGCCTTGAATGATCTCTTCTATCTTCCGGCGGTTGCGTTCCAGGGTGATGATTTCACTGGTATCAAAAATCAGGCCCATGAAGATTTCTCCGGGATGCCGGGCTGGTTCTTTATGCTCGCTTCAACGTCGGTTTCAAACGGATCATCATCTTCGAGCCTGGGCATGGTTTTCAGGACAAGAGCCAATTCTTTCAAGGTTCGCCTGCCTGCCGACTTTTCCGCCGGACCGATGGTCGCCGCGGGTTTCCCTCCCCTGAGGATGGTATAAAATTCTCCCTTATATTTGATTGCGTTCAGCAATTCCGAAAATGTCCTTACTGCGTCCGTGGCGCTGATTGTCTTGAGCATGGTCTTGCCTCCTGTCGAATATGATAATCATAATTTACATAATTATCAATTCAAAAAACGCCTTCCGGTGAAAGGGGACAGATTTCAAATCTGAGGCAAATGGTGACAGATTTAAATCTGTCACCATTTTGTGATCAACTTTCCACTTGAAGCATGGATTCGTTTGTATTACATTGGCATCATGAAGGCGCCGAGCTTTGAATGGGACGAAAACAAAAATCGTGAGAATATCTCCAAGCACGGCGTCTCCTTTTCGGAAGCGCAAATGGCATTCCTCGATGAGAACCGTGTGATCGTCGAGGATCTGGATCACGGCAAGAATGAAGAACGATGGTTTTGTTTCGGCATGGTGCCTGAAGGGATTCTGACGGTTCGTTTTACATTCCGGGGAAATACCATCAGGATATACGGTGCCGGTTTTTGGAGAAAGGGCAGGAAGATTTATGAAGAAGAAAACCATTTACAAAGATGAACCCATGAATACGGGGCGCGTCGTAAAGGATTTCCTTCCGAGGCCGAAGGAGTTGGTATTACGGAAGGAACGCGTCGTCACGTTGCGGTTGGACGATTCGACGGTTGCTGAACTCCAGGCGGAGGCCAAACGCAAAGGGTTGGGTGTTTCCAGCCTCGTCAGGATGTGGGTCCGGGAACGGCTGGCCGGATGAACGTTTGCGTAGGAATCGCATCATCCACGGAATTCGGTTCGACTTTTCCATTGACACGCGTGACATCCTTATCCTATCCTTGAATCACTGACACGCAAAGATTGATCGTACAGATGTGTTGGAGGACGACAATGAATTACTGTATCGAATACGAACGTGAAGAAGATGGCCGCTGGATTGCCGAGGTGCCGCAACTGCCTGGAGTCCTCGCATACGGAACAACCGCCAATGAGGCCATGACAAAGGCCGAGGCCCTCGCGCTACGCGTACTGGCAGAGCGTCTTGAGACGGCGGAATGCAATCCAACCCCGATCAGCATTGCTTTTGCGGCTTTATGACCCAGTGGCCATCCGTCAAGGCCAAAAAACTCCTCTCGGCTCTCATCTCTATCGGATGGAGCATCAAACGCCAGTCCGGCTCACATCGCACTCTATCCCGACCGGGGTATCAGGATTTTGTTTTTGCCTTTCATGACGCGGAAGAGATCAGTCCCCGGATGCTTGCCAGAATTGCAAAGCATACCGGTCTGCAATCGGATGATCTATAATCGCAAACGGGGAGTTTTACTTCTGTATGCTTCCGATCAGTTCGTCGGCGACACCCGGGTTTTCGAGTCGCATAATGCTCTCTTCCGCACGACCGAAACTCAGGAGATTGATGCTTCCGTACCAAACGATTTTCTGATCGAAGATCGCAAATTTCTGATGAATACTGGATTTGAACGTCATCTTGACGCCGGCCGCATTCAGTAACGCTAAGGTCTCCTCCAGAGCCGGACGGTCCTTCTCCCTGAAATCGGCCGCCGGTCTCGTGACGACAACCGCCTTGACCTTTCGGGCCACGGCGGCAACGAGGAAGGGCAGCATCTGCGATACGCGCCTTTTCGTAACGAAGGGGCTGACGATCAGGATTTCCCGTGCCGAGTTCAGCAGGTCGTTTTGGTAAACCGGCAGGAAGGTTGTATTATCGAAAATGATGTCCGGTGATCCACCGGAAACGTCTTCCGCCCTCGCCTTGTATCCGATCAAGGCGTATCCGGCCAGCCGCTTGTGGTACATCTTCTCCAGCATGGGCACATGGATGTCGATGTAGTCGTAGATCCGGACCTCTCTCTTGTTTTCACGGAGCCGGTGGAGCCTGCCCGCGTATTGCTGAAGCGTTCCTTTCCAGGAGATAGGCATGGCCAGAAACAGCGTATCCAGGCGGGGTTCGTCGAATCCCTCGCCGATGTATCTGCCGGTTGCGATTAACGTCAACGGCTTGTCGGCGGGCGTCGCGGAAACCCTGGCCAGCGCCTCCCGCGTCTCTTTCGCCCCTTTCCCGCCGGTCAGGGAAATCACGTCGGGGATGCTTTCCCGCAACTTCGCGGCCAGCAACGCCACATGCTCGGTCCTTTCGGTGAGAACCAGGGCATTGCCGCCGTTTTGAAAGCAGTGCAAGACGTCCTCGGCAATCCGCTGATTTCTCGACTCGTTCACAGCGATTGCGGCGTAGAGTCGCTGGATCGAAGGATCCCTCCCGTCCTCTTCCAGCGGCACTCTGAAACCCGTCAATCGGGGGATGACATAATGGTTGAAGGGTCTCTTTTCCGCCTGCTTCCTGGCGTCCACCCGATACCGGATCGGTCCGCAGTGCATGAAGATGATGGGATGATGGCCATCCTGCCGCGTCGGAGTGGCCGTCAAGCCATACACATATTTTGCGTGAGCGCCCTTGAGTATCTGTTCAAAGCTGAACGCCGGAACGTGATGGCATTCATCGACGATCACCATGCCGTAATTTCTGACCGGTTCCTTGATCTCACCGCCGCTGTTCAAGGACTGTATGATCGCGACGTCTATGATACCGCTGGGGCGGGCCTTGCCGGCCCCGATCTGGCCGATCAGGTTTTGCTTCCTTTTTCGCCCCCTCTTTTTCTCCAAAACGGGCAGCGCTTCATCGATATCCAGAAACTCCGTCAGTCTTGCCGTCCACTGCGAAAGCAACTGCCGTCGATGCGTCAGGATCAACGTACTGACCCTTCGTTCGGCGATCAGTTTTGCAGCGATGACCGTTTTGCCGAAGGCCGTGGTCGCCGAAAGAACACCGATGTCGTGTTTGAGCATCTCTTCGGCAACGAGAATCTGTTCCTCTCTCAGGCTCCCGTTGAAGAAAACGTTGATGCACCTTCCCGGACAGGTATGATCCGACCATACGGCCCTGACACCAGCCTCGCCGAGTAAACCCGCGACGTCCGCCTCGCAGCCTCTGGGCAGGCACAAGTATGCGGGGGTTTCCTCCGAGCACGAGATGATCCGAGGTTTGTCATAGGTCGGCAGGCGCAACGCCTGAGCCTTGTAAAACTCGGGGTTTCTGAACGCGGCCAACCTTTTAAGCGCGTTCAACCCCCGCTGGGGAATCCCCGTCTTCTCGATATAGAGCATGTTCGCCTTGACGATCCGCACCTCCTGCGGGAAATCGTTTCCGGACCACCGTATCCGTTCCGTCTCCCACGGTCTTTCGGCCTCTTCATCGTCCTTCCGGAGCGCGCCCAGTTCATTTCCGGGGCTCAACCGCGGAATCAGTCCCGCCATATCCTCTTCGGACAATCTTCCGACGTTGGCCAGGAACCCCCACTGGTCTTCGTAGGGGTTGAAGTTTTCATCCAGAAAGACACTGTTGCCCTCTTCCCGTGCCGCCTTTTGGAGGGGAAGGGCAATCAGGTTTCCGAAGCCGCCTTTCGGCAGGGTGTCCTGACTGGGAAAGAAGCGGTCGTAGGATTTGAAAGGCAATTCATGCCTTCGGCTCATGGCGCAAGTCAACAAGGCAGAACCGAACCTCCGGGCAAGACTCGCAGGAAGGGCATCTTCAAAGAAAAACCATGCGTGCGCCCCGTTTCCGGAACGGGAACGCTCCAACGCTAAGGGGACGCCGAAGGCTACACATATTTCCCTGAGCGCGGCACAGTCCCCTTTCCAACCGTCATCATCAAAATCAATTGCCAGAAGGCGGCACGTCTCGTCCTGACGCAGGGGGTAGAGGCCGACAACGATACTCCCCCGCAAATGCGCTTCGATGACCTTTTCGTCCAAGACACCATAGGACTGATGCCGGCAGTCGAAACATTTGACCGCCGGTTTCCGGCAGAGGCCGGATTTCCATTCGTTCCGGCAAACCGGCGCATATCCTGCCCTGCCCTCACGGTTCTGCCATCTCTTGGCGTAAACATCCTCCCGCCCCTTAAACAATGACATGAACAGCCGGATCTTCTCCGCGGGATCGGGCTGTTCCGAAATGACCGGTTGTGGATTTTTCCCCGGCAAGCCTGCGGCCGCAAAAGCCCGAGGCAACTGCATCCCGTCGTCTTGACGTAAATCCGGAGACGGTGGGTCGGTTATTCCCAAACGCGCCTTCAGGATCTCGTTCTCTTCCCGCAGAGCGAGATTATCAGCAAGCAACGCCTGGTATTTTTCAAGCAGTTCATCACGAATCACTGCGGCGACCTTATTACTCACTGTAATGGGAACATCATCGAGATAATGTGGGATACAGATCCGGGAAAAACCATCCCGCGGCATGAATCGGAAATCCCAGACGAACGTCGCCTTTCGGCGTATCTGAAACAAGCAACCCCTCCGCGATGAGCTGTCCGAGAAGAGTTCTTCCCGTCCGTTCTTTCAGGCCTGACGCCTCAAGGACCGTTCCCCGAGCCGTTTCACCCTTCACCAATACCTCTTGGAGCATTCGGGCCGATTCAACCCTCAAGACTTTCTCTCCCGCGGGGCCGGGGATCATACCGGAGCTGCGGAGCTCAACGTATCGCCGGATGCGTTCGACCAACTCTTCCAATCGCAGCAAGCCCCCCATATATTCCACCTGATCGAGACAGACCTCCAGGAAAAAACGGCAAAATGAAATCAACCCCTCGTTGGACAGATTCCCCCTGCCGTCCAAATCGTTTCGTCGGGGCGCATCGGCCCCGGAAAGGGCGGATTTGTATTCGATGTTTCTGCGGGCCAGACCGCGGCTCACCGACCAAAGGCCGAATCCGTGAACGGGAATCCGGTGAAAGTATGCATCGGTGAAAAGACGGGCAACCCGACCGTTGCCGTCGAGGAAGGGGTGAATCCACGTCAGCCGATGGTGGGCTGCCGCGGCCGCAACCAGTTTCTGGGCGCCGTGATGTTTCTCCGGTGTATAGGATTCATCGAACCTCTTGAGAAACACCCCGAGCGAATTATGCGCGGGCGGCTTGTGATACCCAACCTTGACAGCCTCTTCACGGAACGCCCCCGGCTCGACCACGCTTTTTTCCCCGGTTTCAGGATGCGTCACAACCCGAAACTCCTCAGGCAGTTGGCGGTAAATTTCTCCGTGCAGGCCACAGAGAAATTCCGGACCGGTCACACGGACCTTCGGTTCGTCCCGAAGTTTTCTCTCCATGTCCCGCTGGACGGTTATATGGGCGACGCTTTCCATCTGCAGATTGCGCTTGGCCGGTTCGGAATCATACTCCCTCTGCATGGCGCGAACGATGTCGTAAGGGTGGGTGTTATGACCCTCGATCAGATTGGAATAGTAGCTGTTGATGATCCTGAGTAACTCGCGAATCGCCCCAAGTGTCACGGGATGCTGCCTGTTCCCAAGCGCGGCGGATTTCTGGATCACGTCCAGGGCGTGGTCTTGAAGCTCATCACCCCCTTCGGGCAGGAGCGGCGTCATCAGGTGGATTTGAGAGCGCATGTTTTTGCCTCCGATTGCCGATATATTTGCCGATGTATTGATCGATAATATTCTATGATTGCTATATACTACGCAATCATTCCTTTCAATACAAATATTTTTTGCCGATTATTTTGCCGATGTATGTCATCGGTTTGGTTGGAGGGCTTCGGCATTCTCGACTACGGAAATTGACTATTTTTTCACTCCTCGCACTCCAGCGCCACCTTCTCAACCTTCTCCAGATCCTTTTCGTAGTAGCGAGACCCGGCGTAGAACAGCAGGGCCGAGGCCACAAGGAAAACGGGCAGGATGGACATGGCCACCTGGATGTCATAGAGATCTGAGATC
>JAFGIO010000234.1 GCA_016929555.1 Deltaproteobacteria bacterium | reverse complement strand
GGCAACGAGATCGGCATGGGCTGCCTTGCGGACCGCATCCCCGAAGTCGAGGGGCTGCCTCAACACCCCTGCGTCACGACGACGACCAGACTCGTCATCGCCAGCGTGTCCAACTGGGGGGCCTATGGCCTGATCGCTGCCTTGTCCGTAATTGCCGGCCTCGATCTGCTTCCCCCCTGGGAGGAGGAAGCAGACATGCTGGAGAGAATGGTCGCCTTTGGCGCCGTGGACGGCATCGACGGCAGGCGGGTCTGCACCGTCGACGGATTTTCCCTGGAGGAAAACCGGTTGATCCTGGAGCGGCTCCGCCGCCTTGTCGGCATTCGATCAACAAAATATAGAAAAAAATAGGGGAAAGGAGAAAGATAATTATGGCAGGAAAAGATATAGAGTCGATCATCGACAGGGCGATCAAAAACGAGGAAGAGGCTCATGCCTTCTATATGGACCTTTACAATTTCGTGGAGGACAGGGAGGCAAAGGACACCCTCCTCTACCTCGCCAAGGAGGAGGCGGGGCACAAGGAGTTTCTCCAGAAGTACAGGCAGCAGGGATTTGCCGGAGTCCTGTCCGGGCTGTCGGAAACGGACAGATACAAGATCGCCGAGCACGAAGAAAAACCCGATGTGAAGAAGAACTTGAAGACGAAAGACGTCTATCTCGTCGCCGCGGGACGGGAGAAGAATTCCCATGAATTCTACAAGAATCTCGCGGAGTTGCACCCCGAGAGTGCCGTGAAGGACATGCTTCTGAAAATGGCCGCCGAAGAACTCAAGCACAAGGAAAAGGTGGAGTACCTTGATGCCAACACGGCCTTTCCACAAACGGCCGGCGGTTGAGATCCTTGCCCCAACATGAACTTTTTGGGAGCGACTGCAGACAAGGCGATGGGATTTCTCAATGGAACGTCCCCCTATGTCATAGAAAACATTACCATGGATTCGAACCCATGGGTCGTTAAAGAACGGGAGGGGCTACAATGAAGCTGTTCGTGATGACAGCGGCCGCCGGCAAGCGCCTGATCGGGAAGGCGGTGGCCGCCCACCCTGCGGTGACGGAGGCCCTGCGGTCGGGGAGCGTCGTCATCGTGGCCGGCACGACAAACGGATACGCGGCCGAGGAAATGCTGGTGAAACTGGGTCAGGCCGGTGACTTCGCTCGAAGACGGTTCTTCCGCGGCATCACCCTTCCCCCCTCCCGTCCTACGACGGACACCGGAAGGCTTCCCGACGAAAGCGAGTTTCCCGGCGATGTGGTCATCGTCAAGGGCATCTGGCAGCTTGGGAAGACCCTTTTCGATGTGGTGGACGATCTCCGGGAGGGCGACGTCATCCTCAAGGGGGCCAACGCCCTCGATCTTCTCCATCGACGCGCAGCCATCCTCATCGGCCATCCCCGGGCTGGAACCATCGGTGCGGCATTGCAGGCCGTGACCGGCCGGCGGGTGCGGCTGATCCTGCCCGTGGGTGTCGAGAAGCGCATCCCGGGAGATCTCGACAGATTGGCGGAGAGCCTGAACGCGCCCGGCGCACAGGGACCGCGGCTTCTACCGGTACCGGGAGAAGTGATCACCGAACTGGAGGCGATCTCGCTGCTCACCGGCGCCAGGGCCGAGCTCGTCGCCGCGGGCGGCGTCTGTGGGGCGGAAGGTTCGGTGTGGCTGGGCATCAGCGGAGAGAACGACCCGGTTGAGCGCGCCGAGGCCCTGATCAAATCGATCCAGGCCGAGCCTCCCTTCGAAACCGGCGGATGAATCGCGCCGTCCTTACAAGATCAGGAGTACCATCGAGACCGCTACAGTCCATCTATCCAATGGCATCGTTCAGGGCACCCTTATCGTTTGGCCGGTGTAGAGATGAGAGCGACAGCGCACTGTTGAGGCCGAAGCCGCTTTAATGGGACTCACCCAACCGCAGATGAACCATATATTGGATTTTCAGCAAATCAGAAATGAACCCCAAAAGCCTCACTTTGAGGCGTATTCTTTTATCTCCGAAATAGTATATTGTCTTCAACAATTCAAATCTCTTATCCCAATACAAGATGTCTTCCGCATGCGCTACGCCCCACTTGAGAAATGATCTTTCGTCCATACCCGCACTCTTGACCACCATTTGATTGGCGGCTTTCACCCCAAGGGGAGAGCATGCGTCAAAAACGATTTCCCCGCCGGGAAATTCATCCGCCAGGATTTTGAAAAAACCCTTTATATCTTCCTCCTGAAAATAATAGAACACACCGGAAGCAACGAATAAAATGCCGTCGCTTACTGTTATCTTCTTCAGCCAGCCTTCTTCCAAAAAAGAAGCTGAAAGGGTTTCTTGTCTGTCACGTTTCTGGATGAACCTCCTCCGTAACGAAATTACATCGGGCAAATCCAAGTCGTACCAGAGAAGATACCCGTTATCTACCCTGTCGAATGTGGTGTCCAGACCGCAGCCAATATTCACAATCGTTGCCTTCGGGTGTTTTTCAAGGAAGCTCTTTATAACATCATCTACAGAAATGCTTCTCATAATCCACCCGACTTGACTTAATTCACTAATGTTTCTTGTGATTGTGGAGAAGTCAAAATCCACCTTTTCAATGATCTCCAGGGCAGTTCTATCTACAAGCAATGGATTGGGCTTCACGGTTTCCTGGGCGCGTCCCCATAGAGGTAAAAAAAGCGTTTTCTGGACATCACCAAGATCAACCGCTATTTTTTCGGACATTTGTTTTTCCTTCCGGAGTTGCCATCCCTGTGGCGGTTCGATGAGAAACTCTCGGCCGCGGTATTGGGTAAACACCTAAAGGTGCGTGTTTATGCACAAGCGCATGACTCTTCCTGCAAAAGGAGCCGCGTCAATGCGCGACAAAGACACACAAAATCCTTAGGCCGATTCAAGCGGACCCGACAGGACAGGCGGGCTCGGGGACCGCGAGCAGCGATTCGGCCCTCGATCCGCCTGGGCTCCTTGCGCAACCCTTATGAATCGGTACCGATCATCACATTCGATGCCTTGATGATGACGTATGCCTCCTTCCCTACGCCAAGCCCAAGACGCTCGCATGATTTCTTCGTGATGATGGACGTTACTTCCAAACCCGGAGCGATTTCCAAAACCACTTCCACGTTCACCACGCCAATATCAATTGCTTTGACGGTCCCTTTTAGAACGTTGCGGGCACTCAGTTTCATTCTCTTCCCTCCTTCTAATGATGCTTGTTGTACGAAGGTTTCAGGTTCGTCATACCCCCGACCAATGGCGGCGGCGAATGCCGCGGGGCCGACAGATCGGCTGTGGCCTATCGGTCATCGGGCTGCCTCAACGCGATGTTGATGCCTCATTTTCCGATCGACGACAAGCCGTATCCTCTACCCTGACGATTCTCGAATAGTTGCATGTAAAAGTATTCGCCCACTTCCACGGTGTCCGAGGGTGTCAAACGCAATGCCTCCTTGAGATCCGCCGGGGAGACTCTCATATCCAGGGGGGGGCCGAAGGGGGTGGCGTGCTTCACGATCTCCACAATCGCCAGCTTGCCGCTTGGTGTAAGCAGGCGTTTTACCTCCGCCTCGAATCCTTCGATCTGCCCAGGTGAAAAGATATGGAACACTGTCGAGAGGTAAACCAAGTCAATCGCCGATGCCGGAAGATGCGTTGTCGTCGTGATGTCTCCAACCATGGCCACGATGTTCGTTCCTTTGATCTCCTCGCGAAGTACGGCAATGCCGGTCTCGTCAGGGTCCAGGGCATAGACCCTTCCCCTGTCGCCGACCAGTGGCGAGAACGCCTTCGACATGTAGCCGTTTCCGCAGCCGGCGTCGAGGACCGCCTGTCCGAGTTCAATCGCGAGGGCGGAGAGGATTGCTCTTTTGTCCAGCAGGCTCTCGGAAGACCTTCCCCGGTGGTGTCGCCTCTCCCCGTCACGCTTTTCGCATCCAACGTACTCCAAATCGTCCGCCTTTATATGTCGGTCCCGTGAAGCGGATAAAAGTGGTGCTGTCCGGCCGCATGGGGCGGATCACGGCTGCCAATGTATCTTCTCGCCGTCCGGTTTGTGGCGATCTACGACGCCCGAATGACGATCCCTGGTGTGGCGGTCACTCGTAGTGCAAAGCCTTTACTTTCATGGGCTCTGCCAGGATCTTGTCGTACGCTTCCTGTTTTTTTCTTCGTTCCGCGCTGTTTATCCAGGCATTCCAGGATGCCATCTCCTTCCACTGGCTGATGGTTACGTGGAGGGTGGGATCATCAAGGGATTGCAGTGTCTCACCGGAAATGAAACCATCGGCATGTGCTGCTCCGGAGAGCACTTCCCGCATGAGTTTTTTAAACTCTTCTTCCGCACCGGGTTTGATTTTTCTCTCGATAATAATCTTTACCAGCGCCATGGGAATCCTCCTTTCTTAT
>JAFGIO010000233.1 GCA_016929555.1 Deltaproteobacteria bacterium | reverse complement strand
TTCCTGGCAATCACCTCCCAGGAGTGGCTCACCCATAAGGGCTCCGTAGGCCGTCCTTACATTGGCAAACTCCACATCCTCGACGAGAACGAAAACGAACTGCCGCCTGGTGAGCCGGGAGGCGTATACATTGAAAACGGTGTTGCCTTTGAATACCACAATGAACCCGATAAGACACGAAGTTCCAGGACATCCAAGGGATGGAACACCCTGGGCGACATCGGCTTCATGGACGAGGAAGGCTACCTTTATCTGACGGACCGCAAGGCCGACATGATCATCTCCGGCGGGGTGAACATCTACCCGCAGGAGGCGGAGAACGTCCTGGTGACCCATCCCAAGGTGGCCGATGCGGCCGTCTTCGGCATTCCCAACGAGGATTTCGGAGAGGAGGTCAAGGCAGTGGTCCAGCCCGCCGACATGGCCGATGCGGGGCCCGCCCTGGAGCAGGAGTTGCTCGCCTTCTGCCAGCAGAACCTGGCCAAGATCAAGTGTCCACGGAGCATCGATTTCGAGAAGGAGCTGCCGCGCTATCCCACGGGCAAGCTCTTCAAACGCCTGCTCAAAGAACGTTACTGGAACGTCCAGAAGGGATAAAAAAGACACAAGAACGCAACGCGTGCAGGGGGGCGCCTGAAGAGGATGAGGAATTTAGGCCCCCCCTTGCGCCGCCTCCGCGAATTTTTCGGAACGCATGTTCCCGGATAAATTGTCCCGTTCCCGGTCTGGAAACGCCTTGCCGGGAACGGGAGCGGGTTGTTTCTCAAAAGGCTTCGAGCCCCTCCGTGAGCAGTTTTCGGGCGACCCGTTCGTAGTGAAATTCGCTGCTGCCGCAGATCAGCGAGAAGGGATGGGCCCTTCGGAAGAAGAGGGCCACATCGGCCTCCCTCGTCGTTCCAATTCCCCCGTGGATCTTGACGGCCCGTTCCGTGATGTACCGGAAACTCCCGTTGACATGGGCCTTTAGGGCGGAGGCGTCCCTCTCGAAGTCCTCTCCGTCTTCGATCATCCGGGTTACCGCGTACAGATAATTGCTGCTCGTATCGTAGGCGAGAAGCATGTTGGCCATGAAGTGCTGGATCGCCTGGTACCCGCCGATGGGATTGCCGTACTGTTCCCTGCCTTTGGCATAGGCGGCCGTCATATCGATACAGATCCGGCAGCCCCCGACCATTTCGGCAACCTTCGCCACGGTCGCCTTGGCGTACATCTTCTCGAGCAGCTCCGCGCCGCCTCCCGGCGGGCCGATCAGGTCCTCCTTCGACACGGCGACATCCTTGAAGATAACCTCGCAGGTGTTGTCCAGGGCCACGGTGGGGATCTTGGTGATCTTCACCCCCGGATCGCGGGCGTCGACGAGCAGCAGGCTGACGCCGGCGTTGCCTGTCCTGGCGGCCACGATCAGCTTGTCCGCGATATTGGCATCCGTGGCGAACATCTTCGTGCCGTTCAGAACGTACTTGTCACCGTCGGATTTCGCTTCCATGGCGATGCTCTCGGGATCGTAGTCCGTCTCCTGCTCATACTGTGCCAGGGCCATGATGAGGCTGCCTTCGGATATCCGGCTCAAAAGAGTCTGTTTCTGCTCTTCCGAGCCTCCTTCCAGGATGAGCAAGCCGCACTGGATGACCGTAGAGAAGAAAGGGCTGGGGAAAACGGCCTTTCCCATCTCCTCCTGCAGAATCACGAGATCCGTAAAGGTTCCGTCGTAGCCGCCGTAGTCGCTTGGAAAGAGCAGGCCCGTCCAGCCGAGTTCCGCCACCTTCCTCCACAATTCCGGCGAATATCCCTGTTCGCTCTCCTCGATTTTTTTGACCTCTTCGAAATTGCACTCGCCGGCGAAAAATTTCGCGGCCGAGTCCCTCAACATGTTTTGTTCCGACGTAAAATCAAGTTCCATAGCGCATCCCCCCTATCCCAGTCCTTTGAGCCTCGGCAGACCCAGACCGACCCAGGCAATGATGTTTCGTTGAATTTCGTTGGATCCTGCATAAATCACGGAGGCGACACTGGCCTGATAGCTTTCGATCATGGCGCCGTCCAGCGGTGCCCATTTCGAATACTCGAGTTGACCGTAAAGCCCCATGATTTCTACGGCGAAATCGGCGACGCGCTGGGTCAGTTCCGTAGCGAACACCTTCGCTTCGGAGGCTGCGGCCGGCGAAAACTGCAGATTTCCCTGCTCCTGCAGCCAGGCGATTCGGTAGGACAGGGCGCGGCCCGCCTCCATGTCGGCATAGATCCGGGCTATTTTTTGACGAACGAGGGAATCTTCCGAGAGCAATTTGCCTTTGCGCTTGGTCGTTTTGACGTAATCGATGAGATCCTCCAGGGTATGCCTGATGGCGGCATAGGCGCCCGAACCCGACCGCTCGAAGTTCATGGTGTCGCGCGTCATGCCCCAACCCTGATTTTCTTCTCCTATCCTTTCGGATTCGTGAATCCGCACATCGGTGAAGAACACCTCGTTGTACAGATGGACGTTGTTCATATATTTGATGGGCCGGATTTCTATTCCCGGCAGGGACAGGTCGACGTTGAAAACGGACAGTCCTCTGCCGCGTTTCTGGGAAGGATCGGTACGGGCAAGGAGAAACATGTGATCGGCCCTGTGGGCCGCCGTGATCCAGATCTTCTGGCCGTTGACGAC
>JAFGIO010000039.1 GCA_016929555.1 Deltaproteobacteria bacterium | reverse complement strand
TCTGGTAGACGTTGTTGGCCTTCAGCTTCGCCAGGGATGTAAGGAGCTTCGACGGATTGCCGGCGTTGATCGCCGATGCCGCTTCGTAAGTGAGATAGCGCAATCCTTCCGCCTGCGTGAGCAGATCGACGAGGCGGTGCTGCACGGCCTGGTAGGAGCCGATGGGCTTGCCGAACTGGATGCGCTCGCTGGCATATTTCGTTGTGATGTTCAGAACGGACTGAACGCCGCCGGCCATCTCGGCTGCCTTCAAGACCGGGGCGTAGGTGAGGATGTACTCGACGATATCCCAGCCTTTGTCGGGCGAGCCGAGGACATTGCCTTTCGGCACCTTGACATCCTTGAAAGTGACCTCGCAGCGCGCGTCGCGGGCCGTCACGGGCATCGCCTCGAAGCTGATGCCGGGGCTTTTCGCGTCGACGATGAAGGCCGTGACGCCTTCCTCTGGATTGGACTTTTCGGCGGTTCTGGCAATAACGAGCATCATTTCCGCGGATTTGGCATAGGGTACGAAGAGTTTCTTGCCGTTCAGGGTGTATTCGTCACCGGTAGCGGAGGCGGCGAGCTTCACATCCGAGGCCAGGTAGTCCGCGTCGGTCTCGTTGATCGCGAGGGTCCATATCTGGCCTTCTGTCGCGATCTTGGTGAGGTACTCGTTTTTCTGATCGTCCGAACCGAACTTCAGAATCGGCATGGAACACAGGACGACCGTCTGGAAGAAGGGGGATGGCAGAATGTTTCTCCCCATTTCTTCGAGGATGACGAGCAGGTCCAGGAATTCTCCCCCGATCCCTCCGTATTCCTCGGGCAGCACGACACCCATCCAGCCCAGTTCAATCATCTTCTTCCACATCTCGGGATCGTAGGCTTTCTCGTCATCCCGCAGATGGCGGACCTTTTCCTTCGGACATTCCTGCTCGAGAAAATCCTTGGCGGCCTCTCTGATCATCTCCTGATCTTCCGTAAATTTATAATCCATTGTTCACCTCCTCTTAGTACGATCTCGGCAATTGCAGGCCGAACTGGCCGACGATGTTTCTCATGGTGTCCGTGGTGCCGGCGGCTATTGAAAGACCGGGCGCCATCCAGTACATATGTTCGAGAGCGCCCTTGATCTTGCTCCATTTGTTGTGCTTGTTCATGGGATCCATCTGTGAGTAGGCCCCCAGGATCTCCGTACCGATACGGCCCAGGGACTGCATGATCCCGTCGCCGTAGGCCTTGTCCCTCGACGGTTCGTAGATGACCTGCTGGCCGGTGCTCATCTTCCAGGCGGCCTCGTAGGCGAGTACCTTCAAGGTTTCGACTTCGGCAGTGATATCTGCCAGCTTCTGGCGAACTTCCGGTTTTTTGATCTGTCCGGTTTCATTGCAGAATTGTACGAGTTCATCCAGCATCCGGCGGCAGGAAGCGCTCGTTCCCACGGAGATTCCCCGTTCGAAGGCGAGGGCCTGCATCAGATGATACCAGCCGTGGTTCTCCTGGCCTACGAGGTTTTCCACGGGAACCTTCACATCATCGAAGAACACCTCGTTGAAGTAATGGAAGCCGATATAGGTCCTGATGGGTCGGACGACAACGCCGGGGCTCTTCATATCCACGAGGATGAGGCTGATGCCCTGGTGCTTTTTCTGGGCGCTGGGATCGGTTCGGCAGGCGAGCCAGCACCACCGGGCTCGGTGGGCGGCGCTCGTCCAGACCTTCTGGCCGCTGATGATATAGTGGTCGCCGCGCTTTTCCGCCCTCGTGCGGATGTTGGCGAAATCGCTTCCCGCATTGGGCTCGCTGTAGCCGGTGCACCAGACGCCGTCTGGGTCAGCCGAAGAGATGAGAGGGAGGTATTTCTTCTTCTGCTCATCCGTGCCGAGGAGGATCAGGGTAGGACCGACCCAGGCGGTGCCGCTCACCCCCATGCCGACGCCGGGAATTCCCCAGTAGCCGGCCTCTTCACCGAAGATGATCCGCTCCCAGACGGAGGCGTCGGCGCCGCCGTACTCCTTGGGCCAGGCCATGGTGAGCCACTTCTTTTCGGCCAGCTTCTTGGCGATATGCATGGCAAATTCCCAGGTTTCGTCGGAGTTTTCCTCCTCGAACATGGCCGGGATGTGGTCCCGCGGCAGGTTCTCCTTCACGAACTGCCGAACCTCCTTCCTCAATTGTTCTTCTTTTTCACCAAATTGAAAATCCATCGAATTCAATACCTCCTTACAGAATTTCCGGATGAGAAACGGCCATCCCTGCCGGACGTCACCCAATCCGGGGATTGAATAAATCCAGGGACTATAAAGGACGATCCCCCTTCGCCAAGATAGAGATGCTGATGCTTATGCTGTTCCTTATGTGTTGATTTGCCGGTAAAATAGCTTGCGATTCCGGTTTGCCGTCCGCCTGCCGCGATTCGCCTTCGCGACTCCATGCGATGTTCCTTGTGCGGCGGGGTCGCCATGATGGGAGTCGGCTTCGACATCGATCTATAGCGAAGCCGCTTGAGGATTGTCAAGAGAAATTCCCGCACTCATGAAGGGATCATGTGAAAGAGACGCCATAAGAAACCTTCGATGGATCCCTCCAACCTGCCGCGGCCGTCAGAACCCGGGTTCCTCCTTCCTGGATTCCAGATAACGGCGGTATTCGCTCAGGCGTCCGATGATCCGTGCGGCCGAGGAGAAATTGTCGAAAGTCGGAATGCCGGCACGGATATACTGACCCTGGGCATCCTGACGGGCCGCCTCACCGTCCAGGGTGTTTCCCTTTTCAAGAACGATATAGATCGGCTTCTGGAATTCCTTCATGGCGTCGAGGGAACGGCGCAAAAAGTAGTTCATGAAAGGACGTCCGCCGACCCTGGTGAACAACTCCACCCGCTGGGCAAATAGCAGTGCATCGATGCGGGGGTCCTCCCGCAGTGCAACGAAAAGCTTTCTGTAATTCTCCATGATGTCCGAGCCATGGCCCGTGGCCCTGGCGGGAAAAAAGAGGGCTCCCATAACATCGAGCGGGTTTTTGATGATGTTGCCCTGGATGGGAATGAATTCCTCAAGCTTGCGGATGGTCCCCTCGGACAGGTGGGGAACCTGCAAGCCGTCCCGCTCGGCGATGTCGGTCATGGTGACGCTGCCGCCGCCCGCCCCTCCGAGGATCGCCACGTTTACACCCTTCGGCAGGGGCTGCCTCAACAGGGCGGCTATGGTAGCGGCCGTTTCGGACATTGTGTAAGCGGGGATGATGCCGGTCTGACGGCATACCGCTTCCCAGATCTGCGCGGAGCCGGCAATGGCGGACGTATGGGACTGGCTGGCCCGGGAGCCTCCTTCGGTCAGGCCGCCTTTCCAGACGACGAGCGGTTTCTTGCGGGTGAATCGTTTTGCCGCCTCGAAGAAGGCCTCTCCGTCCCTCAATCCCTCCAGGTACGCCCCAACGACCTTGGTCTTTTCATCGTCAACGAGATGATTCAGAAAATCGTGAAGCTGAAGGTCGCAGGCGTTGCCGTAGCTGGCGACCTTGTTGTATCGGAGCCCTATGTGTGCGCCCGTTTCGACGAATTCCCCGGCCAGCTGGCCGCTCTGCGAGACGAAACTCACCGGTCCCGAATCCCTGGGGAACTCTTTGTTCCAGGCCAGGGCGCCTTTGGGACAGTAGAGACCCATGCAGTTCGGGCCCACGATCCGGATCCCGGCCTGCCGGGCGAGCCGGACCAGCTCATTTTCGATGGCCCTATTCTCTGCGAGACCCGTTTCGCTGAATCCTGCCGTGAAGACGTGGATGAACTTGACGCCCTTCTCGACACAGTCCCGCATGACGGGAAGTACGGAGTTGTAAGAGATGCTGAAGATCACCAGGTCCAGTTCACCGGGGATGTCCCGGACGCTCTTGTAGGATTTGAAGCCCAATACGGTATCCGCGGTGGGGTGGACCGGGTAGATCTTCCCCTGAAAACCGAGGCTTACGGAAGCCTCGATGTAATTGTTGCCGCCCCAGTTGAAGCCGCCGACCTTTGGCGAGGCACCGACGACGGCCAGGCTCTTCGGATGGAACAGCCGTTCCAGTCCATAGGGTTTTTTTGCGATCATTAGAGGAAATCTCCTTTTTATTGGGCCTTCGAAGATACAACCGCCGGCCTCTTGCCCGACGATCGACTCGATGTGGGACCGATGCCCTTGAATTGCAACGGCTGCATCGAGATCTCCGGCTTACAAAACGGCGGCAGGCTATTACAGTTCGTTTTTCCTGTCAAGGAGTCCGTCGGAAATGTTCGACGGAAATAAGGAAAGGCAAAGGGATTGCTTTGAGAAGGCCCTAGCAGTCAGGTCAAGCGATGTTCTCACCCATGGCGTGTCGTTCATCGAAAGGTGACATTTTCCTCTGCGCGTGCCTTGTCTTTTGGGCTTTTTCAAGGTTCAGGGCGGCGGGATTCTTCTCGATGAAGCAGCGGGGTTCGTAGGTCCAGCCTGCAACCAGCCGCGCCTCTTCTCTCTTGAGGGCCCAAAGGGCAAAGCGGCCGAAAACGGGGGCGGCAATCCTGGTTTTCCATCCGAAGGTCTTGTAGATGTCCTTCAGCAGCCTGTCGGCCTTTTCCGCCTGGGGCGGATCGTCGCGGTACCTTTTTTTCGCCGCCCAGACGGCGCCCGCATAGGTCGAACGCAGCGGAGAGGTCTCCCGGGAGACGCGGTCCCGAATGCGTTTCGGTTGGTTTTCGAGTGCCTGCCAACCGTTCAGTAGGACCCGGATCAGGCGCAGCAGGCTGGGACCATTGATCCGGAAGTCACGCCGGAAGGCTTCGACCAGATAGTTCTCTTCCTGTCCCCGCTCGAAGTGCCGATGGCGGTAATTGAATCGGAACTGGCCGTGGGCGTCGGCATCGGAAAGTTGGTCCTCCGGCAGGAGCGTGCCTTCCCTTTTGTGCTTTTCATAAAGAGGGGTTCCCGGGATGGGCTGGTAGAGCATGAACTGATGGAAGACCGTCTCATGGCTTACGGCGTAATCGATGACGGCGTCCATATTCTCCGGCCTGTGATCCTCGAGGCCGATGATCGACGAGCCGAGAACGCGAATCCCGTAAGCCTGAAGTTCTTTCACGAGTTCGTGGGTATCCACGTCTTTTAACTTGTCGTAGGCGCTTTGTTTTCCTTCGAGTCCCATCCAAACCCAGCCGATGCCCAGTCCGACCAGTTGATCGATCGTGTAACTCTTCAGGACCTTGGCCGAGCTGAATACATAGATCGCCCAGCTTTTATCGTTCCCCTCCATCAGTTCGAGCAGTCGTAAGGCGCGCTTCCGGTGCAGAAGGAAATTCTCATCCAGGACGAAGAAGGAGCGAACCTTCATCTTCTCTTCCATCCCGCACATCAGAGCGAATAGCTCGTCTCCGGTTTCGTAGAAGTTGATGAAATGGCCCTTGCCTCCGAACAGGGCCGAGGTGGAGCAAAAGTTGCACCCGATGGGGCACCCGACGGAAGGGATCAGGATAGCCGCGGTATCGCCCGGCCTGTTGCTGAGATCGATTCCCATGATTCTTGCACCGAAGCCCGAAAGGGCCATAGGATGCCTGATAGGGGCCTTGTCGTCCTGTCCGAGATACCGCTGGAACCATCGGATTCCTTCGCCATGTACAATGTGGTCGGCATCGATGAGCCGGTCGAGTCCTTCCTTGCCGCTGATGTGTCCCCCGATGACGATCGTTGCCCCGGGCCGGTGACGCCGGATCAGCTCGCACATTTTGCGGGCCTTGCCGATATTGGGCAGGATGGAGGTGATACCGATGATATCATAAGGCTCATTCTTGATTTCTTCCGTGAATTGGTCCAGAGTGGGAAAATCCAAGAGGGTGCAGGGGGCTTCCAGGTTGGCCTGGATCATCATGATGCCGAAAGAACGGTGAAACATGCGCAGCGAAAAAGCCCCCTGAAAGCGAGTAACCTGATTCTGATACAGTTCCATTGGGTTGATGCTGCGGCTGCCGTACTCGTCATCCCGGCCATAGGGTCCGAAAACGCTGGACAACAGCACACGCGCCCTGGTTCCAAGGGGATGAAGGGGATGGGTTCTCTCGGCCATGGTTTTCCTCCTTGCGGTTGAAGATCGATGGTGAACACACCTTAAAAGACCTGTCCCGGAATGAAAAGATACAAATGACTGTTTTACATTACTTTTACAATGGAACCGCCCTTTGGAGGGCCAGGGGTTTCTGACAGGGCAGCCCTGCAGGAGATTCGGCGACGATGAAACAGACGAATTGGTACATCCATCCCGTATTTGTCTTTGTTCTTTCCACCATGGCCTTGGCCATATCCCTTTTTCTTTATATTTACTGGTACGTGGGAATCAGCGCGCGCCTTGAAGAGGTGATTCAAAGCTATCATCTCGATCCGAGCCGGTTTTTCGAGGCAAAGACCTGGGTCGTGATCCTTGTCCTGTCTATTCTGGTTGGGGTCATTCTGGTGGGAATTCTGACCATTTTCATCTACAATTTGAAAACCCTTCAGCTCTATCAACTACAACACAGCTTTATCAACAACTTCACCCACGAACTCAAGACGCCCGTAACATCGTTGAAGATCTATCTCGAAACCTTTCTCAAGCATGAGCTGTCCAGGGAAGACCAGTGCCGCTATACCCATTTCATGCTCCAGGATACGGAACGCCTGGCGATGAACATCAACAGCATTCTCAATCTTGCACGCATCGAAAGCAATGTTTACGACGGCGAGTTCACGAGCGTCGATATCGACGAGACTATCCGGCGTTTCCTCTCCATCAACGACCACATTTTCCGGGACTGTGAAATCCGCCTGGAAAACAGGACAGGGGGAACCCCGATGTGCCCCGTGATCGTGCCCCTTTTTGAAATGATGCTCATGAACATCCTGACCAACGCCGCCAAGTACAATAGATCGGGAAGGCCCAGGGTCACCATCGTCCTCGATCGCGACGGGTCGAAGCTGTTCGTCCATTTTCTGGATAACGGCATCGGCATCGCCAAGGGGGAAACAATGAAGATCTTCCGAAAATTCTATCAGGGCAGCCGCCGCGAAAACGGCCCTGTCGGGGGAAGCGGCATCGGTCTCTATCTGGTTGCGCAGATAGCGCGGCTTCATTCCGGGAGGATCGTTGCGGAAAGCGAAGGCGAGGGGAAGGGGTCCCGGTTCACCCTGAGCCTGCCCTGCAAAACACCTGCGGGGGAGGGGGAAAGGATTTCATCATGAAGAGGACCGATCGTAAACGTATTCTTATCATCGAGGACGATTTTCACATCGCCGAGGGTCTGAAATTGAATCTGTCGCTGCAGGGGTACGAAGCGGCGATCGCCGGAAGCGGCACCGAAGGCCTGCGTGTGTGGAAAGAGTGGAACCCGCAGCTCATCGTCCTGGACGTCATGCTCCCGGGGCTTGACGGTTTGGCTGTCCTGCGCCATATCCGCCTGGAGGACGAAAGGCTTCCTGTCCTTATCCTGTCTGCCAAGGGAGGGACCGAGGATATCGTGAAAGGATTTACCTTCGGTGTCGATGACTATCTGGCAAAGCCCTTCAATCTCGAGGAATTTATCCTAAGGATCGAACGGCTCATGACCAGGGCATCCTGGCGTCCCGAAGCCGCGGCGACAGCATTCGATCATAAGGGGCAATGCTACAGTTTCGGGGGAAACACCATTGATTTCGAAAGGATGACGGCGACCTGCCGGCAGGGAACGGTTCATCTGACGGATCAGGAAATCCGCCTTTTAAAAGTCTTCATCGCCCATCGGGGCAGGCCCTTGTCGCGGAAGGACCTTCTCGAGGTGGGCTGGGGCTACTCCGGCGACACGGCCACGCGCACCGTCGACAACTTCATCGTTCGCCTGAGAAGATACTTCGAGGACGACCCCCAGAATCCCGTCTTCTTTAAAAGTCTTCGGTCCGTGGGATACCAGTTTGATCATACCTGAAGGCCCCGGTTCGACGGAAGCAATCGAGCATTGTAAAAAGGAAACGGATGTGGTAGGCACACTTCGCAAGGCAACGTGCAATTTCAGGGGGCAGCCGCCTTACGGCCCCGGCCGCCTGAGAAGGCGAGCCCTTGATATAAAAAAGACAGGAGGTTGATGATGGCCGAGAAATTTGTCAGTGAACGGAATTTGAAGTTTATGCTCTACGAAGTATTCGATGCGCACTCTCTGTTGGAATACCCCCGCTATGCGGATCACTCACCGGAGGAATTCGACATGGTCCTGGATACGGCCATGAAGATGGCGAAGGACACCCTGAAGCCCTGCTTCACCGAAATGGACAGGAATCCGCCGGAGCTGGTGGACGGCAAGGTGAAAGTCCACCCCATGGTCCGGACGATTCTCAGGCAATTCGGAGAGGGTGGCTGGATCTCTGGGGGGGCTGATTACGAATACGGGGGCCAGCAGCTTCCTGATATGATCAATTTTGCCTCGAGCTTCATCTTCAGTGCGGCCAACTATTCGGGGAGTATCTATCCTGGCCTCTGCTCGGGGGCTGCCCACTTGATTACAGCCTTCGGATCCCAGGACTTGGTAGACACCTATGTACCGAAGATGTACGCAGGAGAGTGGCAGGGGACCATGGCCCTGACGGAACCCCAGGCGGGCAGTTCCCTGTCGGACATCACGACGACGGCCTACCCCACAGACCAGGGTTATTACAAGATCAAGGGCCAGAAGATCTTCATCTCGGCCTCGGAACACGACGGCGTGGATAATGTGGTCAATCTCCTCCTGGCGAAGATTAAAGGCGCACCGGCCGGCGTGAAGGGCATCTCGCTCTTTGTCGTTCCGAACAACCGCATCGATGAGCAGGGAAATCTCGTTTTCAACGACGTCACCGTGACGGCGGTATACCACAAGCTCGGATACCGTGGATCGCCGATCAACCAGTTGAGCCTGGGGGACAACGATGACTGCCACGGCTACCTCGTGGGAGAACCCCACAAGGGACTGCCCTACATGTTCCAGATGATGAACGAGTCCCGGATCGGTGTCGGCACCGGCGCCGCGGCCATCGCCTCGGCCGCCTATTATGCAGCCCTCGAATACACGAAAGAGCGCCCCCAGGGAAGGCCGCTGACGAACAGGGATCCCAATTCGCCCCAGATCCCCATCATCAAACACGCCGACGTGAAGAGGATGCTTCTTTTCCAGCGCGCCGTTATCGAGGGATCGCTTTCGCTTCTTTTCCAGTGCAGCAAATATGCGGATCTTAGGCTCGTTCTGACGGGCGAGGAGCAGGAGCGCGTCGCGCTGCTGCTGGACCTGCTCACCCCGGTTGCCAAGACCTATCCCTCGGAGATGGGCATCCATTCGACGAGCCAGGCCCTACAGTGTCTGGGAGGTTACGGCTACTGTGAGGAGTTTCCCGTCGAGCAGCATTACCGCGACGCCCGTATCCATCCCATCCATGAGGGGACCACGGCCATCCAGGGGATCACCGTTCTGGGTCGGAATATCACCATGAAGAACGGCCAGGCCTACAAGATCTATCTCGAAGAGGTCGGCAAGGTGATCGAAGATGCCGCCGGGGACGACATGCTCAAACCCTACAGCCGGCAACTGGCCAAAGCAGTGGAGACGCTGCAGAAGGTGACCGACCATCTGCTGGGGGTGGCCGCGACGGGCACGCCGGAACTGTTCCTGGCCGACGCCACGCTCTACATCGAGCTGTTCGGCATCATCGCCGTGGCCTGGCAGTGGCTGCTCCAGGCTATGGTCGTCCGGAAGGCTATGGCCGGCGGCCCATCAGAGGCGGATGCCAATTTCTATCAGGGAAAGCTCTTCGCTTTCAAGTTCTTCTTTGCTTACGAGCTTCCCAAGATCGAGGGATTGTCGATGCGGCTGATCAACAGCGACGGGCTGACCCTGGAGATGAAGGAAGAATACTTCGCGGATTGACGGATCGGATACCGGAATGGCGCAAGAGGCGTTCATGACGCATCGGGACCTCGTGGAGGTTATGAGCAAACCCTCCTTTTATCTCCACGAACCCGACAGGGTCGATCTTATCCAGACCCATATCTCCTATATCTTCATCGCCGGAGACAGGGTCTACAAGGTCAAAAAGGCCGTCGATTTCGGTTTTCTCGATTTCACGAGCCTCGCTAAGCGCGAACACTACTGCAGGGAAGAACTCAGGCTCAACCGGCGTCTGGCTCCGGAAATGTATCTGGATGTTCTGGAGATCCGGGAGGACAGCCGGGGGGAACTGCACATCGACGGGGAAGGGCATACCGTTGAATACGCCCTCGAGATGAAACGGCTTCCCCAAGAGAGGATGCTGAAAAAACTCCTGGGGGAGGGAGCCGTCGATAAAACCGTCATGGATAAAGTCGCCGCCCGGCTGGCGGATTTCCACCGCCGGGCGGCAACGGGCGGGCAAATCGACAGGATCGGGAGCCTCGAAACCGTTCGCCTCAACCACGAGGAAAATTTCGATCAGACGCAGCGTTACGTCGGCCTAACCCTGCCGGCGCACCAGTTCGAATTCATCCGCACCGGTGCGAGGGCATTCATAGAAAATCAAAAGGCGCTTTTCGATCAAAGGGTGGCGGATCACAAAATCAGAGACTGCCACGGCGATCTTCACCTCGAACATATCTGCATCACAGACGGCATCGTCATCTTCGACTGCATCGAGTTCAACGAACGGTTCCGCTACGAGGATGTGGCCGCCGAGGCGGCCTTCCTCGCCATGGATCTCGATTACAACGGCTATCCCGATTATGCCCAGGACTTCGTGGAATCCTATATCAGGCACGCATCCGATCCGCAGGTCGCCATCCTCCTCAATTTCTACAAATGCTACTACGCCTACGTCAGGGGCAAGGTCACGAGTTTCCGCCTTGACGAGGCCGCCATCGCGCCCCGGGAGCGGGAAGCGGCGGCCGGAGCGGCGGCGCGCTATTTCGATCTCGCCTACAGCTATGCCGCCCGTCTGGGAAAGCAGGCGCTGATCCTGATGGCGGGGCTCATGGGAACGGGCAAGAGCGCCCTCGCTGCAAGCCTAGGCGGGCGTTTAAACGCCGACGTGATCCGGATGGACGTCCTGCGCAAGACGCTGATCGGGATAGAACCCACGGAAAAGAGGCTCGTTCCCTTCCATCAGGGTCCGTACTCCGGCGAGACAACCCGCAAGACCTATGCCGCCGCCCTGGAGAGGGCCGAACAGCGGCTCCAGGAGGGACGGACGGTCATCGTCGATGCCTCCTTCGGCAGCCGCGAGCAGAGGGAGCGGTTCCTGAAGAGGGCGGAACATCTGGGCGTCGACGCCTTTGTCATCGAATGTGTCTGCGACGAGGCAACGGTCAGGAAGCGGCTCGACAGCCGTCTTGCCGACGGCTCCGACGCCTCGGACGGGCGCTGGGAGATCTACGAGGCGCAGCGGGACCGTTTCGACGCAATCACCGATGTTCCGGAAGGCCGCCATCTCGTTATCGATACGGCCCGAAGTGTCGAGAGCTGCACCCACGAGGTTCTCGTGCGGCGGCAGGGAATCGATGCAGGATGATCCATCCGCTCAGGCCGCGCCGTGGCGGCCCATAATCTCCCTTAAAACCGACTCAACGGACTGCCTGATATCGTTCAATCTTTCTTCCGTCGCGGCCTCGAAGCGGAGCACCAGCACGGGCTGGGTGTTGGATGCCCGGACGAGCCCCCAGCCGTCCCCCATGGGTATGCGGACGCCGTCGATGTCTATGACGTCGAAGCGCCTGCGGAAGGTTTCCCTGGCCTCTTCCACGACCTGGAATTTGATGCTGTCCGGGCAGTCCAGGCGGATCTCCGGCGTCGCAAAGGTTCTGGGGACGTCTACGAGAAGCTCGCTCAGCGGCGTGCCGGTTCGCGAGAGGACCTCGAGCAGACGGACCGATGCGTACAGCGCGTCGTCGTAGCCGAAATACCGGTCTGCAAAGAAGAGATGGCCGCTCATCTCGCCGGCGAGCAGGGCCCGCTCCCGGCGCATCTTGCCTTTGATCAGCGAATGTCCCGCCTTCCACATGATGGCCTTGCCGCCGTGCCGCTCGATGTCATCGTAGAGTTTCTGAGAGCACTTGACCTCGCCGATGATGGTCGCGCCGGGATGCTCCTTCAATACGGACCGGGAGAAGAGGAGCAGCAGCTCATCCCCCCAGAGGATCTCGCCACGGTCCGTGATGACGCCGATCCGATCCGCGTCGCCGTCGAAGGCGATGCCCGCGTCGGCACGGCTTTCTCTCACCAGGGTCCGGAGCTCTTCGAGATTCTCCGGGACGGTGGGATCGGGAAAATGGTTGGGAAAGTTTCCGTCGGGATCGCAGTGGATGGCCTCGACACGGCATCCAAAGCGCCGGTAAAGGGGAAGGGCGAAAAGGCCCCCGACGCCGTTGCCGCCGTCGACGGCGATGTGCAGGCCTTCCCGGACGGCGACGTTTTCGAAGAGGCACTCCTCGTAGTCTCCGGAAACATCGCGTGCGGTGACCGCTCCGGTGCCGGCGCGGTAGATGCCCCTCTTCATGATGACCTTGAGCTGCTGAATCTCTTCTCCGTAAATGGTATCGGGGCCTACGCAGATCTTGAAGCCGTTGAACTCGGGTGGGTTGTGGCTTCCCGTGATCATGACGCCGCCGCCGGCTGCAAGGTGTCTGATCGAAAAATAGAGGATCGGCGTTGCGCAGAGCCCGATGTCGATGACATCGATTCCGGTGGCGGCCATTCCCCGGCCGAGGGCGTCACGGTAGGCATCCGAACTCAGGCGGCAATCCCGGCCCAGGGTCATCGCCGTGACGCCCCGCTGCCCGGCGAAGGTTCCGACGGCCCTGCCCAGATCGTAGACGAAATCGGAATCGAGATCCCTGTCCACGAGACCCCTGACGTCATACTCCCTGAATACTTCTTCGTTCATAGATCCGTGACGGCGCCGCTGGGGAAACAGGCCTCGGCCCGCTCAACCTTTCGTGTATTTTGTTTGTTTCATAAAAAACCCCCTGCCCTTTTTCAAGGGGATGGGGGGGTAGTGTCCATGGGGATCGCCCTGCTCAGCGCAGGGCATCCAGGTTCAGATGCTCGCGGGCCATCTGCTCGATCCGGTCGATCTTGTCCCGATCGTCCTTCGTAAGCATCGGTTCCATGTCGTCGATCTGCTTGGCCGCCTCAAAGGTGTCCAGCGAAACCAGAAGCAAGGGGATTCCCGCCTTGTCCGCCTGGGCGATGAGGTTCGAAGAGGGCAGGAGATTGTTCGTCAGGACGATCGCCGCCGTGCTGCTTTCCAGGGCCGCCACGATCATGTCCCCTCGGTCGCCGCTGGTGATGACCAGTTTGCTTTCTTCCTGGAACAGGGGGCTTTTCAGGGCGGTGCTGGCGGACATGGAACCGATGAAGATCCTGCGAACGGTGCGGTTCATGTTCGCCTCGCCGGCAATGACCTTCGCAAAGAGCCGGTCGCCCAGGTAGCTGACGGAAAGACAGGACAGTTCCTTGTCAGACGGGATGACGCCCAGGACGGGGATGCCGAGTTCCCGGATCTTGGGGAGATGGACGTCGGTGAAATCGAGGATGTTGCAGACCCTGTTGATGACGACCCCTTTCAGTTCGATCGAATCCAGTTGGACTCGCTTTGCGAGAAAAGTGAGGTCGTCGAGGATCGCATCCTCGTCGCCGGCGGCGACGACCAGCAGCGGGGCCTTCAGATGCCTTGCCACGGACAGGGCGTCGAGACCGACGGAAATGCCGTAGGAGATGTCCCTGCCCGATTCGGCGAAGACCAAATCCTTGCCCTGGCCCACAACGGACAGCAGATCTCTCAATTTATCGCCGGTAGTCTTTTCGTCGAACATGTACAGGAGCTTGGAATGGTGAAACCCCAAGCTGATCTCCTCGGCGCTCTCCTGCAGGCTGAAGATGTTCTTGAGCAGCGCGGCATCGTAGTCCCAGAGCCTCTTTTTTCGATAGAGCAGCCGGTCTCCGAAGGGCTTGATGTAGCCGATCTTCTTACCCAGAACCTTGGCAATGCCGATGATTGCGCTCGTCTTGCCGGCGCTTTGACGCATCGATGTGACGACGATACTCTCCATTTGTGCCACCTCTTTCTAATCTCTTGAAAGTATGATTCTTACATCCACCGCCCTGGCGCCCTGACCCTGCTCGTAGATCACGAGGGGATTGATCTCGATGTCGGAGATCCCTTCGCATTTGTCGACGATGGCGCCCAGTTTGAGAATGGTATCCACAAGCGTTTCGATATCTTTCATCTTTTCACCTCTGACCCCCAGGAGCAGCGGATAGGAACGAATCTGCTTGATCATCGACAGAATATCGCTCCGGGTAAGGGGCAGGGCCCGGAAAGAGACGTCCTTCATGACCTCGACATAGATCCCTCCGTGGCCGACCATGACGATGGGGCCGAAGGTCTTGTCGATCCGGGCGCCGACGATCATTTCCGTGCCGGGTTGCACCATCTCGGAGATTTCGACGCCCTCGATGAGGGCGTTCGGGACATGGGCCCTGCAGTTCCGGAGAATGGCGCCGTAGGCGTCGATCACCTCTTCCCGGTTCTCCAGGTCGATGGCGATGCCTCCGGCGTCGCTCTTGTGGAGGATATCCCTGGATACGACCTTCATGACCACGGGGTATCCGATGGCCGCGGCGCTTTTGACGGCGCCTTCCATGGTCATGGCGATCAGGCTTTTCGGGATGCCGACCCCGGCGATCTTCATGATGTTCTGAGCCTCGGAGGAAAGAAGGGATGTCCGCCGATCCTGCTTTGCTGCCGCGACAATGTTTTCGATGGCCTGCGCGTCTATGTCTGCATCGATGCTGTCTTCCGGTCCCGAGTCTTTGAATCGCTTATAGGCATATACGGCGCCGAGACAGGCGACCGAATCGTAGACCTCGGTAGTTACGGGGAATCCTTTTTTTCTGGCTGCGTCTTCATAGCTTGCCGTGCCGGCGCCGCCGATCAGGGTGAACAGAAGCGGTTTTCCCGCCTCTTTGAACCGTTCGTAATTCGGTTCGACGACCCGGGCGAGGGATTCCGCATTCAAGAGGGCCGATTCTACATAGATTCCCAAGGCGGAATGGATGTTCTCGTCGGCGTAAGCCGCATCGAAGGCCTTGGTATAGATTTCCGCCGTGGCCTGGCCGGTGAGATCGATGGGGTTCTTCGTCGAGCCAAAGGAAGGGATGACCGGGGAAAAGGCAGCCCTGAGCACCTCGAAATCATCGTAGAGCCTGACGTCGTATTTCTCGCAGGCATCGGTGGCCATGACGCCGGCCCCGCCGCCGTTGGTGACGATGACCGTGTTGTCGCCCGCGGGCAGGGGGTTGTCGGCGAGAAATTTGCACCACTGGAAGGCCTCGCGGATATTTTCGGCACGCAGGCCCCCGCATTGCCTGATGACGTCTTCGAAGACTTCGTCCGAACCGGCCAGCGATCCCGTATGCGAGGCAGCCGCCATGGCGCCCCGGGCGGATCGCCCGGATTTGACGAAGATGACGGGCTTGCGTTTCGCCGTCGCCTTGAGGGCGCCGAGCAGACTCGCACCATCCTTCACCCCCTCGATGTAGAGGAGAAGCGCCCTGGTGTGGTCATCGTCGATGAAGTAATGAAGCAGATCGGCTTCGTCGATGTCGGACTTGTTGCCGACGGGAACGATGGCCGACAGGCCGATATTTTCCACCCCGGCCTGAGCGGCCATGGCCCCTCCGAGGGCGCCGCTCTGGGTGACGATGGCGAGGTTTCCGGGCCTCGCGATGGCCCCGCCTCCGAAAGTAGCGTTCAGGCTTGCCTTGGAAGAGTAGATGCCGAAGATGTTGGGTCCCAGAATGCGCATGCCGCGGCTGTTGGCATAATCGACAATCTCCCTTTCCTCCTTGACGTTGCCGACCTCGGAAAATCCGGAGGTGATGACGAGACCGTATTTGACGGACCGCTCGCAGCACTGCTTGATCGCCTCGAAGACCAGGGGGGCAGGAACGGTGATGCAGACGGCATCGATATCGTCCTTTACGTCCAGGATGCTCCGGTAGACGGGAACCCCCTCGATCTCCCTCTCCTTGGGATTGACCGGAAAGACCTTGCCCTTGTATCCTCCGGTGACGATATTCCTTACGACGCTGTTGCCGATCTTCCACCTGTTCGCCGAAGCGCCGATAATGCCGATGGCCCTGGGTTCCAGGAGGTACTTGATGTTTTCGTTGCGATCTTTCGCCATGGTCGCTATCCTCTGAAGGCCAGCTTCAAGTCGTAGACGCCGGCATCGCTTTTTTTCTTGATGTCGAATCCGCCCTGCTCGAAGACGTGGAGCATGGGCTGGTTGTCGACCAGCACCTCGGCGGTGAAACCGAGAAGTCCTTCCCTCTTGGCCAGATAGGTAAGATAGGTCAGCAGTTCCCCGCCGATCCCCCTGTTTTGATGATCATCGCGGACCGCAAAGGCGACCTCCGCCGTGTGGGTTGCCTCATCGATGCCGTACTGGCCGACGCCGACGATCAGCTCGTTTTTCTCGGATCCTATGACGGCCAGGATGACAAGCTCTTTCGTGTAATCGATGATGACGAAATCCTGAAGCCGCTCGTGGGGCATATCCTTTCGCAGCGAAAGAAACCGCCGGTAGAGGCTGGTATCGGAGAGGGCATAGAAGAAATCCTTCAGCAGGGGCTCGTCCTTGATCTTGACGGGCCGCAACAGCACCTGGAGCCCCGTTCTCGTCGTTCGGTAGGTCTCCAGCGCTTCCGGGTATTCGCCCCTCTTGCCGGGGATGAAGGCCTGATCGCGAAAAATGAGATCGCGCTTCTTCGCCTCCTCGATGAGCCAGGGTCGAAACTTCGGGTGGGCGATGGATATCAGGGACATGGCCCGTTCCCGGACATTTTTGCCGTGCAGGTAGGCGATGCCGTATTCGGTGACCACATAGCGCGTGTCCCCCCGGTTGAGGGTGATGCCGGCCGACTCCGAGAGGGCCGGAACGATCCGCGAGACCTCGCCGTTGTGGGCCGTCGACTTCAGGGTCAGGATGGTTTTGCCGTTGCGCGCCATCAGGGCGCCCCTCATGAAGTCCTGGTGGCCGCCGATACCGCTGTAGAACTCGCTTCCCAGCGATTCCGACGTCGCCTGGCCGGTCAGATCGATTTCCAGGGCGCTGTTGATCGCGACCATATTTTCATGCCGGGCGATGACAAGGGGGTTGTTCGTGTAATCGATTGTCCGGAACATGATGGAAGGATTGTCGTGGAGAAAATCGTAGGTCTCCCTGGTGCCCATGGAAAAGGCCGCCACCGCCTTTCCCCTGTCCAGCGTCTTGCGCGAGTTGTCGATGGCACCCGCCTTGATCAGGCTGACGAGGCCGTCGCTGAGAAGCTCGGTATGGACGCCCAGATGCTTCTTTCCGTACAGGTTCGCCATGATGGCGTTGGGCAGGCTCCCGTATCCGACCTGGATCGTGTCTCCGTCCTGGATGAGCCTGGCCACGTAGTTTCCGATGCTCTGGGATGTTTCGCTGGGCGCCTCGCCATGCACTTCCAACAGGGGTTCGTCATGGGGAACGATGAAGTTCACGTCCTTGATGTGAATGAAACCGTCCCCGTGAATACGGGGCATCTGTCGGTTCACTTGGGCGATGACGAGGTGGGCTTTCTCCGTGACTGGCTTGACCATGTCGACGCTCAGTCCCAGGTTGAGGAAACCGTGGCTGTCCGGAGGAGAAGTCTGGACCAGGGCCACGTCGAGATGCACCACGCCGCCGTTGATCAAGGCCGGAACATCGGAAAGGGAGATAGGGGTATAATCGGACATGCCTTCGTTAACGGATTTTCGGGTATTGTCGCCGATGAAGAAAGAATTGTGCCGGAAGTTGCTCTTGAATTTGGTATCCGTATAGGGAGCGATCCCGAAGGAATAGACCTGGATGATCTCCGCATCGAAAAAAGCCTTGGGATGCGTCTCCACGAAGGTCATCATGGCCTGAATGAGGTATTGGGGTTCGCCGCAGCCTGAAGCGACGAAGATGTGGTCGCCCCGTCGAATATGGCTGAATACCTCATCGATGTCGGCAAATTTCTCGGGATAGCTCTTTTGCCAATCCTGAAGCGATGTCATCGTTTACTCCCCTGGAAGCGGCCGCGATCCTTCCAATGCCTGTTCCTTGAAAAAGCGAATTCTTTTCGGGCAATCATACATTAAGCCTTTTTTTTGTCAAGATTCGATGCCGGATTGCGAGAGGCCGGATTGTCGACAAGATATGATTCATGTCTGTCGCGGAAGTTCCGTCACAGCAGTCCGACGATGTCGGGGGCCCTGTTCAGGATGATATCCGGCGATGCTTCGCGCATCGCTTCCGGTCCCGATGATCCCGTCAGCACGCCGATGGTCATGAGGCCGACCTCCCTGCCGGCGACGATATCCATGGGATGATCACCCACCATGGCGGACGCTTCGGGACGGACTTGGAGTGCCCGAAGGGCCGTCAGGAGATGTTCCGGATGGGGCTTGACATGGCTGGTCAATTCGCGCGGGATCACGGCGTTGCAGTGATCATGGATGTCCGGAAATATTTCGGCGATGGCGGCTCCGCTGTTGCGGGAAACGACGCCCGTCCGGATGAGGTTTCTGCGAAGCGCTCCGAACATGGGACGAATTCCTTCCAGCAGCCCCCCCCGCCTCGCCGCCTCCATTTCTATGGACTCGATGCATCCGTAAGCCTCCTTCCGAAAATCGGCCAGGGTTTCGGGTCGGATTTCGGCGATGCGCCTGCCGCCTGCTTCGATCATTTCGAGGACGTACAGATCGGCAAGGCCGTCCCTGGGGACGCCGAAGGCGCCGATCAACTCCAGCACGGACCTTCGCATCAGCGGAAAATCGATGTTCAACCTGGCCAGGGTTCCGTCGAAATCGAACAGAATGGCCCTTATGGCATGCTTACCCTTGTTCAGACCCTGCATGTTTCCTTGAGGTATTCATCGATCCGCCGGATACCTTCGGCGATGTTTTCCAGGGAGTTGGCGTAGGAGAAACGCAGGTATCCCTCGCAGTTGCGGCCGAAATCCACGCCAGGCGTGACTCCGACCCGGGCCTTCGTCAGGATGTCGAAGGCGAGGTGGTAGGAATCCGTACAGAAGGCCTTGACGTTTCCCAAAACGTAGAAAGCGCCCGTCGGCTCCACCCGGACGCCCAGACCGATATCGCGGAGACGCCCGATCATGAACTTTCTTCGTTCATTGTAGATCCGCTTCATGCGCAGCACATCGTTTCCCGCCTCCCGCAGAGCGGCGATACCGGCCCATTGGACGAAGGCATTGGCGGATATGAAGAGGTTCTGCTGGATCTTCTGCATGGGCCGGATGTAGGCCTTCGGCGCGATCAGGTAGCCCAGGCGCCAGCCCGTCATGGCGTAGGTCTTGGAGAAGCCGTTGATCACGAAGGCGTTGTCCGTGAATTCCAGGATGCTGTGCTCCTTGCCCTCGTAGACGAGGCCGTGGTAGACCTCGTCGGAAATGACGGGAACGCCCAGGGAGGCGATTGCGGCCATCCTGTCGCTGTCCAGGAGGTTTCCCGTCGGATTCGACGGCGAATTGATCATGATGCCCTTCGTCTTTTCGGTAATTTTCGGACGGATCGCCTCGGGGGTGTACTGAAACCCTTCGTCTTCGAAAACGTCTACGGTCACGGGAACGCCGTCGAAGAATCGAATGAAGTTCGGATAGCAGGCGTAATGGGGATCCGAGATGATGACCTCGTCGCCGGGATCGAGGATGGCGGCGAAGAGGATCATCATGGCGGGCGATGTTCCCGAGGTGACGAGGATCTGATCCGGAGCGAGGCTGACGCCGTATTTGCCGAGATAGTGTTCGCAAATGGCTTCCCGCAACTCGGCCAATCCCAGGCTGTGGGTGTAGTGGGTCTTGCCGGCCTGCATCGCTTTTATGCCGGCCTCCTTGATGCAGTCGGGGGTGTCGAAATCGGGTTCGCCCACTTCGAGATGGATGATCTGATCCCCCTTCCTCTCCATTTCCTGGGCTTTCTCGAGGACGTCCATGACGATGAAGGGGGATATATCGTCTGCTCTTCTGGTGATCATGGGATGGCTCTTCTCACTCTTTACTTTAAGGTTGATCCGGCATCCGGTGCCCTGACGATGGCGCAAACTTGATAAACTCTTAAAAAAAGTCATAAATTACCCTCCCCCTCGAGGGGGGAGGGATAGGGTGGGGGTGA
>JAFGIO010000038.1 GCA_016929555.1 Deltaproteobacteria bacterium | reverse complement strand
TCATCACCTGAAGCGGACAAAGGGAAGGTACGGCGTGCAGATGCTCTGCGGCGGGGGCGGCGTCGGGATCGCCACCGTGGTGGAGCGACTCTGATTCATTCGCGCTGCACCAGTCTCGTCAAAACGGGAATCCGGGATGCCCTTTTGGATCGGCGCATCCCGGATTCCCGCCCCTATGAAAACGAAGGAGAATTGGCAATGATCGAGGGATTGGCACATATCGGCGTGGCCGTGAAAGATATCGATGAAGGGATCGCGTTTTTCAGAGAGAAATTCGGCGCGGAATTGGATACGTCAAAGGTTAAAAACGGAAAAATGAATTTCGGCCTTCATCTATCCGCTGTCGTGAGGGTGGGAGACTTGGCCTTCGAACTGATGCAGCCTACCCAGGAAGGCGTAGGGCCCGTCGGAAAGTTCATCGCGGAAAAGGGTGAGGGGCTTCACCATATTTCCTTGAAGGTGGACAAGTACAAGACCGCCAAAGCGGATTTTGAGAACAAGGACTTCAGGATCATGGGAGAGATGGGCGGCGTCATGGCCTTCCTGCATCCCAAAACCTGCAAGGGAATTCTTGTCGAATTCACGGAAGTTACCTGAGCAAAGCCTTTTATCGGCTTCCCATGCCCAGGGGAATGCCCGGCAAAACGCAGATGCCCTTTATCTGGCGTGGCTTGCGATGGCCTCGATCAGTTCCGGCCAGAATACAGCCGGTATATCGTGGCCCATCCCCTTGACGATGTGCAGTTTCGCTCCCGGAATCGCCCCTGCGGTATCGATGCCGTGAGCCGGCGGCAACAGGGGATCGGCATCGCCGTGGATGACCAGGGCCGGTACACGGACCGACTGGAGAGCTCTGCGTCGGCTGCCGGAAGCGGTGATCGCAGCCATCTGCCTTGCGTAGCCTGCCAGAGAAACGCCTCGCTCAAAGGTTCGCCGGGCCCTCTCCCTGATGAATGTCTCGTCGACGGTCACCAAGGGTCCGTTGATAATGCGCCAGACCGGTACGGCCTGTTCGATGAACCCTTCCTTATCCATGGGCGCCGGCTTTATCAACGTCTCCCAGGCCTCGGGCGACGCCTGAGGCAGGCCGGGATGCCCCGTCGTCGAAGAAAGGGATGTAAGCGTCCGCACCCTCTCGGGATAGTGGATGGCCATCGTCTGGGCGATCATGCCCCCCATCGACATGCCCACAACGTGAGCGGATTCGATCCCCAGGACGTCCATCAATCCCAGGGCATCCTGGGCCATATCGAGCAGCCTGTAGGGCACCTGGACCGGTTCCCCCCGCAGCATGGCTGCAACCACAGCGCCGATCTTGGGGGTTCCCGCCTCGGTCAGCCAACTCGTATGGCCCACATCCCGGTTATCGAAACGGATCACCCTGTAGCCCCGCCGGGCGAGTCCCTCGCAGAACCCTTCGTCCCACAGGATCATCTGGGCCGTGAAGCCCATGATCAGCAAAAGGGACGGCGCCCCCGCCTCCCCGAAACTGTCATAGGCAATTTCGATACCGTTGGCCTGAACTTTCGATTCTGCCTGGTAAGGAACATCCTTCATGGTCTCTCCTCCTTTTTCGTCGACTGCAAGCACGATGGCTTCACCATAACGGAATAAAAGCGCCACTGCAAGAACAACGGCACGGGTGCGATCTGTATCGGGGGGAGATTTTCTATTGACTACACGACCGATTTAAGCCATAAGAAATCAAAGGGGTAGCCTATCCATATTCCCTTTGGGCGCCCTTCCTGATATTACAAGCAGGACAATCCAATCGAACCAAAGGAGCAGACGATGAGTGAAAAGGCAGAAATGATGAAAACAGTCGATAACCCCGAGGTTCTCTATGAACTGCAGGACCACATCGCCACCATCACCCTGAACCGACCGGAGCGGATGAACACCATTTCCGTCACCATGCTGGACACACTGACGGAATTCCTGGTCAAGGCGAACCTCGATCCCGAGGTCTGGGTCGTTATTCTGACCGGCACAGGCCGCGCCTTCTGCGCGGGCCTCGATTTGAGGGCCCAGGTGAGCGGCGGCGACACCGCCCTTCTGAACACCAGCGTTGTCATGCCCAACCTGGACCTGAGAAACACGCCGCCCACGGTGCTGCACGATATGGACAAGCCGGTGATCTGCGCCCTGAACGGCTCCGCCGCCGGATACGGGCTCGATACAGCCTTGGGATGCGATATCCGCATCATGGCCGAAAACGCCAAGCTGTCGGCAGCCTTTGCGAAGCGCGGCATCCTCCCCGAATCGGGCGGTACCTGGTTCCTGCCCCGCATGCTCGGCTGGGAAAAGGCTTCCAAAATCATCTTCACGGGCCGCAACCTGAACGCCCCGGAGTGCCTGGAACTCGGCCTGGTATCCCAGGTGGTTCCGGCGGACAAAGTCATGGAAGAAGCCCGGGCCTTGGCCGTAGAGATCGCCGGCAACGCACCGCTCGCCATTCAGGCGGCAAAGCGCATGATGCGGATGGGCCTGGACGAGACCTTCCCGATCCACGTTCACCATGTCTTCCTGCAGCTCATGCCCCTCACGAAGACCCAGGACTTCGATGAGGGCGTTCATGCCTATATGGAGAAGCGCAAACCCGTCTTCAAGGGCCGATAATCCCGCGAAGGGTATGCCGGACGGTGAGTAAAGGAGAGGCGTTTATGGGTACGAAAGACAAATACGCCATCGTCGGTGTCGGCTATACACCCCAGGGCAGCGTTCGGGGCCGCACGACCCTCAGCTTTCACCTGGAGGCCTGTGCCAATGCCATCGAGGATGCGGGACTCACAGGGAAGGATATCGACGGTCTGATCTGTTACCGCCATTTCCCGGCGGCGACGGGTGAACCCGATGTGACTCCCTACCTGGTGGCGCAGTATCTGGGACTGGACCCGGCGCATCTGAGCCAGGATGCCAACTGATCACGCAGCCAGTTACAGCACGCAGTTGGCGTGCTCGACGCGGGACTCTGCAACTACGTTCTCGTTTCCTACGGTCACAACGGACGATCCAGCGACAGTTTCCTCCGGATGATGGCGGACATGGGGGGCGACGACCAAGTCTTCGGCCATTTCGGCGCCGCCTCCTGCTATGCCCTGGCGGCCCGCAGGGCGATGCACACCTTCCGTACGGGTCCGGAAACCTGGAAGCATATCGCCGTGGGACAGCGGAAATGGGCCAATCTGAATCCCCGGGCCATGTTCCAGCGACAGCCCATGTCCCTCGATGATTATTACAATTCCCGCATGACGGTGGAGCCCTTCCGGCTTTTCGACAACTGCCTCATCAGCGACGGGGGCCGGGCGTACATCGTGACGTCGGCAGAGCGGGCCCGTGACCTGAGGCATCCGCCCGTGCTGATCATGGGAACGGGACAGCACAACCCGGCCTCGGACCTCCAGACGGCCGATTTCATGACGGGAAGCACCGGTGCGAAAAAGGCGGCCGAACGGGCCTTCGCTGTGGCGGGCATCGGCTTAGGAGACATCGATGCCTGCGAAATCTATGACTGTTTCACCTACACCGTGGAAATAACCCTTCAGGATTACGGGTTCTTCGGACCCGGCGAAGGAGAAGAATGGTTCAAGGGGGGAACGATAGAACCGGGGGGCCGGATGCCCGTCAACACTTCGGGCGGTCTTCTCTCGGAGGCCTATTTCATGGGTCTCACGCCCCTGACCGAAGCCGTGATGCAGTTGATGGGCCGCTGCGGGGAAAGGCAACTGGGACCGCAGACAAACACGCGCACGCCGCAGATCATTCTCTGCAGCGACAATGGGGGGATACTGCAGACCCACGCCTGCCATATCTTGAGGAGGGCTTAGACCCCATGAGTTACGACAAACCCTTGCCGGTCAAAAACCCCGATACGGCCGCCTTCTGGGAAGGCTGCCGGCAGCACGAGCTGCGCTTCGAACAATGCGGGCAATGCGGTTACATTCGCTGGCCGCCGGCGATGTTATGCCCCCGATGCCACTCCCGGCAGGCGGAGCGGATCGTTTCCGGCGGCAGGGGAACGGTCTTCACCTACGTCGTGTACCGGGAGACCCCCCACCCGGCCTTCCGGGGCGATCTTCCCTATGTCGTCGCCCTCGTCGAGCTGGAAGAAGGGCCCCGACTGCTCACCAACATCGTCGGCTGCCTGCCTGAGCAGGTGCGCTGCGATATGCCCGTCGTTGTCGCCTGGGAGGATGTCGCAGAAGAGGTCAGCCTGCCCAAATTCCGGCCGGCCTTCTGAGAAGAAAGGCGCTTCCAAAAGGAGGGCACGATCCATGTGCGGCCGCTTCGCCCTGATCAGCGATCTGTCCGACCTCACCGACGCCCTTGCCGTCGATGAGGTCCAGTGCGAATACAGGCCCAGCGGCAACATCGCCCCAGGCCGGGATATCGCCGCCGTCGTTTTCGACGGCCGCCGCAGGCTGGTTCATCTCCGGTGGGGATTGATACCGTCCTGGGCCAGGGACCGGCAGAAGAACAGAGGGTTCATCAACGCCAGGGCGGAGACGGTCGCCGACAAACCCAGCTTCAAAAGCGCCTTCAGAAAAGGGCGCTGTCTCATCGCAGCCGACGGCTTCTACGAATGGGAGAAACAGGAGCGCCGGAAAGTTCCCCATTATTTCCAGCTCAAAGGGAAGAGGCCTTTCGCTTTCGCGGGCCTTTACGAAACTTGGACCGCACCGGATGCCAGGCAGGTTCGAACCTGCGCCATCATCACGACGGAGGCCAACGAACTGATCGCGCCGATCCACGACCGGATGCCCGTCATTCTTTCCCGGGTACAGCAGGCCGCCTGGATCGAACCGGACGGCGACAGGAGCCGTCTGCTGTCCCTGCTGACACCCTATCCCGAACAGGACATGATCGCAACGGCAGCCCCAACGCCTTCGCCATGAAAATGCTTGACAGCGACACCGATATAGAGCAGTCTACCGAAGGATTTGAAAAAGCGAACCTCGAACTCCCAGAACCTGTGAGCGTGATTTCCTCATTTACATTCCTTAATCCTCTGCGATTTTGATCGTCGTGATAACAAACGCCTTTTCTGATTTAACGCGTTGACGGCCGGACCGATAAGATCTCTCTTCGATCGTCCCGGTCCACGGATTCGATAGCCCCGGTTCAAATCGACCCCGGGGTAACGCAAAAACGGGTTCATTTTGTCGATAAGAGGGGAGGTGATCGGAAAGGAAGATAAGAGGCCTTCGGAACTGTTATGCGAAAGCGTCATCAGATGATCGAACATGACAAAAGAAAAAAGGAGGCAACATGACAGAACAAGGTTCCGGATACAGATGGTGGATCCTCACCATGGTCTGCTTGGCCATGTTTTTCGTAATCGGCCTGTCCTGGATGTCGATGCCGGTTCTGTTCGGCGAGATAATCGCCAAGAACGGCTGGCCGTTACCGTCGTTGTTGTTCGCCTGGGGGATGATTCCCCTGGCGATCGTTTTCGTCAATATCCCCGCCGGCATCCTGGGGGATAAGTTCGGCATACGTTGGATCGCGGGCCTCGGCATGATTGCCGCCGGCATCATTGGTGCAGCCCGCGGGATGTCCACTTCCGTGGCGATGTTTCAGATCGTCATGTTCCTGTTCGGCGCGAGTTTCTCCTTCGCCTTCATTCTGATGCCCAAGGCCCTGGCCATGTACTTCCCCCCGCAGGATCTGGGCAAGGTTAACGGCTTCTCCCAGGGCGCCTACGGCACCGGAGCAGCCCTGGCCCTGATGCTTAGCGGCACCGTGATTTCACCCGCCGTAGGCGGCTGGGAAAACACCTGTTATCTCTTGGGAATCATCTCCATCATCCTCGGCGTCCTCTGGCTGATCACCGTCAAGGACAAACCCGCCGAAGCGGCAGCCGCCGCCGGCCCCCCCGTCAGCGTCACCGCCATCCTGCTTGGCCTGCTGAAAAACCCGATGATCCAGATGCTCTGCTTGATCTATTTCCTGTTCCTCGGAGGGTGGATCGGCGCATCCGGCGCCTATCCGGCCCTGGGCGTGAAGGGGCGGGGCCTTTCCCCTGCGGCAGCCAACAATGTCGTATCGATAGCCCTGTGGCTTTACGTGGTCGGCACGTTCATCATCCCGGGAATCTCCGACCGCGTGGGACTCCGGCGTGCCGTCTACAGCATCGGGCTTCTCATCTCGGGCCTCGGCATGTTCCTGACCTTCCTCTTCCCCGCACCCCAGGTCTGGATCTGGGCCTGTATGTGGGGAATCACCGCCGGCGCCATTCCGATCATCTTCGTCATACCCTTCGAGATGAAGGAGGTGGGACCGGCCCTGGGAGGAACGGCCATGGCCCTGATCTTCGTCGCCGGGAACCTCGGGGGATTTATATTTCCGGCGCTTACCGCCTACATCGCCAAGACCATGGACCCGGCGCCGGCCATGCTCTGGATCGGCGTCCTCTGCGGCCTCATCGGCTATGCCCTGACGGGTCTGCTCGTCTGGGGCGTCAGAGAGACGGGACCCAAGGTCCAGGCGCAATAACTCGAGGGATTCTCGTACCGACGGAATCCTGCCAGGATCAACGGCGGCAGGGGAGAGGGCTAACGGAAACGTTGCCTTCTTCCCTGCCTTCTTCTTTTTCCCACCATGCCGGAATATCCCGCTCGCGTACCGCGCGCCTGTCCAGCCGCCATCTCCGGCCGTCGGCCGTCATGACGACACTGCCCCGCTCCTGAGCAGGCTCCGCGAGAATAGACAGGGAGGCGAGAGCGTAGGCTCTGCGCAGGCATTGTACATTGGCGTTTCTTTGACCGCGGAAGGCGGAAACGTCTTTCGGTGCAAGGAAGAACGTTACCTCCCCCCCTCCGGCAGAGGCTTCCTCGATCAGGAAGGAGGCCATGTCGAAGAAGATCGACGCCTCGACCAGTGATCTGAAGGCCGGGTGAAAAGGTCCGGCAAGGATGCTGCCCGCCTTCTCCAGTTCGCCCGTCGTCTGGAGCCCCATCCGGATGACGGGAATGCCTGCCCTCTCGAACCGCATCAGGGCAAACTTGCAGGCCGCAACGGCCCCTTTCATGCCGAGCGGCCTGTATTCGCCCCGAAGATATGCCTGGGCCAGGATCGTGTCCTGAAGCACGAGCGTGGGATGGAGCCTGACCATGTCCGGATGAAGGGTGACGGTCCGGTCCACGGTGAAGGCGAAACGCTCGGGACTGTCGCCGGGAAGCCCGACCATGAGATGAAGGCCTGTCCTGATGCCGTGTGATTTGAGCACCGCCACGGTCCGGACCACATCGGCCGCGGTGTGACCCCGCAGCGAGCGCTCCAGGATATCGTCGTCGAGGGACTGGGCGCCGACCTCGACGGTTCCCACACCGTATCGGAGCAGAAGCGCCAGCGCTTCTTCCCCGAGGGCATCGGGCCTCGTCGAGACCCGGATGCCCCGGACCGCCCCCTGATCGACGAATTCACAGGCCATCCCCAGGAGTTCCTCCTGATCACCCGGATCCATACCGGTGAAATTACCGCCGTAGAAGGCAATCTCGACAGGATCGGATTTTCGCCTCGCATAGTTGAGCCAGCGGTGAACCTCCTCGCGGAAGGCGTCCCTCGCCATACGGCCTGGGTAGTCCCCGGCCGTTCTGCATTGGTTGCAGTAGACGCACCGGTTGGGGCAGCCCCGGTTCATGATGAAGATCGGAATGATCACGGGCATCCCCCGGGGATGCTTTTCCGACAATTCCTCAGAATATCCATGGCTCTTCTTGCAGCATCCTGTTCAGCCTCTTTTTTGCTCCGTCCCGTCCCCGTGGCGGTGATCCCCTCCGGGAGGGATATGCGGACCTCGAAGCGTTTTTCATGGTCGGGACCGGACTCATCCACAAGCACGTATCGGGGAATCTCCCCGAAAAGGGTTTGGCTTGCCCGCTGAAGGTCCGTCTTGTAGTCCCCAAAGGTTTCGTCATGCAGCCCTGCCTCGATCAGCGGTGCAAAGAGCTCTCCGATACGGGCTCGGGCCTTTTCGAAACCGGCATCCAGATAGAGGGCTGCCAGAACCGCCTCCAGGGCATCGGCCAAGAGGGAGGCTTTCATCCGGCCTCCGGAGGCCGCCTCGCCCCGGCCAAGGAAAAGATAATCGCCCAGTCGCAACCGGAGGGCGACATCCGCCAGGACCTTTTCACTGACGATAAAGCCCCGCATCCTGGACAACGGCCCTTCCGCCCGGTCGGGAAACCGTCTCATCAGAAAATCGCTGATACAAAGGCCCAAAACGGCATCTCCCAAAAACTCAAGCCTTTCGTTATCATATCCGATAAGATACGGGTTTTCATACACATACGAGCGGTGGATCAGGGCCCGCTCCAGAAGGCCGATGTCGTAAAACCGATGGGCAAGACGTCTTTCCAGCTCTCTGAGGGCCGGCAGCCTTTCGTCAGCCATGATGCACGATCCTCCCCACGAGCCTTTTTCCCTCATAGCGATCGGCCAGTATCCTGTAGATCCCGTTGTCGCCCAGGCCGGCACCGCCGTCGATCGAAACGGGAAGGTAGTTTTCGGTAAAACCCCGCCCGCCGCCTTCCTCTTTCGCCTCGACAAGAACGCTCAAAGGCCTTCCCAGGAAACGTTCCAGGAAAATCCGATGCTTGCGCTTACCAATTTCCCTCAGCAGCGCCGCACGCCGCTTTTTTTCTTCGGAACGGACCTGGCCCGGCAGTTCCGATGCCGGTGTTCCCGGACGGTTCGAATAGGGAAAGACATGAAGATAGGTTGCCGGGATCTCTTCGATGAAACTGCGGGTATTGTCGAATTCCCTCTCCGATTCCCCGGGAAATCCCGTGAGGACATCGATGCCGATGGAGGCATCCGGGAGAACCGCCCGGATCTTCGCCATCCTTTCCTGAAAGTATGCCCGGTCGTAATGCCTGTTCATGAGGCGAAGGATGCGGTCATCGCCGCTCTGGAGGGGAATGTGGAAGTGTTGGCAGAGCACCTTCGTCCCCGCCATCAACGCAATGAGTTCATCGCTGACCTCGGTCGGTTCCAGGGAACTCAGCCGCAGCCTCTCTACGGGCCGCTCTTTCTCTACCCATTTCAAAATGCCCAGCAGGTCCGTCCTCGGATCCAGGTCTTGCCCATAGACGCCTAGATGGATGCCCGTCAGAACGATCTCCCGGTATCCGTTCCGGCCGAGGATTGCAATCTGCCTCTTGACCTCCGCCTCGGGCAGGCTTCTGGACGGCCCGCGCGCATAGGGAACGATGCAGTAGCTGCAGAAGGCATTACAGCCGTCCTGAATCTTCAGGAAGGCCCTGGTGTGATCCGCGAAGCGACCGGCGTAAAATGGCGAAAAACGCCCAATGCGCAGAATATCGCCCACCAGAACCCGGCATTCCCCATTGCCGGCACCGGAGATAATCTCCGGGATCATGGATTTCTCTTCATTGCCCACCACGGCCGCCACACCCGGAAGACCGGCGATCCCATCCGGAGATACCTGGGCACAGCATCCCGTGACGATGACGGCCGCCGCCGGGTTGCTTCGGTTCGCCCTCCGAATGAGCTGCCTGGACTGAAAATCGGCCCGGGATGTTACCGTGCAGGTATTGACGATGCAGCAGTCCGCGATGTCGCCGAAAGGCACCATCCGATGGCCCCTTGCCTCGAGGGCTTCGCGCAGCGCCGCCGATTCGTATTGGTTGACCTTACAGCCAAGTGTTGTCAACGCCACTTTCATTGCAGCCGACCTGCCGCTCACCCCTTCTCCCGCAAAGCGGATCCCCTGTCTTCATCCAGTACCCGCCGAACAGCCACTGCCAGATCCTGGATAAAGATCGGTTTGTTGAGGAACTCCCGGATGCCGAGGCTTTTTGCACTTTGCGCATCGATCAGATCGCTGTGACCCGTACAGAGAACGATGGGAATATCCGGCCGGATGTCCAGGACCCGTTTCGCCAGTTCGACCCCCGTCATGGAGGGCATGGTCATGTCCGTAATAACCAAGTCGAAGCGGTACGGACCGTCCTGGAAACATTGCAGGGCTTCCAGGGGGCTCGTCGCCATCGTAACCCGGTATCCCAGGGATTTCAACAATTCCCCTCCGACATCGACGAGGTACTCCTCGTCATCGACCATCAGGATGTTCTCGCCCCCTTGCGGCATGATGTCGGGGATGGATGTTTCGGCGCCTGTTTCCTCCGTGGCGGCACAGGGAAGATAGATCGTGAATGCCGTGCCCCTGCCGACGGCACTTTGGACGGTGATGGCCCCCTGCAAACTGCGGACAATGCCATAAACCACGGAAAGCCCCAAGCCCGTTCCCTCTCCCGTATCTTTCGTCGTGAAAAAAGGATCGTAAATCCGGTCCATGACGGCAGCATCGATGCCCCGCCCCGTGTCGCTGACCATCAATTGGACATAAGGACCCGGCTCCAGATCCGTCCCGATGATCTCGGATTGAGAGCTTATCGTGCAAAGACTCAGGCGCATTTCGAGCACGCCTCCCTTCTCCCGCATGGCATGGGCGGCGTTGGTGCTCAGATTCATGATCACCTGGTGCAATTCCGTGGGATCCGCCAGAACGACCAGGGGTTCTTCGGGGACGTGCCGGCGAATCTCGATGGTGGCGGGAAGGGTCGATCTCAACAACTTCATAGCTTCCTCGACGACGACACCGATTTCCACAGGGAATCGCTCCTGCTCCTTCCGCCTGCTGAAGGCGAGGATCTGCTTCACCAGGTTTTTCGCCCTCTCCGAGGCCTTCACGACCTGTTGAAGCCGGCGCGACACGGCATCGCTGCCGCTGTGAACCATCGCCATTTCCGTATATCCGATGATAACGCCCAGGATATTGTTGAAATCATGGGCAATGCCGCCGGCCAGCGTTCCGATGGCCTCCATCTTCTGGGCCTGCATGAGCTGGGCTTCCAGTCTCTTGGCCTCGGTGATGTCCCTGAAGAAATTCAGGATCGCAGGCTGCCCCGCCCATTGGATGTGGACGGTATTGCTTTCCACCCAAAATTCCTTCTTATGTCTGTTGATCAGCCTGAAGGAATAGGTTGTCGGCGGCGCGGCCTCCGCGGCTCGATGGGCCTGTCTTGCCGCCACCGCTTGCCGGTCCTGGGGATGAACATGATCGGTAAAGGGAATCCCGAGGAGTTCATCTGCCGAATACCCCATCATTTCTATGCATTTTGGATTTGGAAAGGTTATGACCCCATTGCTGACGATGAAAATGGCTTCATTGGCGTACTCGACCAGCAGCCGATACCTTTCCTCCGATTCGCGCAGGGCCGAGAGCGCCTTCATCTTATCCGATACGTTGTTATAGATGGTGACGATATCTCCGGACGGCAGACGGTAGATGGAGCTTTCCGCCCAGCCTTCACGAGGGTCATCCGCATAATAGGTCGGCGGGAGATATTCGAGCACGCCGGTGTTGCAGACCCGTCTCATCGCTTCCGCCAGGGCGGAATCTCCGAGATTTGGATAGAGGGTAAAGAGACCCTTTCCAAGGAGATTCTCTCGCTGGATCCGGCTGATGCGCTCGGCAGCCTCGTTGAGGTCTTTGACAATAAAGTCGTCTCCCTCGTTCACCGGTTCATAGACGATGACACCGCTGTTCATCTGCGAGAACATGGCCCGGTATCGGGCTTCGCTCTCGGCAAGGGCGGCCTCAGCCTGCTTGCGCCCGGTAATGTCTATGAGGGAGGCGACGCTTCTGCGGGTTCCCGGTATCATATCGACATTGAGCAGGATATTTCTGACGACGCCATCGCGATCGATCATGCGGAATTCGTAATTCTTCACGGCGGAATCGCTGTCCATGCGACGCTGACGATGACGGGCCAGCATCACTTCCCGGTCCTCCGGGATGACGAAGTCCGGCCAGTTTCTCTTGCCCTCGACATCCTCTCTCTTGAATCCGGTCAGCTTTTCGAATTCCGCATTGACCAGCGAGATGGTGGTGTCATCTTCCACGATGATCATGGTCGTACCGGTATTTTCGAAGATGGCCCGGTACCTGTTTTCGGATTCCTTCAGGACCTCTTCGGCCTGCTTGCTTTGGGAAATATCTACAACGAATCCTTGAATGCCCGAAATCCTATGCTCCGAGAAAACAGGGCTCGAATAGACGACCGCCGGAAAGGTGCTCCCGTCCTT
>JAFGIO010000232.1 GCA_016929555.1 Deltaproteobacteria bacterium | reverse complement strand
GGAATCGGCCCCCTTGCGGTGGCCCATGATCCGGCCCAGGGTGTGGCTCTCGGCCCAGCGGCCATTGCCGTCCATGATGATCGCGATGTGCCGCGGCAGCTTTTTCTTATCGATATCTTTCATGTTTCCCGTGTCGTCGGCGGCTGAAAGCCCGCTCAAATTTATTGAACCGGCTCAGCGCCGGTTCCCTGTCGGCTCAGTCTATTATCACGGGAAGGATGGATGGGCAAGGGGTGTTAAAGAAGGTTATTACCTTACGGAGTACTTCGGATCGCAATTTTAGAATCTTGACCTTGTATGCCGATGGCCCAACCCCTCACGGGTTCGATTTCCGCTGCGTGGCAAAGCGATATCCGTTCTTGCCTGATTTTTTGATCATATACATGGCCTCATCAGCCAGTTCGAGAAGTTGTTCCCTGTCTTCGCCGTTGTCGGGAAACAATGCGATTCCAATGCTCACGCCGACGACGGCCTGATTCTCATTGATCATGATCGGCTGGGGTACAACCCGGATTATTTTTTCAGCAACCAGCGCCGCATCCTTGGGCGCATGAATTCCGGCTGTAATCACCAGAAACTCATCCCCTCCGATCCGGGCGACCGTATCCATTTCCCGTACGCAATCGAGCATGCGCTGGGCTACCTGCTTGAGAACGCTGTCACCGGCACTATGGCCGAAACTGTCATTCACCTTCTTGAAGTCGTCCAGATCGATAAACAGTACGGCCACCATGGACTTGTTCCGGGTCGCCTCGCTTATAGCCATGGCAAGACGATCATTGGCCAATCTCAGCGTGGGTAAACCCGTTAGAGTATCATGATTCGCCATGTGGCGTATCTGCTCTTCCATCTGTTTGCGTTCGGTAATGTTCCTTGCGATGCTTAGAATCGCCCGCTTCCCCTGATACGTCACAAGACTGGAGCAAACCTCGACCGGAATTACCCTTCCATTTTTGGCCGTATGGGATGTTTCAAATATCTGTAACTCATCGGAAGGCATCGTTCTGGCAAGCGTTTTGATGTCATCAGGTTTGAGTGAGAAATCGACGCCGGGTAAACCGATGGCGAGCAACTCCTCTTTAGAATAGCCCAACAGTTCGACGGCGGCTTTGTTTACATCGATGAGGTTCGCGTTAAAGTCGATCACCCAGACCGTATCGATCATGCCGTCAAGCAGCGCTCTGTTTTGTTCTTCGCTTTTCCTGAGATCCTCTTCGATCATCTTGCGGTCGGTGATGTCCGTGATGACACCATGCCAGATGATGCCGCCGTCAGCCATTTTTTCGGGTGTCGCATGGCCATACATCCATTGGATCGGCCGGCCGGGAATCTGTACTCGAAATTCAGAATGATAGGTCGTCATGGATTGAGCGGAAGATTCAATCAAGCCAAGAACATTGTCCAAATCGTCCGGGAATATGGCCCTGGTTAAGGCAGAGATATCCTCAGCAACATCTTGAGGCAAACAACCAAAAAAGTGCATGATGGCGTCCGTGGTGAACGGTATGCAATAAGCGCCGTCAGGCCGCCTCATCAACTGATAAACGATCCCGGGAATATGGGAAGAGAGTTTCTTGAACCGGAGTTCGTTTTCCCTCAGGATCTCATCACTCCGCTTACATTCGATGAGTTCGTCTTCGAGTATCCTGATCCTCTTTTCAAGGTCTTGGCAAGCAGGTTTTGGGGTCATGGGAAAGTGGTCCTCCGGTTTCACCGCAAGTGGGCTGATTTCTCCCCGATGCGAAGGGTGAAGGTTGGTTTTTCCGGTTGCCGACGTTTTCCCGGTGGTGCTTCATTTTTTCAAGGATTACGGTTTGAATTCTCTCATGTTTCTCAAAATGAGTCCATCGGACCGTTCGTTCTGTCTTTGTGTCTGCAATAGAGACTCTCGCGCAAATAGATTTTTAAACGTATAAAGTGTTTCAGCGGATTTCAGCCTCCTTTTGAAGGATGTAGATGACCTCCGAAAGACCGATTTTCCCATCGCCGTCGACATCGGCATCTGTCGTAATAACAGTATTTGCCGTGTTCATTCTGGCGGCGCATTGAAGCGTTATAATGGCGTCCTCCAGAGTGATCTGGCCGTCACCGTTGACATCACCGGCGCCAATTGCCGTCCAGAGCGCCTTCTCAATGAATCGATAGTCGCGATTCGGATCGTTGTAGATAACCTGAACCAGGTCGTGATCAGCAACAAGGAGCCGCTTAAGCTCTGAGGAGCCCTCAACGAGACTGAAGCCAAAATTCTCCTGGAAGATACCCGTATTCGGTCCTGTTTCAACCAGCCCAAGGAGAAATCCTTTGTGGTCCAGGGTGCTCGCCACCTGTACGGTAAGGGTTTGCACCGAATCGGCGCTTGTGTTTGCAAGTGCATCGGTCACGGTAATCAGGGCATTTTCCCACGTTCCCAGATACGATTCCTTGTCCAAAGACAGGGGCCCGCCAATAAACTGCGATGCCTGGTAGGCCGCTGTCGTATAGTGAACCGCGGAAAAGTCCGCCTGCACCGCTGAGTCGTTCCTGTCCATAATCGTCACATCCTTCAGTTCATAGGGGCCGTCCAGCCCGTGATTTGAGAGAATGCCTCCGGGGAAGGAAAGAATAAAGATCTGTGTGCCCGTTTCAAGATTATTGCGTATCGTATGAGCGGAGAGGATGAGTTGATTACCTTTGTAGAGATCGCCCCGGACCTCATAATTTCCCGGCACAAGAATGTTCAGTCCCACGGAGATCTCCAGGGCCTCGTACACGCCGTCACTATCTTCATCCGTCACCGTGTCTGAGAAGACGCCGGTCAGTGCAGCCGAATCCGGATTCTCCCGCGCCACATTGACGCCATTTCCAAATCCATCGCCGGCGCCGGCAGCGCCGGACAATACGTCATAGGCGCTCCATACGGTGTAGACCTTGTTGTTATTATCCAGTGCGGCATCCGCCTGCCACTGCACCATGTCATCATCTGTAATCTGTTTCGGCTCCGACCAGACAGGGCCGGGCATCTGTCCATTGCTGGAGAAAAGGGCGCATCCTCCCTTTGATTTTCCCGCATAAGCCCGCCAGATGACAGTGGCAGCACCCGCGGCATCCACCACGGCCTTTGGATCTTCGATAAACCGGGGACTTTCCGTGATGACCCCGGGATTTGACCAGGTGTTGGCGCTACGATCAAAGACAGCATACTTCAAACGATGCGTCGTCACCCCCTGGGTTGCCTCCTTTTCTGTCCACACGGCCAGCGCCTTTCCGCCGGGGGAGAATGCGACCGAGGGGGAGAGCTTTGTGGCGGTTCCTCCCGTGGTCAGAACCTGGGGTGAGTTCCATGACGTGCCGTCCCACCGG
>JAFGIO010000231.1 GCA_016929555.1 Deltaproteobacteria bacterium | reverse complement strand
GCCGTCGACGGAGAGCAGCAATTCCTTCAGAAGCTCCCTCTGCGCAAAGGACTCCAGCGCCCTATTCCTTTTCCTGCCCGCCAGCAGAGCGAAAAGGATCAGGGCTGCAAGCAGCACGAAGAGGTATGCGAACTGGGGATTTCCAAAGGTCATTTCAGGGCAGTCTCCTCAAAATCGTGGACTTCGCGATGAATTCCGCAAGCAGCAGGAGCATCCCTGGAATCAGAAACAGGGGGAAGAGGTCCCGATACCGGTAGTAGACCTTTTCTTCGATTTTTTGTTTTTCCAGGCGGTCTATCCGATCGTAGATCTTTCCGAGCCCCTCGGCACTGGTTGCCCTGAAATAGGCGGCGCCCGTTTTTGCGGCGATGCACCGGAGCGTTTCTTCATCGAGATCCAGATCCGCCCTCTTGTAAACGGTGTTGCCGAAGGGATCCGTGACCGGGTACAGGGCGTCGCCTGTCGAACCGACCCCTATGGTGTAGACCTTCATCTCCAGGGCTTTTGCCGCCTCCGACGCGGCGTCGGGGGGAACGTCGCCGGCGTTGTTTCTCCCGTCCGTGAGCAGGACGATGACCTTTCTCCTGGCGGGCGTATGCGGCCTTGGCGCCATCCTGTTCATCGCCGCGAGCAGGCCGGACCCGATAGCGGTGCTGTCCTCCATCATCCCCACCTCGACCCTTGCGAGATTTCTCTGCAGCCAGCCGTGGTCGAGCGTCAGCGGGCAGACCGTATAGGGCCGCAGGGCAAAGGCGACCAGTCCGATCCTGTCGCCGTCTCTCCTGCGCACGAACTCTCTGATCACCTCTTTTGCCGCCTCGATCCTGCTTTTCCGCTGTCCTTCGACGGTGAAATCCTCGGCAAGCATGCTGGTGGATACATCGAGGGAAAGGACGATATCGATGCCCTCTCTCACGATCTTCGATTCATCGATGGCCGCCTGCTGCGGCCTCGCGACGGCAAGGACGATGAAAAGGAGGGAGAGGGCCCTCAGGAAAAGGGCATTCCGCAACAGCTTTATCCTGAAGGTTTCCCCCAGCCCGGTCAGGAGTTCCCCGTTGGGAAACCGTATGCCCGGCTGCGCGCCTCTCCTTTTCCTCTTCGCAATGTAGAGAAGGGCGAGCACGATGGGTATCAGGAGAAGAGCGTATGGGTTCTTGAATATCATGGTCCAGTATCCGACCTCGCCATTTCGATGATCTTTTGCAGCGTCGTGAAGCTCCGGTCCGCCTCTTCCGCTGAAGGCTCGTGTCCGGCGTACTTCACCAGGTCGCAAAGCCTCAAGAAGTCGCTCAACAGTGAATTCTGCTCGGGAGACAATCCGCTCGTTTCCCTTATTGCATGCAGGAACTCTTCGGTCGTCATCGCCGACCCCGCGAGGCTGAGCTGGCTCCCGATGTAATCCCTGGCGATGCGGGACATCTCTGAGAAACAATCCCGCACGCCGCAAGCCCCGCCTTTGAGGGTTTCGATCGCCTCCCGGGCCGTCTCACAGGCCGGCCGGGGCCGGGCCGATCCTTTGCCGTATCTCTTTCCGAGGGAATGAACGGCCGGTATCAAAAGAAGAATCAGGGCCGACGCCATGAGCACAAGGGGAACACGGGCAGAGGGTTCTATCGGCGCCTTGATGTCCCTGATGTCCTCCATATCCCGGGGCGTTCCTTCGGCGGTTTCTGCGGCCGCAAGCTGTATGGCTCTCTGCGGGGAAGGCCGGAAAGATTGGGCGGTTTCGAGGGGAAACGCCTCCGACGGCCCGCCGGCGAGGATGAGAACCATGAACACGACGATGAACCACCAGGGTTTCTTATTCAATGGTGCCACTTCCTTTGATACACCTGTATAGAGTCCGTAATGAATGCATTATGTCATTTCCGTGAAAACGGGAATTCAGTATGATCAACTAATCGAATAGTTTCTGGATTCCCGCCTGCGCGGGAATGACGACTGGTAACGAGGGCGTCTTCCTTCCCTTGTCCTGAAAAACCGGATTACCGGCTCGACATAGGGGAGATCCGTCCCCAGCGCGATGTTGTCCACGCCGATCGAATGGAACATCCTTCTTCTCAGATCGAGTCTTTCAATGTTTCTCATCCTGTATGCCTCTCTCACGCCTGCATCGCCCGTATCGATCAGGATGCTTTTTTCCGTTTCCGCATCGGACAGATGCACTATGCCAGCGTCCGGCAGGTTCTTCTCCGCGGGATCGTCGATGGTCACCGCGATGACGTCGTGCCGCTTCGCCGTCACGGCGAGCGGTTTTTTGAAATCGGGTGCATGGAAGTCGGACAGCACAAAGGCAACCGTCCTGCGCTTCAGGACCCTGTTCAGATAATCCAGGGCCGCCGCGATGTCGGTTCCCCTCCCTTCGGGTTGGAAATACAGCGCCTCCCTTATGATTCTCAGCGCCTGGCGGCTCCCCTTCTTTGGGGGAATGAATTTCTCCATCCTGTCCGTGAACAGCATCAGTCCGATCTTGTCGTTGTTCCTCAAAGCCGTGAAGGAGAGAAGGGCGCAAAGCTCCGCCGCCAGTTGACTCTTGAGGTGATTGACCGTTCCGAAACGGCAGGAAGGCGAAACATCGAGCAGGAACAGGACCGTCAATTCCCGCTCCTCGATGAATTTCTTCACGTGGGGGCGGCCGGTGCGGGCGGTGACGTTCCAGTCTATGAAGCGGATTTCATCGCCCGGATGGTACTGCCGCAGTTCGCCGAACTCCAGCCCCCTGCCCTTGAAGGCGCTCCGGTAGTGCCCGGCAAACAGATCGTTTGCGGCGCGGGATGTGACGATCTGGATTTTGCGGATCTTTTTTATCGCATCAGAGAGGATCATGCGGGCTCTTGAAGGATGCGGCTCAGGGGATTTCGATCCCCTCGAATATTTTTTTGATGAGATCGTCCGAAGTTGCCTCTTCGGCCTCCGCTTCGTAGCTGACGATGATCCGGTGCCTCAGAACATCGGGGCCTATGGATTTGACGTCCTGCGGCGTCACGTATCCTCTCCCCTGGAGGAAAGCGTAAGCCTTGGCCGCAACGGCCAGGTATATCGTCGCCCGGGGAGAGGCCCCGTACCGAATCATGCCGGCAAGTGAACCGAGGTTGTATTTTTCGGGGTATCGCGTTGCAAATACGAGATCCAGAATATATTTCTCTATCTTTTCATCCATATACACTTCATCCACCACCGAGCGCGCCTTGAGGATCTCGTCATAATGCACCGCCGGAGAAAGCCGGGTCTCCGTCGCCGTACGCCCCATTCTCTTCAGGATCATGCGTTCTTCTTCCAGGGTGGGATAGGTCACGTTGATCTTGAGCATGAATCGATCGATCTGCGCCTCCGGTAGCGGATAGGTCCCATCCTGTTCGATGGGATTCTGTGTGGCCATGACGAAGAAGAAATCGTCGAGATTGAAGGTGGTTTCCCCGATCGTCACCTGCCTCTCCTGCATCGCTTCCAGCAGGGCGCTCTGCACCTTCGCCGGCGCCCTGTTTATCTCGTCGGCAAGGATGATGTTGGCGAAGATGGGGCCTTTCTTCGTCGTGAAATGACCGTCCGCCGGATTGAAGATCAGGGTGCCCGTCAGATCGGCGGGCAGCAGATCGGGGGTGAACTGTATTCTCTGGAATCTGGCGTCGATGGCATCGGACAGCGCCCTTACGGCCATCGTCTTTGCAAGTCCTGGGACGCCCTCGATCAGCAGATGTCCGTTGGAAAGGAGCGCGACCAGGAGCCTTTCGATGAGATACTTCTGGCCGACGATGACCTTCGCCGTTTCCGACATGATTTTGTCGATGAGGCCGCCGTGCCGGTTTACCGATTCATTGACTGCGTTTAATCTGTCCCTGTCCAAAGATGCCACCCCTTCTCTGTCGTCTGCCCTCGAACCGACGGCATCGTATCCAAAATATGCATATTTTGCAATAAAGCGATTTGACGAATTCATGAAAATCCTGTAGGAAATGGGACGAATTCATATTTTTTCGCTTATCTATCTACATACAAGCATATCTCTTGAAAGGGGGAGGCATGGATTCCATGATCGAACCGATAACGGCGCCGCCGTCGAAAGAGGAACTCGACTTCCGGATGAAGAAAGTCAGGGCGATGATGGCCCGGCAGAATCTGGATTTCTACGTTGCCGCCCACACGGACAACGTCTACTACCTGACCAATTTCGCCTATATCCCCTTCGAGAGGCCGTTCTTTCTCGTCGTCTCGGCCGAAGGCGGAACGGGCCTCGTCGTCCCCCTGCTGGAGGTCAGCCATGCCGAACAGCGAATCCTGATCGACGTGGACTACCATACCTACGACGAATATCCTGCGCCGCCCGGCAAAACCTTCGCCGATGCGCTGGCCGGGGTGATCGGCAGCGAGAAGAGGGTCGGCGTCGAATCGTCGCTGTCGATCGGCCTGCAAAAGGCCGTTCCCGGAAAAGTGGCCGTGACCGATCTGATCGACGAGGCCCGGCTGGTGAAAACGGACTATGAAATCGGCAGGATCGCCTACGCCTCCCGCGTGATCGAACAGGGGTTGAAGAAGGTCATGGAACTGGCCAGGCCCGGCGCCCAGGTTGCCACCATGTACAGCGGCGGCAACCAGGAGATGCTCCTCAAGGTCGTCATGGAGGTTCCGGGCGTCAACATGCTGATGACGAAGTTCATGGCCGCCGTCTGGCCCAAGGCCCTTTCCGCCCAACCCCACGCCGTTCCCGGCCTGTTCGACGCCCTGGAGATAGGGGGACCTGATGTAACGATCATCTCCGCCCAGGCGAACGGATATTCCGCCGAACTGGAGAGGACCTTTTTCATCGGAACGGCGCCGGACGAAGCCCGAAAGCTTTTCGAGCTGATGATGGCGGCCCGGCGAAGGGCCTTCGATCTGGTCAAGCCCGGCGTCAGGGCGGAAGAGGTCGACAGGCAGGCGCTCCGGATCATCAAGGACGCCGGGCATGAGGGCCATATTCTCCACCGCACCGGCCACGGGTTCGGCATCACCGGGCACGAACCGCCCTGGATCGCCCTCGGCAGCGACCATGTCCTGGAAAAGAACATGGTCGTCAGCATCGAGCCCGGCATTTACGTCGAAGGCGTGGGCGGGTTCCGCCATTCCGACACCGTCCTGATCACCGACGACGGTTGCCTTTCGCTGACGCAATATCCCGACGGGCTGGAGGATCTTGTCCTGCCCGTTTCTTGAAAAACCGGTTTTCCCGCCCGCCCGGCCAATGGCGGGAAAAAGGACAAGTCGATTCGACAGAGACGTGCTTCCCCGTGAAAATACGGCTGATCATCCTGACCTTCTGCGTTGCCGCACCCGCAGGATTCCTCTTCCATTTTTTGCGTTTTCCTCTTCCCTGGCTTCTGGGTCCGCTTGCCGCAACGCTGCTGTTCAACAGCTACGGCGGCGGCCGCGCCTGCTGGCCGGTAGGCCTGCGCAACCTGGGCCTGATCGTCATCGGCTATTCCATGGGCAGGACGGTGACAGATGAGACCGCGAGGCAAATCCTGGCCGATCTGCCCGAGATGGCGATCGTTACCCTTTTGACCCTGATCTTCGGTGCGGGCATCGGATATGTCGCCCATCGGCGGACGGGCATCAGCCTGGCCAGCAGCACGCTCGGCTTCATTCCCGGCGGGCTGGCGCAGATGGTGCTGCTCACCGAGGAGATAAAGGATACGGACCTGACCGTGGTGACCTTCCTGCAGACGGTTCGCCTGATGGCGGTGGTGTTCATCGTTCCCTTCGTCGCCACCTACAGCATGGTCCCCGGAGCGGGCGGACAGGCTGCCGCTCCGATGGCCATGCAGGGGCAAGGTCTTGTCGCTGCACTGCCTGCGGTGCTGGCGGCATTGGCGGGCGCACTGGTGGCCGTCCCTCTGAAGCTGCCCATCCCATACCTGCTGGGTCCCGTATTCGGATCGGCCGCCGTTTCCCTGGGCGGCTATCCGGCCCCGCCGGTGCCCTACGGGCTACTCAGCGCCGCCCAGATCTTCTTCGGCATCTCCATGGGAACGGGCATCACCCTGAACAGCCTGAGGCAGCTCGGCAGAGTGTCCCCCTATGCGATCGGGGGTTCGATCGTCCTGGTCGTCTTCACGTTCCTGCTCGGGTTCGGCCTCACCTTCTTCACGCCCCTGAGCCTTCTCACCGCCTTTCTCAGCACCGCGCCCGGCGGTACGGCGGAGATGGGCATCACGGCCGTAGCGCTTCACGCGGACATTGCGACCGTCCTGGCCTACCAGTTGATGAGGCTCTTCTCGATCCTGATCCTCGTGCCGCCCTTCCTGAAATGGTGGTTCAATCGGTGAATGAGTAGGTTCTGTTTTTGATGGTCTCGTAGGGAGTTCCAAACCATGTCACCCCTTTGCAGCCTGCCCCTGCGAAGGCGGGGGAAAGCGGGGGTCCAGAATGTATCGAAAATACGGGATTTCCGTTCTCACGGGAATGCAAAAAGGCATATTTCCACTTTTTGCGAGGTCGTCAAAGGAGAACACATTATTCTGCCTCTTCTTGCAGAGTCGTCAATGTGTTGTAAGAGTTTGCCATACCTAAAGACCATACCGCCTTCGGTATTAACTCCCTGCCGCAATAAGGACAGTATTCGAAAAAATCGATTTCGCCGCCCGGAAATTGTAACCAATATTTTAAATCTTCTTTCGTTTCTTCAGTATTATATAGAAAAAAGATAACCTCTTGCCTGTGGTTTTCGTATGTACCTACAGGACAGGGGGGGCAGCCAGTCGAATTCGGCCCTTTTTCTATTAATTTCATCTGCTTCTCCTTTCTTCCAGGATTCGACATTCGCCCAGGTGCTACTGACCATTCTCTTCTTTCCTCGGTATCGATCGTATTTTCGCTGCCGATGTATCCCCGCTGCTCCATGGCGGCAACCACATCTGCCGAATCCGCTTAGCAATGGTCTCTCGTCTCATCAATTTTCGCTCGATTGTCTTCTGAATTTGACAAGTCCATGTCTTTGCTCTTCCTCAAGGGCGTAAGGCTCGTGTTCAAGTGTTTCTGCATACTTCTCATAGGTGCGAAAAGCAGAAAGATGCCTGCCGCAGGTCAAAGATGCCGATACGGCTGTGCATCGGACCAACCACAGGCCTTCACATCATGAATACGTCAGGAAGAGTCAGCTTTGCAGCTTCGTAAGAGAGACGGAAAAGAATCGCGAGATTGATGAGAACTTTCTTGTCGACAGCTATAATATAGGACAGGAAGTTCTTTGTGTCAAAGAAGATCTCGAGCAGATCTCAAAAAGTGTCAAGAAGATCTCAAGCGACGGTGAGATCTCTTGGCAAAAAAGAGAATGCTGATTGGGATATTATGCAAAGGAGGATTTATCGGCCACGATGGATGATCAGGATCTTTGGAAGCATTGTTTAAAGGACGGCATGAAAGACGGCTTGGAGAATCGCCCACAGAAGGACGGCTGCCGTCGACGCCAGGCAGAGAATGGCAAGGGTCAGATGAACGTGCGATCCGCGGGTTTTTTCGATGTAGCCCAGCAGGTATCCCAGCAGAATGCCTGTGGCGAGGCCGCCGCCATGGGCCCAGTTGTTGATGCCAGGGAGGAGCAGGCCGAAGATGACGAGACCGATGACCCATCCCGTCGCCTGCTGGTAGATGGCCTGGCCGTAATGACCGCCCCGGCTCTTGCCGTAGTAGAGGATGGCCCCGATGAGGCCGCAGATGCAGGCTGATGCCCCTATGGTGAAGGGGATGCCCACAAGGTAGGAGAGGAAGAAGCCGGCGATGCCGGAGAGGGTGTAGATCGTGAAAAAGCGGTTGAAGCCGTATTCGTTCAGGACGAAGGGTCCGAGCTGGCTCAGGGCGGCCATGTTGAAGAAGATATGGAGGATGCCGCCGTGGAGGTACGATGCGGATACGAGGGTCCACCAGCGGTGATACCCTGCAATGGGGAGGGCGCCCGTGGCCCCGAGGACGAAGAGGCTGCTGTCGGCGGGCGACAGGAAGGTCAGGGGATTGAACGACAGTCCCGTCCGTGCGGGATTCAGGATCAGCGAGAAGATGTAGAAAGCGGCGTTGACGTAGATGATGATTCTCACGGCATTGACGGCGAGCTTCGAGTAACCTTCAAGGAAACGCTGTGTCAGGATCCCCGAGGGGATGGAGGCGCCGCAGTGGGGGCAGATTCCCTCGTCGGCGCTGATGAGCCGCCGGCAGCTTGGACAGAGGATTGCGGTTTTTTTCGATCGTGTCATGGCCGTACCATCGTTTCCGTCGGTCTAAAGAAATCGCAGGATCACCGGGATGGCGACGAAGGTGCCGACGGAGGTTGTCAGGTTCACCAGGGCCACCAGAATCAGGAGCCGGGTGATCTTGTTGCTGAAAAACCCCCGAACGGTCGTGATGTCGCCGGGGAGGTCGAGCAGGTCCTTCACCTGGGGTTTCCGAAGGGTGACTTCCGTCAGGCCCGCTACCCAGCCAGCCGCTATGAGGGGATGGAGCGTCGTGAAGGGCGCGGCCAGGGCGGAGGCGAGGACGGTCAAGGGGTGGGCCAGAAGCGCCAGGGCGCCCAGGGCGGCGAAGGAGGCCGTGATCAGCGACCACCACTTGAGCATGTTTAGCCCCCCCTCGGCGCCGGAGGTGAAGAAGCCGGCCACGAACAGGCCGATGACGGCGGCGGACAGCCCCCAGCCGAAGAGCCTCGCCCAGCGGCCCGGTTCGGGGATGCGGTTGAGCGCTTCGATATCGATGTCACGGTCCATGTTCGAGAGGATGCCGGGGATATGGCCCGCGCCGACCACGACGACGATTCTGCCGTATCCGGTGTGGCCGATGCCGTGGGCGATGAACCGGTCCCGTTCATCGATGAGGATCTCCTTCAGGACGGGCATCTTTTCGCCGATGGTCTGCAGGGCCACCTCCAGGATGTCGTGCTGCTTGAGTTTCTCGATCTCCTCTTCCGTGATTTCGTCCGTCAAAAAAAGCGAATAGAGCCCCTCCGAGAGGAATTTCGCTTTCGTCCAGAAGCCCATGCAGCGCCAGGTCCGCAGCAGCGTCACCCGGAGCTCCCGATCGACGGGCAGCACCGGGACCCCCGTTCGGGCGGCCGCGGCGATGGCCCTCAGCATCTCCTCGCCGGGGTTGATGTTGAAGCGTTCCGCGATCCGTTTCTGAAAGGACATCATCAGCAACTGGGACAGCAGCAGGGAGGTCCTCTTTTCGCGGATCACCTTGACGATATCCATCTGCTGCCAGCGGTCGCGCTGCGTGAGGGCGTCATAGCGGGATTGGCAAAGCTCGACGCAGACCGCCTCGGGCCTTTCCTCGTCGATGAGCTGCTCCACGAGCTCGGCGCTCTGCCTCGAGACGTGGGCGGTGCCCACCAGAAGGATTTCCGTGTCCCCGCGGTTGATGCGATGTATGTTTTCCCCCGTCGTCATGGATCTTTCCTGCGCGTCCATGCCCTTATCAGCATTCTCGGTCCTTGTAAAGGGAAATGCACCGATGTGCGCCCACCCAGTTTTTTCTTGATTATGTCCATATATGGTGGTACTAATGAAGCCAACCACAAGATATTGAGCGATAACGTTCATGAAAAAACCATCGATATCGCCACGGTAGGGGAGGTCTTCTTTTATGCACACCAAGATCAAGAAACGGGACGGACGGCTGGTCAGGTTCAATGCCGAAAAGATCACCGATGCGATCGCCAGGGCGGGCGACGCAACGGGCGAGTACGACATGGCGGCGGCGCGCAAGCTGTGCATCCGGGTCCTGAATCTTGCCGAGAAGCTCTTCGACGACAAGATCATGTCCGTCGAAGAGATCCAGGATATCGTCGAGGAGATTCTCCTCGATTCTCCCTACCGTCAAACCGCGAAGGCCTACATCATTTACCGCGATCAGCACGCCCGCCTGCGCGAGATGGCCAACAAGATGGAGATCGATCTCGTCGACCAGTATCTGAAGAAGCGCGACTGGAAGATCCATGAAAACAGCAACATGGATTATTCGCTCCAGGGGTTGAACAACTACATCTCCTCCGAGGTCAGCAAGATCTACTGGCTCAACGAGGTCTACTCTCCGGAAATCCGGAAGGCCCACTCGGAGGGGGATTTTCACATCCACGACCTGAGCCTCCTTTCCGTCTACTGCGTGGGATGGGATCTCTACGACCTGCTCATGGAGGGCTTCAGGGGCGTTTCCGGCAAAGTGGAGAGCAAGCCGGCCAGGCACCTTCGGAGCGCCCTGGGGCAGGTGGTGAACTTCTTCTATACCCTTCAAGGCGAAGCGGCCGGCGCCCAGGCCTTTTCCAACTTCGATACGCTGCTGGCTCCCTTCATCCGCTGCGACGGCCTGAGTTTCAGCGAGATCAAGCAGGCCCTTCAGGAGTTCATCTTCAACATCAACGTGCCCACCCGGGTCGGTTTCCAGACCCCTTTCACGAACGTGACCCTCGATGTGACCGTGCCGGCTTATTACGCGGATCAGAGCGTCGTCGTGGGCGGCGAACCCCGGAAGGAAACCTACCGGGATTTTCAGGAGGAGATGAACCTTTTCAACCGAGCCTTTCTCGAGGTCATGGCGGAGGGCGATGCCAAGGGAAGGGTCTTCACCTTTCCGATTCCGACGTACAACGTCACGAAGGACTTCAACTGGGAAGACAGGAATCTCGACGCCCTCTGGGAGATGACGGCCAAGTACGGCGTGCCTTACTTCTCCAATTTCATCAATTCGGATATGCATCCCGAGGACGCCAGGAGCATGTGCTGCCGGCTCCGCATCGACAACCGGGAACTGGAGAAGAGGGGAGGGGGACTCTTCGGTTCCAATCCCTTGACGGGTTCCATCGGCGTCATCACGATCAACATGCCCAGACTCGGCTATCTTTCGAAGACCAGCGGCGAGTTTCTCGAACGATTGGAAAGACTGATGAACCTCGCAAAGGAAAGCCTGGAGACCAAGCGGAAGGTCCTGGAAACGTTCACCGAGGGGAATCTCTACCCTTACACGAGATACTATCTCCGGAACGTCAAGGAGCGGTTCGACGAGTATTGGAAAAACCATTTTTCGACAATCGGGCTGGTCGGCGTGAACGAGGCCTGCGTCAACTTCATGGGAAAGAATATCGCCACGCCCGAGGGCCAGGCCTTCGCCCAGAACATTCTGGAGTACATGAGAAATATCCTGATCTCCTTCCAGAGGGAAACTGGCAATAACTACAATCTCGAATCGACGCCCGCCGAGGGAACCTCCTATCGCCTGGCGAAGCTCGACAAGGATAGATACCCGGATATCGCCTGTGCCAACGAGCCGCAATACAGGAGCCGCCGGGCGGAGCCCTTTTACACGAACTCGACGCAGTTGCCCGTCGACTATACGGAAGACATTTTCGAGGCCCTGGACCTCCAGGACGATATCCAGTCGAAATACACGGGGGGGACGGTCTTCCATGCCTATGCCGGAGAAAGGGTCGACGACCCCGAGACCGTCAAGAACCTGATACACAAGGTCTGTACCCAATACCACCTTCCCTATCTCACCTTCACGCCGACCTTCAGCGTCTGCCCCTCCCACGGGTACTTGAAGGGGGAATGCCTGACCTGTCCGGAGTGCCGGGAACCCTGCGAGATCTATTCCCGTGTGGTCGGTTACCTTCGTCCCGTCAAGCAATGGAACAAGGGGAAGCAGTCGGAGTTCGCCCTGAGAAAGGAATTTCGCATTTAGGTGCCTATCATGGAGATCGGCGGTTTCCAGAAGTTTTCGCTGATCGATTATCCCGGCGGGATTTGCGCGACCATCTTCGCGCGGGGTTGCAACTTCCGATGCCCGTACTGTCATAATCCCGAACTCGTCTATCCCGATCTCTACAACCCCTGCATTCCCGAGGAAGAGGTCTGGGCCTTCCTGGACAAACGCAGAGGAAAACTCGACGCGGTCACCCTGACGGGCGGCGAGCCCACCCTGCAATCCGATCTGGCGGAGGCGATCAGGCGGATCAGGGCGAGGGGATTCCGAGTCAAGCTCGATACGAACGGATCGCGCCCCGAAGTCCTGCAGCATCTCATCGATGAGAATCTCCTGGATTACATCGCGATGGATGTGAAGGGCCCCCTTGAAAAATATGCGTCATTGTCCGGATCGACCCGGGCGGCCTCGGCGATTCCAGCGAGCATCGAGGCGATCAAGGCCTCCGGAATCGAGTATGAATTCCGGACCACGGTCTTGAAATCGCTGCTTTCCAGGGAGGACATCCTTCAAATCGGCAGGCTGATCGGCAAAGCCCACCGGTACGTGCTTCAACGATTCAAGCCCGCCGGAAACCTTCGGGAATCCTTTCCCAGTGATGAGAACTTCATGTCTGCGGATCTTGAAAGCCTTCAAAAAATGCTTGCCAAGAACATCCTATATGTTAAAGTCCGCTGAGATAAGACCATGAATCCACTGCCGAAGGTGCGATGAAAACGAAAAAGGAAGGACAACACATCGTCCTTACGGACAATGAGCAGATCAACCGCATGTTGAACCGGCTGGTTTCCGAGGTGAGGGCCTTCACGGAAGACCAGCTCGATCATATCAGGCGATTGACCCAGATCGGTGCGGCGCTGTCGGCGGAGAAGAATCTGGACCGCCTGCTGGAAATGATCGTGGATGAGGCGAGGAAATTCACGCATGCCAGCGGCGGAACCCTCTACATCATGTCCGATGACGAAACGGAGCTTCATTTTGCCATCGTTCAGAACGATTCGCTGAATGTCCGGATGGGGGGAACGGGCGACAGGATTACCTGGCCGCCCGTGAAGCTGAGAAACGAGGACGGGACCGAGAATCATACCAACGTCTCCGCCCATGCGGCCATCTCGGGCGAGGTCGTCAATATTCCCGATGTATACAATGCTGAGGGATTCAACTTCGAGGGAACGCGCCGATTCGATGCCCAAACGGGATACCGTTCCCGTTCGATGCTCGTCGTTCCCATGCGGAATCACGAAAACGACATCATCGGCGTCTTGCAGCTGCTCAATGCCCAGGACCCGTCGACCAACGAGGTCATCACCTTTTCCCGCGAAAGCGAGAAGATGACCGAGTCCCTGGCCTCACAGGCCGCTGTGGCCCTCTCGAACAACCGCCTCATAGAAGGTCTCGAGAACCTCTTGGAATCTTTCATTACCTCCATCGCCACAGTCGTAGACGAGAAATCGCCCTATACGGGGGGTCATGTGCGGAGGGTCGCCGAGCTGACGATGGCCATCGCCAGGAAGATCAACGGGGTTCGCGAGGGACCGCTTGCCGATTTCAATTTCAACGAAGAACAGCTCAGGGAACTCCGGACCGCGGCATGGCTTCACGATGTCGGCAAGATCACCACCCCCGAACACGTCGTTGACAAGGCGACAAAGCTGGAAACGATTTGCGACCGGATCGAGCTCTTGAAGGCGCGTTTCGAGATCCTCAAGCGGGATTATGAAATCGAACAGTTGAAGCGCAGGCTGGAGGAACAGGGAGGCGAGCCGTCCGGCTGCAGCGCTGAGGGGCAGGATGCCTTTGTCGAAGCGGTGAAGGATGACTTGGAATTTCTCATCAACGCCAATATGGGCGGCGAATTCATGGCGGATGAGAAGATTGAAAGGCTCAAGACGATCTCGGAAAGGATGCTGCAGCTCAACGGGCAGTTGCAGCCTTTGATTCTGAAGGACGAGGTTTACAATTTGTCCATCCGCAGGGGAACCCTGAACCGCGAAGAACGGGACATCATCAACAATCATGCCGCGGTCACGCACAAGATCCTATCGCAGTTGCCCTTTCCGAAGAAACTGCGCAATGTGGCTCAATTCGCCGCGGCACACCATGAGAAACTGGATGGCACGGGCTATCCCCTGGGACTCGACGATTCGCGGCTGCCCATCCAGTCCCGGATCCTGGCCCTGGCCGATGTCTTCGAGGCGCTGACTGCGAAGGACCGCCCTTACAAGAAGGGCAAGACCCTGAGCGAGGCCATGAAGATCATGGCCATGATGGTGAAGGACAGGCACATCGACGCCGATCTTTTCGATCTTTTTCTGAAGGAGAAGATCTATCTGGACTACGCCCGAAGGGAACTGTCGGCACAGCAGATCGATCAGACGGAATTCTGACGGTTTGACCCCGGGCGGCATTACCTCTTCATTCTATCGAGTTCGTTCTGGATCTGTCGATACTTCTCGCCATCCTTCGGATAATGTTTCAGGGCGATTTGGAAGTGAAAGCGGGCGCTGTCGAAGCGGTGTTTTTTCTTGAAGTAGAGGCCGAAGTTGTAATGGGATTCGCCGGGGTTGTTCGTTTTTCCGTAGGCCATGGCAAGGTGGTAACGGATCTCCGGGTCATCGGGTTTTTTCTTTTCCAATTGCCTGAAAGTGCGGAGAGCCGCCGCGTAGTCCCCGCCGGCATAATAGGATCTTCCCAGATACAGAAGGCTCTCTTCGCTATCCTCCGTAAGGGAAGAGGCCTTTTCGAGATAGGTTACGGCTTGGGCGGCCTTCCCGCCGAGAAAGCAGGTGATGCCCAGGTCCTTCAGAATATCGACATCATCGGGGGCTGAATGGAGGGCCCTCTGAAAGTGTTCCAGCGCCTGCGGGGTCAACCCCAGCCTTGCCTCGGTGACGGCCAATCCGTATAGATCGTCGACGTCGTTCGGGTTCTTTTCAACACCTTCCTGGAAATGTTTCAGGTTGGAATCGATATCATCACTTTCGAGAAGCAGGAGGGTTTGGATCCGCTTGAATCGCCCGATGACCGCTTCGGCCCCCGCCCGGGCGAAGCCCGTCTGTACAAGGGCATCGCAGTAAGCGATCCGCTCATCTGTCCCGGGATGGGTCAGAAAATAGGACGGAATCGTGTTGGAGTAAAATTCGTAACGCCGCATGAGTTTCAGGAGCTCCAGCATGGATCTGCCGTCATAGCCCGCATTGACCAGGTACATGATCCCCAGCCTGTCCGCCTCTTCTTCGTGCTCCCTGCTGTACTTGAGATTGAGGCTTGTTGCCGCGGCCATCGAGAAGCCCGCGACGGCGGCCGTCATGTCGCCGCCGCCGCCGAGAAAGGCTCCGGCAAGCATCGCCGCCAGGGCCGCCAGGTTTAACTTCTGTGATTTATTGACGATATCCGCAATGTGTCTCGAATTCACGTGCGCAATTTCGTGGGCCAAAACGGCGGCCAGTTCGCTCTCGTTTTCCACAAGGGTGACGAGGCCCTGGTTTACGTAGACATAGCCACCCGGTGTCGCGAAGGCGTTGATCGCCTTGCTTCGGATGACGAAAAAATGGAAATCGAAGACCGCCTTTTCCGTGCTCTCCAAAATCCGTCGGCCGACCTTGCCGACATAGCCGTTGATTTTGTTATCCTCGATCAGGACCTGGCTCTTCAGCAGCTTTTCATAAAACTCCCTGCCGAGCTTCTTTTCGTCTTCGATGGTTATCGAGGCCCCGGCAGGCATCGCCGAAAATACGGCGAAAAGCGCGATGACGATGACAAGAAGCTTCGATATGGTTCGGGTTGGATGCATTGCTGTTCCTTGTTCTGCCGCCTGCATTCTTTCACACGGCCGTTATCTTATCCCTTTTCCCCTGCGGAATCAAGCCATCGGCCGTGAGTATGATTTATCATAGCAGCCAGTATTCGCGACATGGAAAGGCAGAGATTCAGATCTCCTTCAGAAGTTTGCGCAGGGCGGAAGCGTCCCGCCCTGTCATCTTCCGGTCCCGGTAGAAGATCTCCTCGAAGGCCCTCACGAACCTGCCGGCCCGCTCGCGCAGGGCCTCGTCGGGAAGTTCCGAGACAAACTCCTCGAGACCCCGGCCGTTTGGCCTGAGGTGGCCCCGCTTTTCCATCCGCCTCTGAAAAATTTTGAGGAGTCTTTCCTCCCGCGGGCTTCGTTTGAACAGAAGGATATAGGACAGAAAGATCAGGGCGGAAAGGATCAGCAGGGACGCCGCGGGCGCGGCAAGCCGCCGGTAGTCGGGCAATCCCTTCGTCAGGGGCTTTCGGAGGGCCGATCGCAGGCCGGCGAAGAGGTTGAACTGGGTCTGCAGGTCGTAGTTGATGACGAAGAGGTTCCAGTAGTATTCGATGCTGTCCAGGGCGATTCGAAGCGCAAAGAAGAATCCGCGCTCCGTGGGGGATGTGTAATTGGCGAAGAGCGCCGGCGTGGGATCCAGGCGCACCCAGCCCTGGTTGTCGATGTAGGCCTCCACCCAGAGGTGGGCGTTGCGCTGTGGAACGGCGTAGTACCTTCCGGTCTCGTTGTAATACCCTCCAACGTAGCCTCCGACCACGCGGGAGGGAATGCCGGCCACCCGGAGCATGACGGCCAGGGCCGAGGCGAAATACTCGCAGTTTCCATATTTGTGGACAAAGAGGAAATCCTCCAGAGGTTTCCTCGACAGGGGCAGATTCCTCAGGGAATAGCGGTATTCGCCGCTCCTGAAAAAGGAGGTCATGGCAGAAACGTCAGTCCAGGCATCCCGGCCTGCCGTGAGACGGTCCACCAGACGTTCTATCTTTTCGATTCCCTCGGGCAGGCGCAGGTAGACCGATCGATCGGGCTCGGGGTCGGGGAGAATCTCAGCGAGGGCCGAAAAGCCGTTGTAGCGAATGCGCCGGGTTAAGGGTTGCGGGAGAGCGTAGCACTGGTCGTCGGTCATGATGGCGTTGCGCAGTCCCACCCATACCGGCCTGTCCAGTGTGAAGATGGCCTTGTTTTCGAAGGGTTCGAGATAGACGGTATAGCGAACCGTCCTGCCCTTCAGCGTTCCCGGAGCCGGCTTCTGTCCTTCCGCCTGATTGAGCCGGCTCCAGGACTGTCCGTCGAAGGCATGGAAGACGATGCCCCGCCAATAGAGGGTGCGGTCCTCAACCCGCTCCATGCCGGCGCGCAGGACGATGGACTCGTCCTCCTGGATCTGGGACACGGCGCCCAGCTTGACGTTGTCCGTAAAACCGCTGGTGCCTACGACGCCCCGATTCAGGAAATTGAACATGGGATAGCTGGCCCTGGGAAGGATGACGAAGAGAAAGGCCGTCGTCGGCAGGACGAGAAGGGGAATCAAGAGGGCTTTCCCGAAGATCTTGCCGATGGTTTCAAGATCGAGAACCAGGGCGGGGTCTTCGGAATAGTAGGCCAGGATAATGATGGCAAGCGTCAGCAGAAAGAGGAATCCGATCAGGTACACCAAAAAGATCATGTCCAGCGAGTGAAGGGAGGAGCCGGCCAGCAAAAAGAGCGTCAGGGCATAGATCTGCATGTAGTCCCTGACCCGGCGCTTTTCGAGGAACTTGATCGCCACCAGGATGAGAAGCACCTCGATGCCCGGCGTGACGATGTTTCCCGATTGCATCCTGAAAAAACCGAGAATCACCATGACGACGGCCGTGCCGTTCAGCATCCATCGCGGTATCTCCAGCCGCTGGGCGAAGTCGTCATAAAGGGCAACGAGACACAAAACGGCAAATCCCAGGTCGTAGAAGGGACCGACATAGGGAAACACGGACAGAAAGCCGGTGAGGGCCGCCGCCCAGGTCAGGATCTTGAGGGTCTTTTCAATGCCGATCTGACGATTCATTCTCTTTTCCGTAGAAGGCCAGTTCGCGAAACATCTGAATCCTGTGCCCCTTCGAAAGGCCGGGACCGTAAAGCTGTCCCCTGATTCGGAGCCCCACAGGCATGTTTTTCCTGAACAGGCTTGCAATGACGAAGGTGAGGCAGGAAAGCTTCGTCTCCAGGCCCGTGATTTGAATCTTGTCGAAGTCGATAATGACGGGATGAAAGGAAAGGGCGGCCAATTCCCGGGTCTTGAGGGTCCCTGTGCGGGCGCTGGCCTTCCAGTCGATGTACTTCAGGGGATCGCCCACGAGGTAGTTCCGAAAGGAAAGAATGTCGGAACCTTCCCCGCGCCTGCTCATCGTGCGGTCTCCCTGGCTGGGGTGTTCCCGTTCGAAAAGGCTCCATAGGCTGCATCGAAGGGGTTTCGGGAAGACGACCATTTCCAGCGGTTTCTGGATCCTGCCGTAGCGAACGAAGAAGTTGAAGGGAAACACGGAGCTGATGACGAGCTGCTCGACATGGAGGGGGCCCCTGTCGGCCAGGGCGAGGGGGACATATCGTGTGGACTGTCCCCCGGGGTCCACATAGGGGAAAAAGGCCTCGGCCCCTTCGATCCTGATCCTCATGAGGAAGACGGGGAGAAACGTCTTTCGGTTGATCAGGGTGACGGGCAGCAAAAATTCCGTCCCGGCGTAGATTTCTTCGGGCATTCGGATCTGCACGTCCAGGCCGGAGAGGTTCCGCTTTCCGAACAGGCCGGAGATGAGCAGAAGGGCCAGCAGGGCCGCCACGATGAGGTAGATCAGGTTGTTGCCCGTGTTGATCGCCGCGATGCCGAGCAGGAGCGTTACGGACAGATAAAGCCATCCCGCCCTGGTGATCCGGATTACGCCGGGACCTTTACGCTGTCCGTTATCGATCTGACCAACTCCTCCCTGTCGATGTTTTCGTATTCTTCCTTCAGCACGATCCGGTGGGGCAGGGTGTATTCCGAAAGCTCGCGGATGTCCTCGGGGATCACAAAATCCCGCCCGGCTAAATAGGCCCTGGTCTTGGCGGAGAAGGTAATGGCCAGCCCCCCGCGGGTCGAGATTCCCGCCCGGATATATTCGTGGGTTCGAGTGGTTTTGACGATTTCCAGAATATAGGAGAGGATCTTTTCGGAGATGAAGACACGCTCCTGGATGGCTTCCTGCATATGGATCACGTCGCTGCGGGTCATGACGGTCCGAAGATCTTCCAGGGTTTCGCGGCTGCTTTCCTGCTTCAGGATTTCCGCTTCTTCCCGTGCCGAGGGATAGCCGATGCTGACCTTCATCATGAAACGGTCCATCTGGGACTCGGGCAGCGGAAAGGTTCCGAAATGCTCCGCAGGATTCTGGGTGGCGATCACGAAAAAGGGTTGCGGATGGGGATAGGTCTTGCCCTCAATGGTCGTCTGTTTTTCTCCCATGGCCTCGAGCAGGGCGCTTTGGGTTTTCGGCGTCGCACGGTTGATCTCGTCCACCAGGACAATGTTGTTGAAGATGGGACCGGGGTGGAATTCGAAGGCCCCGGAGCTCTTGTTGTAGATGGAGAGGCCCGTAATGTCGCTGGGGAGCAGATCGCTGGTGCATTGGATCCGGCCGAAGCTGAGCCCCAGGACCTTGGCCAGCGCCAGGGCCAGCGTCGTTTTCCCGAGACCGGGCAGGTCTTCGATCAGCAGGTGTCCCTTGGAGTAGAAGGTGATCAGGGCCAGCTTCAGGGCGCTGTCCTTCCCATAGAGATACCGGGAGAGGTACTCGACGATTTCGCTCGCCTTGCCGTCTTTGATCTCCATGCCTGCCATGGGTTTTCCCGAATCTGCGCCACCGTTGCCATGACGGCCCTCCACCGGTCATCAGGGGGACGCTGCTCCCCCGGACGGTAAGGATGCTCCCGGATGGCCCGGATTGCCGGGCCATCCGGGAAGGTTCTGCGCTATACGAGATCGATCTCCTTGAGATCCTTTGCGATGATTAATTTCGGCTCCGTCAGCTCCTGGACTTCCGCGGCGGTCCAGCCCGGCGCCACTTCCTTGAGGACCATTCCCTCGGGCGTCACCTCGATCACGGCCAGATCGGTGATCACCGTGTTGGTGCACCGCTTTGCCGTAAGCGGGTAGGTGCATTCCTTGACGATTTTGGGCTTGCCGCTCTTGGTCGTATGTTCCAGCGTCACGATGACCCTTTTCGCGCCGACGGCCAGATCCATGCCGCCGCCTATCGTTCCGCCCAAGGCGCCGCCGCCGGTGTTCCAGTTGGCCAGATCGCCGTTTTCGGCAACCTGCAATCCACCCAATATGGTGATCATACGTCCGCTGCGGATCATGATGAAGGACGTCACGATATCGAAGAGCGCCATGCCCGGAATGGGCTTCCAGTATCTTCCTCCGGCATCGGTGTAGTGCTGATCGGCCAGTTCTATTTCGTCCTGCATGACGAGCGGCCCGTAGCCCAGGGCGCCGTTCTCCGTTTCGACGAGGACGCCTTCGGGAATGTAGTTGGCGCAGAGGTTGGGAATGCCGATGCCCAGGTTGACGCAATCGCCGTCCTTCAGTTCCTTGGCCGCTCTCATGGCTACCACTTCCCGGTCGAGTTTTTCTTTCATCGTATTGCCTCCTCTATTTGAACAACAGCTTGCGGATAAAGTCGATCTCCCCGATTTTGCCGATCGCTGCTTTCGTGATCTTGACGCTGCCCATGGCGTCTTCGGGAACCTTGACGATGCGGTCCACGAAAATGCCCGGCGTAACGACGTGCTCTGGGTCGATGCCGCCCAACTCGACGATTTCGTCCACTTCGGCAATGGTGCATTTGGCGGCCATGGCCATGACGGGCTGGTCCGCCCGGTAGACCCCCCAGTAGACGAGGTTGCCGTAGAAATCGGCCTTGTGGCCACGGATGAAGGCGTAATCAGGCTTGATGGGCTTTTCGAAGAGGTATTCGCGGCCGTCGATGACGCGTTTTTCCTTGCCTTCCTCCAGGATCGTTCCGACGCCGACGGGATTGTAGATCCCGCCCAGATCGGCGGCGCCGGCGTAGAGGCGTGAGGCCAGGGTGCCATGGCTCGTCAGCTCCACCTCGAGCCCTTTTTCAACGTAGTCCTTGACGAAGGCCCCGGCCCCGAGCTGCTGGATTCCGACCACGGGCGTGATGATCTTCTTGAGCTGCGGAAGAAGATCCGCCAGGTTCGCCGAGGGGATGCCTTCCAACTTCAGTACGGTAGGAAGCAAATTGTGGGTGATGAGGGTCAGGTTTTTCGTACCCTTCCTCACGAGGGCATCGATGAGATTCTGGGACATGCCGGTCGTGCCCCAGCATTCCGTGACAATGGAAGCGCCGTCGGGAATATCGGCCACCGCCTCGTCAAAGCTGTTGAAGACCTTGTTTTTCATAGTTCCTCCTTCGGTGAGTGCCTCCGCTGCCGGAACGGGACGATTGCGGGCAGCGGCTTCATGGGGTCCATAAACCACTCCACTCCTACGATAGCTGAAAAGATTCGACCCATGCTTCCGGACGACGGGTCGGTCCGTCTGCATGCCCAAACGAATACGGGGAAGGACTGCCGCAGATAGTCATTCGATTCCCCATGAGAAGTCGGAGGCCACTTTAGAGTATCGTCATAAAAATAGCAAGGGGGAATCAAGCTTCGGAACGGGAGGGCCGTTGTCCGAGACACCGGTATGAAGCGATTTCACCCGTATCCCAACTCCTCCAGGCGGTCTTCCTCGATGCCGAGGAAATGGGCGACTTCGTGCACGACGGTGATTTCGATCTCCCGTTCCAGTTCTTCGAGGGTGTCGCACATCTCCTCCAGGGGTTCCTGGAAGATGAAGATGGTGTCCGGGAAAGGGGGCGGGGAGAAGAACGATCGATCCCTCAGGGAATCGCCCTGGTAGAGGCCGAGGAGCGTCTCGCCTCGAGGCACCCCCATCTCGTCGAGCATCTGTCTGGAGGGGCGTCTCCGGACGGTGATGACCACGTTTTCCAGGTGGTTCCGGATCTCTTTGGGAATGCGGCCGACAGCCCGCCTGACCGCCCGGTCGAACTGCTTCTGGTTCAGTTTCATGATCTATCAGACGGCAATAAAGATGTGGTTTCCCGTTTTTTACGAGGGCTTCTTTCCGTCGATCCAGCCCCGCTCCTGCCAGTATTTGTAGTCCTCCCTGGCAAAATCCTTCCGCTCCGTAATGAATTCCTTCATTTCCTTGAATTCTTTGGTTTTCTCCCTGAGCTTTTCCCAGTTGAAGGTCTTCTTCTGCCGGATCGCCTCGATCATGTCCCGGCCGAGCTGGGCTGCCTTTTCGAGGTCCTGCTCCCCGACGGCGATATTCGTCGTGAAGGCGCAGACCTTCCCCACGGGATAGGCGCCCTGGCCGACGAGGAAATGGAGCAGGTAATCGGCCACGGCGTCGATGTTCCCGATGCCGGCATAGGCCGAGACAGCCGCCGCATATTTGCCCTGGAGACTGGGCCTGTGGCCCATGGGGAGGCAGCGGTCGATGAAGGTCTTCATCTGGCCCGTGACATGCATCACGTAGACGGGACTGGCGAAGATGATCCCGTCGGCTGCCCGCATCTTGTCCTGGATTTCCAGGACATCGTCCTTCTGGGGGCAGACCCCCTCGCTCAGGCATTTTCCACAGCCGACGCAGAAATTGATCCTGCGCCTCTGCAGGGCGATCATCTCCGTTTCCGCGCCTTGGGCCTCGCACGCCGCGAACATCCGCTGAACCAATTGGGCGCAGCTCCCGCGCTTCCCGTGAGGGCTGCCATTGATGGCGATAATTTTCATAATGTACCTCGATCTTGATGGTCATCGGGCGGCCTGGTTTCCTCCCGACCGATCTGTTTAGACCATAGGCCGTGAAGGGAGTCAATAGGAATATGGCTTTCGAGGGGGAAAGGACATCGTCTGAAGGCAGACCTTCGGACCATAACCTCCGCAATCTCCATCTTGCCGGAGCCCGCGGCGAAAAAGCTTGTGAAGGCGGGCGGCCTGTGGCATAATTCGACCGCCTTGGGAAAATTCATTAAGAAGATCCATAGGATTCCTGTCCTTTTTTTTGCAGGAAGAAGGGGTCGGTTTGAGGCAATCGGAGATGTCTAAAGGAGCTAATGAAGCCATGACAAGGTATGACCATCTGGAGCTTCGCTGCCCCCGCCTCGGAGGGGAAGTGACGTTCCAGTACTGCAGGCGGGAGGGGGGGGATCTGCCCTGCTCGCGCATCCTCACCTGCTGGAGCTCCTTCTTCCCCGTCGAAGCCTATCTCCGCGGGACGATGTCCGGCGAGGACTGGGATCGGTTCAACGGCAGGGCGGCCAAGGACAAGGTCGCCACACTGATCGAGCTGATCGAGCAGGCGAAGAAAAGGAGGCCATGAACATCCTATCCGCACAAGTAAAGCCGGAACGAAACTGACATGGAGCTCTTCGATCAGCAGGAAGACAAGGCTGCATTGGACTCCCCTCGCCCCCTCGCCGACAGAATACGGCCGAGAACGCTTGAGGAATACGTAGGACAGTCTCAACTTTTGGCCCCGGGAAGCCTGCTGCGTCGCGCCATCGAGCAGGACGACCTGTTTTCCATGATCTTCTGGGGGCCGCCCGGTTCCGGCAAGACAACGCTGGCGCACATCATCGCCCGGGAAACCCGTTCCCACTTCGCCAGCTTTTCGGCGGTTCTTTCAGGGGTCAAGGAGATCCGCGCCGTCATCGACGAGGCACAGTTCCAGCGGCGGCACCATCATAAAAAGACGATCCTCTTCGTCGACGAGATCCATCGCTTCAACAAGGCCCAGCAGGACGCCTTTCTCCCCCACGTGGAAAGCGGTGCGATCACGCTCATCGGAGCCACCACCGAGAATCCCTCCTTCGAGGTCATCGCGCCTCTGCTCTCGCGCAGCCGGGTCATGGTCCTCAATCCCTTTTCAGAGGAGGAGCTGCGGCTGATCGTCAAAGGCGCCCTCGAGGACGTGGATCGGGGACTGGGCGGCATGTCGCTGAGAATCGGGCCGGAGGCTTTGGACGTCATCGTCTGGTCCGCCGATGGAGATGCCAGGGCGGCCCTGAACAATCTCGAGGCGGCAGCGTCGCTTTTGTCATCGTCGGAGGGCGGAGAGAGGGAGATCACTCGCGCTGTCGTGGAAAAAGCCCTCCAGAAGAAGGCGCTCCAGTACGACAAGTCGGGAGAGGAACATTACAACCTGATTTCGGCCCTCCACAAGAGCCTCCGTGGAAGCGATCCCGATGCCGCCCTATACTGGCTGGGCCGCATGCTTGCCGCCGGCGAGGAGCCGCTTTATATCGCCCGCCGCATGGTGCGATTCGCTTCTGAAGACGTTGGAAATGCGGACCCTCAGGCCCTTGGCGTGGCCATCGCGGCCATGCAGGCCTTCCAGTTTATCGGTTCTCCCGAAGGGGAATTGGCACTCGCCCAGGCGGCGGTTTATTTGGCCGCCGCGCCCAAAAGCAACGCCTTGTATGCCGGTTATGGCCGGGTTATGGAGACCATCCGCAGAACGGGAACCCTGCCCGTGCCCCTTCCTATCAGGAATGCGCCCACGAAGCTGATGAAGGAGCTGGGATACGGAAAGGACTACAAGTACGCCCATGATTATGAGGACGCCTATGTCCCCCAGGAATACTTGCCCGATCGGCTTCGGGGCACGACGTTCTATCGCCCCACGAACAGGGGATACGAAAAAACGATCGGCGAACGAGTAGATTATTGGCGACAACTCCGGAAGAAATCTGGGCAGGGAGAACAAAAAAATGGGGAGATCTTGCGATCTCCCCTTGATCAGGAGGGTGAAGGAAATTGATCCTTCGGAAAAAGTTTTGGTGTCTCTTGTCGGCTGAACATGCCCGTTTGTTTAACCGACGATTTCCCTTGCTCAGTGATCAGCATATTCCATGCCACGGGAGCATGTAGAGTATAAGGAACCGATATAAAAGGTGTTTCAGCATTTCCCCGCTGAAATCGTTGATACAGGAGGAAGGCGGCCAAGGCAAGAATTGTCGCCCGATACGGGATAGCTGCTTGCGTTTTCTCAATTAAAGCAACTAGTTGAAAAGCTAATTGCTTTGTATTTCTGATTCGACATAATTGTCGAACCAGGCGGCGTTGTTCCGTCGATTCGAAATGAAAAGCCCTTGCCTTTCAGACGCGGTCACCTGAAAAATGACCCCTGGAGGGCGGATTTCCAATCGGAGGAGTCATCGGATCGTGGATCCGACACGGACGAAAAACGGTAAGAACGTTGAGAAGCAGGATGGTATTCGGCTATACGGCTCACGCGAGGAGAGACCCTTCCTGCAGCCCATTGCCCTGGCCATTGTTTGTGCCGTCTTCATCGGCTTGATCCTGATCATGGGTATCCTGGATATCAACCGGATCGACAGGACCCTGTTGGGGCTCATGGAAACCAGGGGGCTGGAGATTACCGGTGTTGTCCAGAACCTGACGGAAGAGACCCTGAAAGTCATGTCCCAGGTGCGCCAGGAAGGCGACAGCGCTTTCGCCCCCCTGGCCGAAGAAGCGGATTCCCCGCAAAAAACGCTGCTGGCAGCCCTCGTCGCTCTGGGCCGCCAAGTTGACGATGAATGGAAGGCCGATCATCTAAGCGAAACCTACCTCCGGAAGTTCGCCGAAGAAAAGAATCTTTGGCTTGTCGTGGTCTTGAACAAGAAGGGACAGGTGGTGTTTCAGAGCCGGTCCCTTCCGGCCGATCTGGTGGCCGGCCAGGGCGCCGAGGGGAAAAGGCAGATCACCCTGGACCTCTTTGCACAGCTTGGCCGAATGAAGAAGATCGGCTTCATAGCCCTTCGCCGCAGGGACGGGAGCGGCACGGTTGTCATCGCGCTGGATCGAAACGGTTTGCGCTATTGGGGAACGAGGGTTTCCGTCACCAAGGCCATCGAAAAACTGGGTGAAGAAAGGGGACCCATCTATCTCGTCATCATGGACCGCAAGGGCATGGTCCTTGGGAGCGCCGGCCAGGTGCCCGTGAAGTGGCGCGAGAACGATATTCACACGGCCGAGATTTTGGCGGGTACGCGGCCTATAGAGAGCCGCAAGGTCCTCTATCAGGGGGAAAAGGTCCTGGATATTGCCGCACCTTTCTATCTGAACGATCAGATCGCGGGCATCGCCAGGGTCGGATTGAACCGGAGCGAGGCCGATCAGATCCTCAAGGAGAACGAGCGCTACATGTTCGTCTTCATGGCCGTGGTCGTTTTGATTGCCCTTCTGTCGATGTGGCTGCTTTACCATAACCAGAACCGCCACCTGGCGGGGATCCTGGACATGGAACGACAGCTCGACAAGGCCGAGAGGCTTTCCGCCTTGGGACAGCTCGCTGCCGGTGTGGCCCATGAAATCCGCAATCCCCTCAACGCCGTCAGCATGGCCAGCCAAAGGCTGAAGCGGGAATTCATGCCCGCCGATCCGGGAAAGAGCAGGGAATTCCAGACGCTGACGGGAGTCATTCGCGACGAGATCCGGCGGCTTGACGGCATCATCGAGGAGTTCCTCACCTTTTCCAAGAGCCGCAGACTCGATTTACAGGATTATCCCGTGACGGAGGTGCTTCAGAAGATCGTCAATCTGGTGCGGGAGGAGGCAGCCGCCAGGGGGATCAGCATCCAGACGCACTGGAACGATAACGCTGCCGTCATTCCCATGGATATGGACAAGCTCCAACAGGCGCTGCTGAACTTCGTGAAGAATGCCATGGAATCCATGACGGATTCCGGATCCCTGATCATCTCTGTGGAACCGGCGGAGAAGAACAGGCTCGGCATCAAAATCGCCGATACGGGTTGCGGAATGACGCCTGATGAAATCGAACGGATTTTCAGCCCCGAATATACGACAAAGGAAAAAGGCCTCGGCCTCGGCCTGCCCCTCGCCCACGAGATCGTCCGCGGTCATGGAGGCGTGATCCGTGTCGAGAGCCGGCCCGGCGCCGGGACGACCTTTGAAATTCTCCTGCCCAGGGAACGGGGGAAGGACAGGAAAGGCCAGAAACCGGAGGGCATTTCTCCATGAGGAAATTGAACATCCTGGTTGTGGAGGACGGGCAATCGCAACGCGAGATGCTTCGGGATTTCCTGCGCAAGGAGGGCCACTGGGTCGGTGAGGCGGACAATGGTGTCGAGGCAGTGCGGGCGGTCCGCGAGGGTCATTACGATCTTATCCTTCTCGATTACAAGATGCCGGGCATGGACGGGATGGAGGTGCTCCGTGAGGTGAAGCAGCTCAATCCGGAGATCGATGTGGTGATCATCACCGCCTACGGGACCATCGAAACGGCCGTGGAGGCCATGAAGGCCGGCGCCATCGACTATATCACCAAGCCTATCGAATTCGACGATCTGTTGATGCAGGTGGAGCGAGTCGCCGAGCGAAGGGTCCTTCTGCGGGAAAACGAGATCCTTCGGGAGCGGCTTGGGGAACGGGCCGTGACGGCGGACAGGATCATCTATAAAAGCGAACAGATGGGGGCCTTGATCAACTTGGCGGCGCGGGTTGCGGCCAGCCGGGCCACCGTGCTCATTCAGGGCGAGAGCGGCACAGGCAAGGAACTTCTGGCCCGTTTGATCCACAATCTGAGCGCCCGCTCGGCCGGGCCGATTATTGCCGTGAACTGCGGCGCCCTCCATGAAAACCTATTGGAAAGCGAGCTTTTCGGCCATGAAAAGGGGGCCTTCACAGGGGCCATAACAAGAAGGATCGGCAGGTTCGAGGAGGCCGACGGGGGGACGTTGTTTCTAGACGAGATCGGTGAACTGTCACCCACCGTTCAGGTAAAACTTTTGCGTTTCCTTCAGGACAGGGAATTTCAGCGTCTCGGAGGCAACCAGACCCTTCATTCTGATGTGCGCATCATCAGTGCGACAAACAGGGATCTGGAAGCCAGAGTTCGGGAAGGCGCCTTCAGGGAGGACCTTTTCTATCGGCTCAACGTAGTGACCATGGCGATACCGCCGCTGCGGGAGCGGCGCGATGACATTCCCGTTCTGGTCGATCACTTCCTCGGCCGGTTCGCATCTGAAAACGTCAAGGAGATCAGCGGCATGAGCAGCGAGGCCCGGGACATGCTGATGAAGTACGACTATCCGGGCAACGTCAGGGAATTGGAAAACATCATCGAGCGGGCCGTCGTGATCTGCAGGGGATCCGTGATCTCCCAGGAGGATCTGCCCTTCCGGCGGGAAGTGTCGCCCCCCCCTCAGGACCGGGTCCAGGACGAGGGATTGCTCAGGGGGTCCGTCGAGGACCTGGAGCGGAAACTGATCAGCGAGGCCATGGAAAAGGCGGGGGACCTTCAGACAAAGGCCGCCGAGCTTTTAGGCATCAGCGAGCGCATGCTGCGCTACAAATTGAAAAAGTACGGCTTCAAACAATGAAGTCTTGCTCTTCAACTTTTTTCGAGATCGTCGAGATGTAACACTATGTCGAGCCGTCCTGTGGTCCTCCCCTGGCGGGAGAAGGGTGCCCGGCGGGACGATCCCCTCATTTGGCGTAACGCTCCTTTATCGCCGAGAGCTTCGCGAAGTGCCGCCTTTCCTCGGCGATGACCTCTTCAATGGTCCCGTGTTCGTGCGGTGGGACCAGACTCTTGATCTCGTGGTAATAGAGAATGGAATCCATTTCCCGGCGCAGCGCGAAATCGAGGGCCGAAAGGGTGTCTTTGACCTTCGCCAGTTCCTGGTCCATGACCTCCTTTGTAAAGATCACATTGTTGTCCACGTAGTTGTGGAGATAGGCGGCGTACTCCCCTTCGTAGCCCTCGGGGAGGGTTTGCTTCTCCATGGCGGCAAAGATCTTCTCGAAAATCCTCTTATGTTTTGCCTCCTCGTCGGCGAGCTGGCTGAAGATCTTTTTCGCGTCTTCGTCTTTGGAAATCTGAACGGCGTACCGGTAAAAATTCATGCCATTCTCCTCGATTCTCACTGCAAAGGAAACGATATCGCTTGCATCAAAAGCACCCATCCTGTTGTACCTCCTATATTATTGTCTCTCGTTTTGGTCAACGGTCCATGGCATCGATGGGGAGTGTATCCGATTTGTGACCGTATTTAAAGCTAAAATCGATTTTCCTCGCTCCACTTTTCCGTCAGAGCCATTTCTTCCTGCGGAAGTATATAAACATCGTGACGGCGATAATCAAGATAAAGAGCCAGACCGTGGGGTATCCGAAACGCCATTTCAGTTCGGGCATATACTCGAAGTTCATCCCATAGATCCCAGCCAGAAAGGTCAGGGGCATGAAGATGGTGGCGAAGATCGTGAGCATTTTCATGACCTGGTTCATTTTGTTGCTCTGATTGGAGAGGTAGATGTCGAGCATGCCCGAAAGGGTCTCGCGATAGGTCTCTGTCGTATCGATCACCTGAATCGCGTGGTCGTAAAGGTCTTTGAAGTATATGTCCGTGTCGTCCCGGATCAGAATCGATTCCGACCTTTCGAGGTTGTTGATGACCTCGCGCAGCGGCCACACGTACCGGCGCATTAGGAGAGTTCCCTTTTTCAATTCCCGGATTTTGTTGAGCGTTTCGCTGTTGGGATCGCCGATCAGCCATTCCTCGATCG
>JAFGIO010000230.1 GCA_016929555.1 Deltaproteobacteria bacterium | reverse complement strand
CGCTTGCCCGCCTCGCCAGGGGCGGCAGGCCCCTGATCAGCGAAAGCGCCATCGGCACCCCCGAGGACGTGCGGCGGGCAGGAAGGAGCGGCGCCGACGCCGTCCTGGTCGGAACGGCGATTTTGAAGGCAAAAGGCATGACCGATTTGATTGCCGAGATGGTCTCGGTGGGGTGGCCCCCATGACGCGCATCAAGATCTGCGGCCTGATGTCGGAGGAAGACATCCGCCTGTGCGTCGCCCTTGGCGTTCACGCCCTTGGCTTCGTCGTGGAGTACCCGATCGATGTGCCCTGGAATCTCGACAGGCATACCGCCCGGACTCTGATGCGCGGCGTGCCCCCCTTCGTCTCGCGGGTGATCGTCGTCGGAGATGATCCGGCAGCGGTCTTCGAACTGGCCGATCTCCTGAAGCCCCATGCCGTCCAGTTGCACGGCAGCGAGCCGCCCGCCGTGACGGAAAACATCGCCGCCGCCCTCAAGGGGCTCGGCGTGCAGGTGATCAAGGCCCTGCGCTTTTCCGTCGAGACGGGGCGGTTCAACTCCCCCTGCGAGGACCCCCTCGATGCCGCCAGGTTGATCGAAGCCGCGGGTGTAGATGCCCTTCTGCTGGATTCGGCGAGCGGCGACCGGCCTGCGGGGACCGGCCGGAGCGTCGATTGGGAAATGGCGAGAAAGATCCGGGAGTGCCTGCGGCTTCCCGTCATCCTCGCCGGCGGATTGCATGCCGGAAATGTCGGGCGGGCCGTCGCCGCCGTAAAGCCTTACGGTGTCGACGTCATCAGCGGCGTCGAGAATCCCGTGGGCAGAAAGGACCCCGAAAAGGTGCGGACCTTCATCGAGGCCGTCAGGGGCGCCGGACGTTCCTCAGCGGGTTTCCCTTGAGATGATCGTGTCCTTGAGCCAGTTGCGGTCGTCTTTCTCGGGAAAATCGAGATTGTAATGGAGCCCCCTGCTCTCCTTTCGCATCCTGGCGCAGGTGACGATGAGCTTCGCGACAACGGCGATGTTGCGCAGCTCCACCAGGTCGCGGGTAACGATGAAATTCCGGTAATACTCGTCGATCTCCCGGCTGATCAGGTCGATCCGGCGGTCCGCCCGCTCCAGCCTCTTGTCGGACCGGACGATGCCCACATAGTACCACATGCACCGCCGGATCTCGTCCCAGTTGTTGGTGACGACGACCGATTCATCGCTTTCGGTGGCCCCCCTCGGATCCCAGGGTGGAATCGGGATATCCTCCCCGGCCGGTTCGGAAAAGATCTGCTCGATCCTGCGGATAGCCCGATGGGAGAATACGACGGCCTCCAGCAGGGAATTGCTGGCAAGGCGGTTGGCGCCGTGCAGGCCCGTGCAGGAGACCTCGCCGCAGGCGAAGAGCCCCCTGATGCTCGTTTCCCCCTCGGCGTTGACGACAACGCCGCCGCAGAGATAATGGGCGGCCGGCACGACGGAGATCGGCTCGCGGGTGATGTCTATGCCGAACTGCAGGCATTTCTCGTAGATATTGGGGAAACGGTTCCTGATGAAGTCCCGGTCGCGGTGGGAGATGTCGAGCAGAACGTACTCGTCGCCGGTCTTTTTCAGTTCCGTATCGACGGCCTGGGCCACGACGTCCCTCGGGGCGAGGCTCTTCATGGGATGGTACTTTTCCATGAAGGTCGAACCGCTTCTCAGCTTCAGGATGCCCCCCTCGCCGCGGACGGCCTCGCTGATCAGAAAGGCCTTTGCCTCGGGATGGTACAGGCAGGTCGGGTGAAACTGGATGAACTCCATGTTGGCGATCAGGGCGCCGGCCCGGTAGGCCATGGCGATGCCGTCGCCCGTGGCGATATCGGGGTTGGTCGTGATCAGATAAACCTTCCCGGCGCCCCCCGTAGCCAGAACGGTGTATTTCGCCCGGAAGGTGTGTATCTCGCCGGTGTCGATATCCAGGACGTAAGCGCCCAGGCAGCGGTCCTCGTTCCCCTTTCTCTGTCCCTGGGCGGCCGATTTCAGGACGAGATCGACGGCGATGTGGTTCTCGTAGATCCGGATATTCCTTTCATGGGCGGCTTTTTCGGTGAGGGCTCTTTCGATTTCCCTGCCCGTCAGGTCTTTCGCGTGGAGTACCCGTCTCATGGAATGGCCGCCCTCCCTGCCGAGGTCGTACTCGGCGGTGCTTCCAGCCTGGGCTCTGGTGAATTCGACGCCCCACTTGACGAGTTCATCGATTCTTTCAGGACCTTCCGTGACGACGAAGCGGACGACGTCCTCCTTGCTGAGTCCGGAGCCGCAGGTAAGGGTGTCGTCGATGTGGTACTCGAAACGGTCCGCCTGGTCCGAAACGGCGGCGATGCCGCCCTGGGCGTAATTCGTGTTGGATTCGTATCTTTCCTTCTTCGTGACGATGGCCACCGTACCCAGCTTCGCCGCCTTGATGGCAAAGCTGAAGCCCGCAATACCGCTGCCTAAAACCAGAAAGTCCGCTGTTATCTCCATCACGCTCTCCCCGTGGGCTCCTCATGCACCGAAAAGGCTATTTACAAGCACCGTCGAATCCTATATATACTTTTGCGCTTTTTGTAAAAGATTAATTGAATCGCGGCGGGACAATGCTGGTGCTGGGCATAGAATCGTCCTGCGACGAGACGGCGGCAGCCGTCGTGCAGGACGGCAGAATCATGAGATCGAATGTCGTCTCTTCTCAAATAGACGTCCACAGCCGCTACGGCGGCATCGTTCCGGAGATCGCCTCGCGCAAGCATATCGAGGCTATCGCACCGGCGGTCTGCCAGGCCCTCGAAGATGCCGGCGTCGCCCTCGGCGCCATCGAAGGCATCGCAGTGACCCAGGGGCCGGGTCTGGTCGGTTCGCTGCTGGTCGGTTTGTCCACCGCCAAGGCCATCGCCTTCGCCCGGGGGATTCCCTTCGTGGGGGTCAACCACCTGGAGGGACACGTGGCCGCGGTGCTCCTGGAGGATCGCACACCGGAATTTCCCTTCACGGCCCTGGTGGTCTCCGGGGGCCACACCAGCATCTACAGGGTTCGGGACCTCGGCCACTTCGAACTTTTGGGACAAACCAGAGACGACGCAGCCGGCGAAGCCTTCGACAAGGCTGCCAAGCTGCTCGATATCGGCTATCCCGGGGGCATCGTGATCGACCGTCTCGCACGGGCGGGAAACAGAGACTGGCTGGCCTTTCCGAGAGCGATGAAAGACAGCCTCGATTTCAGCTTCAGCGGTTTGAAGACGTCGCTTCTCATCAACCTCAAGAAGCGGGGATGCCCCTATAGCGAGGGCGAATTGCCCCATGTGGCGGCCAGCTACCAGGAGGCCATCGTCGATGTGCTGGTCGAAAAGACCCTGCGGGCTGCCGGGAATTCCGGATTGAGCCGGATCGTCGTGTGCGGCGGCGTCGCAGCCAACAGCAGGCTGCGGGAACGGTTCCGGGAGGAATGCGATCGATGCGGTTTCGAGATTTATATTCCGCGGCCGGCCCTGTGCACCGACAACGCCGCCATGATCGCCGTCGCAGGGACCTATCTGCTCGAACGGGGAGAAAGCGGCTCCCTGGAAATGAACGCCTACTCCAGACTGCCTGCCGGGATGCCCGCATAGATGAAAATCAAGGATCCTTTAAAAAAGTTTTACCATAAATTCATCAGCCTGAAGGGCGATCCCAAGCCGATCGCCCTGGGCATGTCCCTGGGCGTCTTCATAGGCGTAACCCCCACCATTCCCTTCCATACGGTGCTGATCATTCTACTGGGGATACTGTTCAAACAGAACATAACCTCGGCCTGCCTTGGCTCCTGGATCATTTCCAACCCCCTGACGATTCCCTTCTTCTACGTGATCGAATACGAACTTGGAGAACACCTGCTGGGAATCCATGCCGTCCCGCTGGCCTTTGCCGACTACACCCTGATCAACATCGCGAAGATGGGCTGGCAGATCGTGCTGCCGCTTCTCACAGGCGGGATCATGCTCGCGCCGCTGTTCGCAATCCCCGCCTATTTCATCACCCACCGGCTGATCGTCGCCGTCAGAAACAGGCGCCACCATCGTCACCCATGACAAGCACACGGAAGATGATCAGACACTATGGAATCCGTCCGCGGAAGCGCTTGGGGCAGTCCTTTCTTCAGGACAAGAATATCGTGAATAAAATTATCGATACGGCGGGTATCGTCCCCGGGGAGACCATCGTCGAAATCGGCGCCGGTCTGGGGATCATGACGGAAAGGCTTGCCAATCTGGGTGCCCGGGTCATCGCCCTCGAGATCGATCCTTCTCTTGCCGCTGTATTGAAAGAGCGGTTTGAGAACAGTGAAAAGATCGAAATCGTTCAGACCGACGCCCTGAAATACGATTTTTCCGGCATTCATCCCGAAGGCGGCAGGGAACAGGTCAAGGTGATCGGCAATGTCCCCTACCGCATTTCCACAGCGATTCTCTTCCGTCTTTTCGAATTCCGGCGGAATATCTCCTCTTTGATCCTCATGTTCCAGGAGGAGGTGGCCCAGCGGATCACCGCCGCCCCGGGAACGGACGCCTACGGCATCCCCTCGGTCATGGCGGCGATGTTCGCCCGGGCGGGCATCGTCCTGACCGTGCCCGCCAGTTGTTTCTATCCCGTGCCCAAGGTGACCTCGGCGGTTGTAAAGATTGATTTTCTCGAAAGGCCCGCCGCCGAGATCGCCGATGCCGATCTCTTCATGAGGATCGTCCGGATCGCCTTCGCCAAGAGGCGCAAAACGCTGCTGAACAACCTCCGGAGCGGCGCCCTGCCAGATCTGTCGGAGGCGGACATCCTGGAGGTCCTGCAATCGGCCGGCATCGACGGCCGCCGCCGCGCTGAAACCCTCTCCGCCCCCGAATTCGCCGCCCTGGCCAACGCCATCCTCAAAAACAGGATGCTGGAACGATAAATTTCAATCCTCCCCGCGACCAAAAGACTAAAAAAAGGTGTATTCAAGGACCGTTGCGCCAACTTCAAACAAAGGGTTATCGTACATGACATAGCCAGGTTATAGAATATGGGACGAAATGTGCAAATGTTGACAACCATATTTCCTGACAACTGGCGTCATTTGTGACTTCCTGAAGTCCTCATGAGTGGGCTTTCCGCGATGATGCTGGCTTTCAGTTGGCAATTGTCGCCCCCGTGGTTTGTCTGCATCGAACGATAGTACCCATTAAAGACGTTAAGGTAGTTGAAAGAGACAGTGGTATGAATTATCTTGCTATGACTAAATTACGGTAGTATGAGACATCATCGACTTTGCTGCCTGATATCGGTTTTTACCTGCCACCTTTCATCTGCGCTTCTGATTGCTCTTTCTGACTCTAAAGCATCAATATTTTGTTTGGACTTTTTCGGACTGCAAGGGGAACAACACGAAAGGAAAAACTCATGGAGAACGCATCTGACCTCCAGGCCGTCAGCGCAACGATCCAGGATTATTTCGAAGGCATGTACTATCATGACATTCCCCGCCTTCGTAAAGCGTTCCATCCTAAGGCTTGCCTTTTT
>JAFGIO010000007.1 GCA_016929555.1 Deltaproteobacteria bacterium | reverse complement strand
CACTGAACCATATACGGAGCCGATCCCTCAAGATAGGCCAGAAACTGGTTCTGACAACTCCCCGGTTCGAGACACCGGTTGAACCGGTCGGCAATGACGCCGGAGAAGAAGCGGACCTTTCCGGCGCCGAATACAGCGAAGAGGATGACCTTGGCCCCTTCGACGAGGATGACGTCTACTGGATTCAGTTCGAAGAGGATGACGAGGGCAATGCCGACCTTATCGGAAAATGGAACAGCCCCGAAGAGAGAAGGCTTTTCGTAAAGGTCGTCAGAGGCTTTCTCGGCGCCCCCTACCGTCCAGGCGGCAACTCGATTCGGGGTCTCGATTGTTCGGCCTTTGTGAAAAAGATCTACAAGTTCTTCGACGTGGACCTTCCCGCAACAGCTTACGAACAAGCCCACGTAGGTCTAAGCATAGAGAGGGAAAGCCTCGAGGAAGGCGATCTCGTCTTTTTCAACACGGGCTGCGCTTATGGCCATGTGGGGATCTACATAGGAAACAACGAATTCATTCATGCCTCCCCCAGAGACCGGCGCGTCAAGGTGGAAAGCTTGGATTCCCCCTACTACGACAAACGTTTCATCAAAGCCGTCCGGCTGAAGGAATTGGAAACCGAGGTTTGACCCAGACCTCGCTCGGCATGATTGAAATGCCCATCGAAAAATCCTCCATTGCCATTCACCCTTTCGCGGGCAGTCCCCGCTTTGCCGGTCCTTATCCATATCGGAACGGTATCCTCTGAGGCCACTTTTTGTATTGATTTCCTGCCCACCACCTTATATGACAAACTTCTAAAAAGTGCCTTTCCCCTCCCTTGAGGGGAGGGGATTAGGGGGAAGGTGATTTGCGATTTTTTACGAGCTCGTCTTATATAAAAGGCTGCCGATGCTCACGGTATTGATCTTCTCGATATCGTTCCTCAATGGTTGTTTGGTGGCCGAAAGCAAGTACATCAAGAAGGCGGACGAAACGGACAGGCTTAGCCGGGAGCTTTCAGCCATGATGGAGAAGGAATCGATCCGGTCATCCTGTCGGCGGCCGCCTATAGTGAATACAATCCGGTGGCTGACAACGAAACCCCGGAAGGACGGGCAAAAAACCGGCGGATCGCCATCATCCTCTTGCCGAAGGATTGAACCCCTTCAATATCCCATGCAATCCGGCATTGCAGGATGATGCAGAAGAGAAAGGGCATTGAAAAAGAGGCACCCATGGGCAAGACTCTGACCGAAAAGATCATAGAATCCCACCTTGTTTCAGGTTCCTTCGCCCCCGGCGCCGAGATCGGCATCCAGATCGATCAGACGCTCACACAGGACGCAACGGGTACCATGGCCTACCTGCAGTTCGAATCGATGGGAATTCCAGAGGTCAAAACCGAATTATCGGTGAGCTACATCGATCACAACACGATCCAGACCGGTTTCGAAAACGCCGATGACCACCGCTATCTGCAGGATGTGGCTCGGCGTTACGGGATCATACTGTCCAGGGCAGGCAACGGCATCTGCCATCAGGTCCACCTGGAACGTTTCGGCAGGCCCGGCCGTACCCTGATAGGCTCCGACAGCCACACGCCCATGGGCGGCGCCCTCGCCATGATGGCCATCGGCGCCGGGGGTCTCGACGTGGCACTGGCCATGGCCGGAGAACCCTTTTACCTGACGGTACCCCGGGTCGTCGGGATCAACCTCGCCGGCAAACTCCGCCCCTGGGTCTCGGCCAAGGATGTGATCCTCAAGGTCCTCCAGATCTTCACGACCAAGGGAAACGTGGATTGCGTCTTTGAATATGGTGGCGCCGGCACAGCGACCCTGACGGTTCCGGAGCGGGCCACCATCGCCAATATGGGCGCCGAGTGCGGCGTGACGACATCGGTTTTTCCGAGCGATGCCATGACGAGGCGTTTCCTGCGGGCACAGCGCCGCGAAGAGGACTGGTGCGAATTGTCCGCCGATCGGGATGCGCGCTACGAGCGGGTTGTGCAGATCGATCTCGGGCGGCTCGAACCCATGACGGCGATGCCCCACAGTCCCGACCACGTCGCCACGGTCCGGGAGGCAGATCCTGTCGAGGTGCAGCAGGTCTGCATCGGCAGCTGCACAAACTCCTCCTACAAGGATCTGGCAACGGTGGCGGCAATCCTCCGGGGCAGGGTGGCGCACCCGTCGGTAAGCTTCATCGTTTCACCGGGCTCGAGACAGGTCCTGATGAATCTCGCCCGCGACGGTTACCTCGCCGATCTTTTGGCTTCCGGGGCAAGGCTCATGGAAAACGCCTGCGGCTTCTGCATCGGCAGCAGCCAGAGCCCGCCCTCGGGAGGCATCTCGCTGCGCACCTCGAACCGCAATTTCTACGGCCGGTCCGGAACGCAGGATGCCGGGGTCTATCTGGTCAGCCCGGAGGTTGCCGCCGCTGCCGTTCTCACCGGAAAGCTCCGCGACCCGAGGACGCTGGGTCTTCCCTACCCGCGGATCAAGATGCCGGCGCACCTTCACATCGACGACAGTCTCTTCATCAAGCCCGACGAGGCGACGCTTCTACCAACCGAAGAGATCAGAAGGGGACCCAATATCGGTGCACCACCCCACAACGATTCCCTGCCCGAGCGCATCTCGGGAGAAGTGACGATCCGGGTTGGCGACAAGGTCACCACGGACCACATCATCCCCGCCGGCGAACGCATGAAATACCGATCCAATATCCCGATATACGCCGAGTTCGTTTTCGAACATCTGGACAAGCAGTTCGCCCTGAGGGCAAAGCAAATCCGCGACGAGGGCAGGCACAACATCATCGTCGCGGGGCTGTCCTACGGCCAGGGTTCCTCGAGGGAACATGCCGCCATCTGTCCCATGTATCTTGGAGTCAAGGCGGTCATCGCCCTGTCCTTCGAGAGAATCCATGCGGCCAACCTCATCAACTTCGGCATCCTTCCCCTTGTCTTCCAGGATGGAAACGACTACAGCAGGATCGACCGGGGCGACTGGGTCGTCATCGACGCTGTCGTCAGCCACATTCGGACGGGTAAACCCATCACCGTAAAGAACATTACAAAGGGGACTGCCTTCATCACGACCTGCGAACTCACGGAGCGTCAAAAAGACATGGTCATAGCGGGCGGTGCCCTCAACCTCCGAAGGTTCAGCGATTCCGCGTCATGATCCGCCATGGACGGCACGGCGTTGCTGAGGGGAAAGCCGACACGATTTCTTTTTTGACATGCGGGGGGCTTTTTCTTATACTGCCTCAGGCGAAGGCGGACCTTGCCGATCTAAGGCGCCGAGCCTTTTCTATGTCGATCAACACATCGCCTGTCGATAAGGGGGTGTTCCCTTGAAAATCAACCTGTCAGACATCAGGACGATCGGTACGGGGCTGCAGCGGCCGGAAGGCATCATGGCCGCCGATGACGGCACCCTTTACACCGCCGATATGCGGGGGGGCTGCTGCCGGATCAACACGGACGGAAAGACGACCTTCTGGGGCTCCCTGGGCGGCGTTCCCAACGGCATCTGCATCGATCGGTCGGGAAACTGCATCGTCGCCAACATCGGATTGGGTGAGGTTCAGTCTCTCGCCGCAGACGGCAGCCATCGGGTCTTGATCCGGGAAGCGGGGGGGCGGAGGATCCCTGCCCCAAATTTTCCCTTTCTCGATTCCAAAGAGCGCCTCTGGGTATCCAACTCCACGAGCCGCGCCGACGTCGAATCGGCCCTCGGGCAGCCCGCCCCGGACGGCTCCATCGTGCTCCTTGAGAAAGGCGTCGCCCGGATCGTCGCCGAAGAGATCTTTTTTGCCAACGGGGTTGCCCTCGATCGGGACGAGTCCCGCCTGTACGTCGCCGAAACCATGAAAAGGAGAATCCTCCGCTATAAAATCGACGACGACGGTTCTCTCTATGAGAGGGAAGTCTATGGACCCGATTTTTTGGGAAAACGCGGTTTCCCCGACGGCATCGCCTTCGATGAGGATGGAAATCTCTGGATCGCCTTTCCGACGTGGAACGCCATCGGCCTCCTGACACCGAAGCAGGAGCTGGTCATGGTCCTCGAAGATCCCCGGGGAGAGATCCTGAAGCAACCGTCCAATATCTGCTTCGGCTGGGAGGAGCGGAAGACCGCCTTTATCGGCTGCATCGATTCGACGACGATACCCTGCTTCAAGGCGCCCGCAGCCGGCCTGCGCCTCGTCCATCAGCAATGAGGCGCCGCAGATCGAATGCGTAACGCCGAAACCGGAAAGGACCCTCATGGATATCAGTTCAAGCTTCGCCGGCACACCCCTGAGACCCCTTCAGTGCAACGTCTCCTGGCGGCACATGATGAATTACGCCGCAGCCCTCGGAGATGAAAATCCTCTCTATTTCGACGATGAGCGTCCCGGGGGCGTCGTTGCCCATCCCATGTTCTGCGTGGCCGTCACCTGGCCCATTTCCGAGAGGATCTGGGAGTTCATCGAGTCGGATGATTTCCCGATGGAAACACTGGCAACACAGGTACACTACACGGAGCACCTCGAGATCCACCGCCCCATCCGGCCGGGCGACGCCATTACGGTTCAGGGCCGCCTTGCGGCCATCACGCCCCACCGGTCAGGAACCCTGACGGTCCTGCGTTTCGAGGCCGTCGACGGCGACGGGAAGGCGGTCTTCACGGAGCACATCGGTGGTCTAATGCGGGGCGTGGCCTGTTCCGATGAAGGCAGGGGAAAGGAGCGGCTCCCCGGGAAGCCGCCCTGGATCGAGGCGAAAAATCCCCTGTGGGAAACGGTGCTGCCCATCGACAGGATGCTGCCCTACCTTTACGACGGCTGCGCCGATATCTACTTCCCCATCCATACCTCCGTCAAATTCGCTCATGATGTGGGCCTGCCGGGCACCATCCTCCAGGGAACGGCGACGCTGGCTCTGGCCGTGCGGGAATTGATCAATCGGGAGGCGGCCGGCGAGTCTCGGTCCGTCGAGACCATCGCCTGCCGTTTCACGGGCATGGTGATCCCCGGCAGCGAGATCCGCGTTCGGCTGTCGGAACGTGTCCAGCGGGAGGGTCGCGTGGAACTGTTCTTCCTGGTATACAACGCGCAGGGACAAAAGGCCGTCAGCGAAGGCTATCTGGCCTTCGGGAACTCCTAACGGCGGACCGGCCTTCCATACCGGAATAGGCCGCCGTCGATGAAAATGCATCGACCACGATGACAAGGGAGGCGGATTATGTATGATTTTTTGCTGACCCCGGAAGAGGGGAAGCTTCGGGACGAGGTGAGGCGTTTTGTCCGCGAAGAGGTTGCCCCTGATTTTCTCAGAACACTGGACAAGGACGAGATAACCTATCCCCGGCAGTACGTGGAGAACCTCGCCCGACATAAGCTTTTGGGCCTGCGCTTTCCCAAAGAGTGGGGCGGCCGCGGAATGAGCTGGGTCGCCGAGGCGGCGGCCCTGGAGGAGATCGGCTGTCTGGGCATGGCCCTCGGATGCGCTTTTTCCATGCCTTCCATCGTCGGCGAGGCCTTCGACAAATTCGGCACGGATTCCCAGAAGGAAAAGTACCTGCGCCCCATGCTGGAGGGAAAACTGGTTTCCGCCGAGGCGCTGACCGAGCCCCGCGGGGGATCCGACTTTTTCGGCGCCACGACGAGGGCGGTCCTGGAGGGAGACCGCTTCATCCTGAACGGCCAGAAGCGCTTTGTCGTGGGGGCCGAAGGGGCCGATTTTTTCCTCGTTTACTGCAAAACCAACTTCGAGCCCGACGCCCACAAGTACAACCGGATCAGCCTGATCATTGTGGACAAGGGTCCCGGGGTATCGGTGGAGTATCAGTACGGCCTGTTGGGCTGCCGGGGAGGCGGGACAGGCCGGCTCGTGTTCCGGAATGTAGCCGTTCCGAAAGAGAACTGCATCGGCGGGCTCCACAACGGGGCCCTCTGCTTCAACCAGATGATGATCCCCGAACGGATGACCTCGGCAGCCGGCTGCCTGGGAGCCTGGGGCGCCCTGGACGTGGCCCTGCGCTATTCCAATCGCCGGGCCGCCTTCGGCAAGCTCATCCGGCATTTCCAGGCCGTGAGCTTCATGCTGGCCGACTCCATCACCCAATTGGACGCGGCCCGGGGTATCGTCTACATGGCGGCGCGGGCCATCGATGAAAAGTATCCCAATGTCCGCCGCCTGGTGAGCGAGGCCAAGAAATTCGCAACAAAGGCCGGCTGGGATGTGGTCAACAACGCCATGCAGGTCATGGGAGGCATCGGCTACACCGATGTCTATCCCATCGAACGATCGCTGAGAGATACCCGGCTCTCCATGATCTGGACCGGAACGAGCGAGATCATGAACCTGCTCATCCAGCACGAGTATTTCGAAGAGGTCCTGAAGCAGCCCTACGATCGGAGGCTCCCCGAGCGGGACGCCATGAAACCGGATGAAACGGAGCGCTGCTTCACCGACGAAGATATGTGGAGCATCCACGACAAGGCCGGATCAAAATGACGACGAGGCCGTCGACAGGCAAGGCCGTAAAATCGATACGACAATACGACCGAAGGAGCATATTTGATGAACCATGAAACGAAAACAAGCCTGGACCGCATGTTCTTCCCCCGCGGCCTGGCCCTAATCGGCGCTTCCAGCACGCCCGGCAAGATGGGAGCCGTCTTTACGGAAGGGATCATCCGCATGGGGTACACCCCCCTCTACCCGGTGAATCCAAAGGAACAAACCATCTTCGGGCTGCGGGCCTACCCCACGGTGAGCGACATCGAAGGACCGGTGGATCTTGCGATCATCCTGCTGCCAACGGCCGCCGTTCGCCAAACGGTGGAAGAGTGCGCCCGCAAGGGCGTCGCCGGGGCGGTTATCTTCAGCGCAGGTTTTGGCGAGCAGGGCGAAGAGGGGCTTCAACTGCAGGAGGAGATCGTGGGAATCGCCCGCCGCGCGGGGATGAGGCTCATCGGCCCCAACGGTCTCGGTTTTTACTGTCCCGCCTCCAAGATCGCCTCCTTCCCCAAGGTCCTGATGGAAAAGGTGGAGGCCCCCTGCGGCCGCGTGGGCGGAGTCTCCCAGAGCGGCTCCTTTCTCGACAACCTCACCATCGTGGGGACGGCCCTGGGCTTCGGATTCAGCAAGCTCGTCAGCAGCGGCAACGAAAGCGACCTGACGGCCGTCGATTTCCTGGAATACCTGGGCCAGGATGCCGATACGGAGATCATCGTCTCCTATCTCGAGGGCGTGAGGAACGGGACCCCTTACATCGAAGCGGCCAAGAAAATCAGCCGGCGCAAGCCCATCATTGTGTGGAAAACGGGCATCACCGAAAGCGGCGCCAGGGCCGCCTCCAGCCACACGGGGTCGCTGGCCGGCTCGCGGGAGATCTGGGAAGGGATGTTCCGACAGGCGGGCATCGTGGTCGTTCGGAGCCAGGAGGAAATGATCGACGATCTCATCGCCTTCCACTACCTCCCCCCGCCCCGAGGCCGAAGGGTAGCCATCCTTTCGGGACCTGGAGGCATCGGCGTAGGCGCCGCCGACACGTGTGCGGATCATGGGCTGCAGGTCGTCGGCCTTTCAGAGGAAACGCGGCGGCAGCTCTCCACCTTCATCCCTTCCGTGGGCACCGCCCTGGGAAATCCCGTCGATATGGGTCCGGCCATCCTCGTGAACCCGGAAATACCGGCCCAAGCTACCGCCATCGTCGCCGCCGATCCCCGGGTGGACATGGTGCTCCTTATCGGCACGGATATCCCCGGCTTCCGCGAGGGCATCGCCGAGGTCGTGAAAACCCTGGACAAGCCCCTCGTCACCGCCCAGACGTCCCTGCCGCAGCATATACCGGAGGAATACAATTATTACGCCGGCCGTGGCATTCCCGTTTACGCCGACGCCTCCCGGGCGGCCCGGTCGCTGGCGGCCCTGGCGCACTGGCACGAGTGGCGGAGCCGGCAGTAAGGCCATGGGAAAAGGCGCACCGATGAGGCGTTTTCCGCTTAGATCACAGAAAAGCAATTCCTAATTATATACCCAGGAGGTAGATCTATGAGTTACAACTGCTTTAAAGTCACCGTAGAAGACCGCATTGCCCACATCGTTCTCAACCGGCCGGAAAAGCGAAACAGCATGAACCCGGATTTCTGGGACGAGCTTCCGGAAATCATCGGGGATATCGACGGAAACGCCCGGGCGAGGGTTGTGGTCATCTCCTCGACGGGCCCCCATTTCACGGCGGGACTGGACCTCAACGCCTTCGTGACCGGACCTCGGCCGTCCGACGACGATCCAGAGGCGCAGAAGAAGGCGCACCGTTTGCACGGCATCAATTTCTATCTCAATATCAAGCGCATGCAGCAGACCTTCACCTGCCT